>JBDGXI010000222.1:0-2961 GCA_039584685.1 Gemmatimonadota bacterium | reverse complement strand
GCTTTTGCTGCTGCTCTCCCCGCCATTCGACCGGACCCCTCTGGACCCGGGATACATCAAGGGATACCGTCCCGGAATCCGGGAGAACGGCGGCCAGTACACCCACGCCGCGGTCTGGTCGGTCGCGGCCTTCGCCATGCTCGGCGAGGGAGACAAGGCCACCGATCTCTTCAACCTGCTGAACCCCATCTGGCACACGGGCGGTAGGGCGGATCTTCACCGGTACAAGGTGGAGCCCTATGCGATAGCCGCGGACGTCTACTCTGAACCTCCTCACGAGGGCCGGGGGGGATGGACTTGGTACACGGGGGCTGCAGGCTGGCTTTACCGCGCGGGCCTGGAGTGGATTCTCGGATTCCACAAGCGGGGTTCCGACCTCTGTATCGATCCGTGCATTCCCAAGGAGTGGAAACGCTTCGAGATCGCCTACCGTCATGGCGACGCGCTCTATCGGATCACCGTCGAAAACCCGAACGGAGTGTGCCGGGGGGTATCCCGGGTCAGCCTTGACGGAACCCTGCTTACGGGAGAAGCGCTTGTCCCTTTGGCCGACGACGCTCGCGAGCACGACGTTCAGGTGGTGCTCGGATAGGCCTTTGAGCCACGGATTCGAGGCCCGCCGTCGAGGGACTGCAGATGTCGAGTTCTCGATGCGATCGCGTGCGCCGGGTTTCTCTCGTTGGACCGCACAGTCAGTGGCTTCGTGTCAACGGCGCCGTACACGAGGAACTGCGGATGGCTTCTTTGATCATCGGCACCGATGGCGGAGCGCCGCTGACAGTTCTCATCCCGCACTGCAGGAGCTTGGGAATGTGCTCTGGCCGGCCCGCAAGCTCGCCGCACACGGAGAGGGGTACATCCGGTACGTCGTCATGGGTGATGCGCAGCAGTCTGAATATGGGATCCGCGGCGTCGTCGAAGTAGCGGTCCACCGCTGCATTGTCGCGGTCAGCCGCGAACGCATACTGTGTCAAGTCGTTGGTGCCGAAACTCAGGAAGTCGACGTGCCGAGCGATCTTTCGCGCCGAGAGAGCCGAGGCTGGAGTCTCTATCATGGCTCCCAGGCTGGGGAGAGCAGACATCTTGATCTCCGCACCTAGTTGCGTGAGCTGTTCCTTTACTACTGCGACATCATCGGGCTGCGTAACCGCGACGTCGAGACTCAGGTGCTCTTCTTCGACAGCGTGTGGCTCGATGTCCTCTGGGGCATCGATGGGACCAAGGAGGTCGCGATGCAGGTGCAGGCTTCCCTCCGCCAGACCCGGCGAGATCGTGATGCCCTGGAGGGTTCGTGTCTGCGCCTATTGTTCGGACCCAGCGATTCCTCCCGGCTTCCGGCGGAGTCTGATCGCATCTGTTCTTGCGCTTCGCACGCCATGGGCGTACGCTGGCTGTCAGGCATGTTCTGCGACTCGGTCGACCGAGAGCGGAAGGCCTGGAAAGAATGAGGGCCTCAGTGCCCCGCGCCCTGCTCGTCTACCCGGAGTTTCCACCGTCGTACTGGGGCTTTCGGTATGCGCTCGAGCTGCTCGGCAAGCGGTCGTCCATGCCGCCGCTCGGTTTGTTGACGGTCGCGGCGATGTTCCCTACGTCGTGGGAGCTGCGACTGGTGGATCTGAACGTCGAGCCGCTCGACGACTCCGACCTCGGATGGGCCGACCTCGTACTCACCTCGACCATGGTCGTCCAGCAGCGGTCGCTGCGGGAAGTACTCGCACGCTGCAACGCTCTGGGCAAGCCGGTGGCGGTCGGGGGACCGCACCCGACCTCGTTCACCTCACAGATCGCGGGAGCGGATCACTTCCTCCTGGGCGAGGTCGAGGAGACCTTTCCTCGCTTTCTCGCCGACTGGGTAGCGGGACGGGCTGTACGGGAGTACCGGCCCGAGTCGAAGCCGGCTCTGACTACGACACCGGTGCCGCGGTTTGACCTTCTGGACCTGTCGGCGTACGGCTCGATGGCGCTCCAGTTCTCGCGCGGTTGCCCCTTCGACTGCGAGTTCTGCGACATCACAAAGCTCTTCGGGCGGGTGCCGCGAACGAAGACCAACGAGCAGATCCTGGCCGAGTTCGATGCGCTCCATTTGCTCGGCTGGCGCGGAGCTCTCTTTCTGGTCGATGACAACTTCATCGGCAACAAGAGGGAAGCGATGCGGCTCCTGCCGGCGATCGCCTCCTGGCAGCGGGAGCACGGCACTCCGTTCGACCTCTACACGGAAGCGAGCATCAACCTCGCTCGCAGCGAGCCGCTGATGGACGCCATGGTCGAGGCTGGCTTCTCGATGGTCTTTGTCGGTATCGAGAGCCCGAATCCGGAGGCGTTGCGGCGAACGAACAAGCCCCAGAACGCCGCACGCGGTGAGGAGGACTTTCTCCTCCGCGCCGTTCGCACGATCCAGGCAAAGGGCCTGGAGGTAACCGCCGGTTTTATTTTGGGGCTCGATGGCGACGGTCCCGAGATCTTCGACGCCCAGGTCGACTTCATCCAGCGCGCGGGCATCCCGATCGCCATGGTCGGTCTTTTGACGGCGCTCAGGGGCACGAATCTCTACTCTCGGCTCGAGAACGAGGGACGGCTTCTGGCCGAGTCGAGCGGTAACAATGTCGAGATTGCGCTCAACTTCGTTCCCGAGCTCGACCGCGACGTGCTGATCGACGGCTATCGCAAGGTCCTGGAGAGTCTCTACGGGCCCGACCTGCGCACCTACTTCGCGCGCTGCAAGACGCTCGTGGCGCGGCTCGGGCACTGGCCGCGGCCCAAGCGAGGGCCCTCGCGGGCCGAGCTTCTGGCACTCATCCGCTCCCTGCGCCTGCAGCTCTTCTCGCGGCAGGGACCCGCCTATGCCGAGTTCCTCGCGCACACCCTGTTGACGCGGCCGATGGGTCTGGTCAAGGCGATCCGCCTGGCGATCAAGGGATGGCATCTGCAGCGCTTCACGGCGCAGATGCTCGCGGCCGACGC
>JBDGXI010000221.1:0-5213 GCA_039584685.1 Gemmatimonadota bacterium | reverse complement strand
GGCCACCAAGCGGCCTCCGCGCACGAACAACCCCAGAGTCTCGTGACCCTGGGGTTATGGGTGAATAGTGGGAACCCAACGCGTTTCGGGAACGGATTCCGCGGTGAAAACAGCGAGACGAGTTGGTGCGAAGTGCCGGCAAGTTCAGGGTCGCACGGTTATCGACTCTCTTGCACTCAATCGTTGCACCATGACTCGATGCTGACGATCATACTTCAGCTACTCCTCGTCGCCGTCGGACCGCTCTGCGGCACGGCAGCGGGCCAGACGACCGCCACTTGGCCGTATCATGGGCCTCCGTGACGGACATTCCCGCCCAGATCGGCCCCTATCAGGTGATTCGCGAGATCGGTCGCGGCGGGATGGGCGTGGTCTATCTCGCCCAGGACACCAAGCTGGATCGTGAGGTGGCGATCAAGTGCCTCCCGGACGAGTTCGCGGGAGACGAGCAGCGTCTCGAGCGATTCAACCGGGAGGCGCGGCTGCTGGCTTCCCTGAATCATCCCAACATTGCGACGGTCCATGGCCTCGAGGAGGTCGATGGGAGGAAGTACTTCGTTCTCGAGTACATCGACGGCGAGTCGCTGGCGGATTACCTGCGACAGCACGGCCGCTCCTGGCGCAAATGCCTCGAGGTGGCTTCGGGGATTGCCGACGCCCTCGCCGCCGCCCACGCCCGGGGCGTGGCGCACCGCGACGTGAAGCCGGACAATGTGCGGTTCACGCGCGACGGCCGCGTCAAGGTGCTCGACTTCGGCCTCGCGTGCACGGTACCGCAGGACGGAAGCGGCGGCACCGACGCGACAACGGTCGCTCGCGACACGACGCCGGGCGCCGTGCTGGGCACGCCCGGCTACATGGCGCCCGAGCAGGCGAGGGGGCAGCCGGCGGACTCCCGCAGCGACATCTTCGCGTTCGGCTGCCTGGTGTACGAGATGCTCACCAGTCGCGCGACCTTCGCGCGCGACACGGTTGCTGACTCGCTCGCCGCGACGCTGCAGGAGGACGTCGAACCCCCCTCACGGATCGCGGCGCGGATACCGGCCGAGCTCGATGCCATCGTGATGCGCTGCCTGGAGAAGCGGCCGGACGACCGCTATCAGTCGGCACGGGATCTCGCTTTCAGCTTGCGAACGGTGATCGGCGAGCGGGGTCCGTCGAGTGGACGGGGATCCCGGCCTCCGGGTGCTTCGCGCCGACGATACCGCTTCGTCGGTGCAGGGCTTGCTCTCGTTGCGATCGTGGTAGCGAGTGTATGGCTGCTTTGGCTGGCCAAAGCCACCGCTCCAATCGCTCGCGGTACTCCCGTTCATAAATGAGAGCGGCGATGAGAACGCAGCGTTCCTCTGCGACGGCATCGCAGAGAGCATCATCAATCGGCTGGCGACGATTTCGGAGCTGCGGGTCGTGCCCAGCAGCACTGCGTTTCACTTTCGTGGCGAGGAAGACCTGGACCGCATCGCGCAAGCCCTGGGGGTACGCGCGGTCCTCACGGGACGTCTCATACGACGTGGCGACGAGCTGACGATCCGGGTGTCGCTGGATGACATGCAGGAGGACCGCCGCCTGTGGGGCCACCCATTCAGGGGGCGGCTCGACAAGGTGCTGGAGCTTGAGACTGACATTGCCGATCGCGTGGCCGACGAGCTCCGACTGAGATTGACCGACGATGAACGATCCCGTCTCGCCCGCGGCGGAACGACCGTTCCCGATGCCCACTTCGCTTATATGCGCGGCCGGTATTTCTGGTGGCAAAGAAACAGCACGGAAGACGACTGGAAAGCCGCAGCACAGTTCGAGCGGGCGATCGAACTCGATCCGAATTATGCGCTGCCCTACTGCGGGCTCGTCGACGCCCAATGCATTCTCGCGAGCTGGGGTGCGCTGCAGCCACTCGGGATCAGGGATGAGGCGCAAACGTATGTCGACACGGCGCTCACACTCGATGACAAGTTGTCGGAGGCGCATGTCTCCGGCGGACTCGTGGCGATGTTCTTGAACTGGGACTGGCCGAGGGCCGAGTCGGCGTTCGAGCGGGCGATCGCGATCGACCCGGGTCTCGCGACTGCGTACCTGGAGTACGGTCGAATGCTGGCGTGGACCGGCAGGTACGAAGACGCGGAGAAGCAGTACAGGGCGGGCATCGAAGCGAATCCCGTCTCCGCCCTGTTTCTGACCGGGCTTGGCATGCTCTATTCAGGCACCGGCCGCCTTGCCGAGGCAGAGAAGGTCTTGCTCGCTGCGCTCGAGCTGCGCTCGAACTCGATCCCGATCATCACGAAGCGCTGATCTGGCTGGCCGATGTTCGACAGAAGCAGGGTCGATTTGACGAGGCGGTGTCGCTCGTCGAGCAGTCGGTGCTCTCGCGCGAGCAGCCGGAGCTTGCACTGCTGGGTTTTCTGGGCAACGCCTACGCCATGGCCGGGCGAATGGATGATGCACGCGAAGTGTTGATCCGGATGCAGCGTATGAAGGACGAAGAGCCGGCACATCACCTGTGGTTCGCCGAGATTTACGCGGCGCTCGGCGAAGTAGAAGAGGCCTTCGCGCGGCTGGACAAGGCAGTTGCAGCGCATGAAGCATGGCTTCCGAATCTCCGGTTCGAACCGGGATTGGTGCACATACGCGACGATCCTCGTTTCGCGGAGGTGCACCGCAGAATGGGGCTCGTGCCATGACGACCACACCTCCCGACGACCGTCCCGATCTGCCGGGCGAGGAGACCATGCCGGTCGAGGCCCGGAAGGACACGCTCGCGGCCTCGGGCGGCACCGACTTCCGCCATGGACGCTTCGAGCCGGGACAGCGACTGGGCTCGCGTTACCGAATCGTCGCCCTCTTGGGTGAGGGCGGCATGGGCGAGGTGTACCGCGCCGACGACCTCGAGCTCGGCCAGTCGGTCGCCCTGAAGTTCCTGCCCGAGCGCGTGGCGGCGGACGAGTCGTGGCTGCGCCGGTTCCGCAACGAGGTGCGCACAGCGCGGCAGATTGCGCATCCCAACGTGTGCCGCATCTACGACATCGGGCAGGCGGACGGGCACGTCTTTCTGTCGATGGAGTACGTGGACGGCGAGGATCTGGCCGGGGTGCTCCGCCGGCTTGGACGACCCAGCCGCGAAAAGGCCATCGAGATCGCGCGGCAGATCTGTCTCGGCCTCGCCGCGGCGCACGAGAGCAAGGTGCTGCACCGCGACCTCAAGCCGGCCAACATCATGATCGACGGGCGCGGGCGCGTGCGCATCACCGACTTCGGCCTCGCGGGGTTCCTCGACGAGCTTGAGGGAATCGAGGCGCGGGCGGGAACGCCGGCGTACATGGCGCCCGAGCAGCTGACCAACGGTACGGTGTCGGTTCGCAGCGATGTCTACTCCATGGGGCTCATCCTTCATGAGCTGTTCACGGGGAAGTCTGTCTTCGACACCAACGACATCGAGGAGCTGAAGCGTAAGCACACGAGCGGATCGGCCTCGACGCCCTCCACGATCACCGAGGACATCGACCCCGCGGTTGAGCGGGTGATCACGCGGTGCCTGGAGACCGAGCCGGCCCAGCGGCCCCAGTCGGTCTACCAAGTGCTGGCGGCCCTGCCGGGAGGTGACCCGCTCGCAGCGGCCCTGGCGGCGGGCGAAACGCCATCGCCCGAGATGGTCGCCAACGTGCGCGATGAAGGCGGGCTGCGGCCCGCGGTCGCGATCGGCCTGGCTGTGACGATGTTGGTGACCGTCGCAATCAACTACGTGATCACCGCAACGACAGTCGTCATGCCGGATCAATCGCCGGAGCGTTTGTCGGTCGTTGCAGAACAGGTCCTTGAGGATCTTGGATTCAGCGACCTGCCACGCTTCTCGGTGTCTGGTTATGACTTGAACCTCTCGTTTGCTCAATCGCTGCGCGACCATCCAAAGACGAGTCAAGAGCTTGAGCATGTTGAGTGGCCGCCTCGCTACCGCTACTGGCGGCGATGGTCGGCCGGCGACTTCCTGGCGCCGAACCTCCACTCGTCGGAACACAGGATGATCGACTCGCCCACCGACTGGCCGGACCGCACCATGACGGTGGCGCTCGACTCCCGTGGCCGGCTGCTCGGACTCGCGATTCCTCCGTCGATGGTCGCTCAGTCCGGAGTGCCGACCGACGAGGTCGACTGGGCGCTGCTCTTCGATCGAGCCGGTCTCGATCCGTCGGATGCGATCCGGATCGAACCGGGCGCGGCACCGACGAACTACTGTGACACGATCGTCGCCTGGCAGTTCGATTCATCGCCCGGGAGGCGAGAGCCGGTCACGGTGCTGATGGGCGCGTTCAAAGGGCATCCGAATTACTTTGAAATCGTCGGCCTTCAAGATGGCATGGTGCCGAACCACCGCATGTTCGCTCAGAGTGCCACGCATGGTGTTCTCCCGTTCATCGGCCGTCTTGGCCAGCAGTACCTTCCGAAGTTCTTCCTCCTGTTCGCGATCATCCTCGCGGCTCGCAACGTCCGGGCGGGTCGGGTCGATCGCCGAAACGCTCTCCGCTGCGCGCTCCTCGTCGGCGGGCTGTACGCTTGCCTCGAGATCATCTCGATCACGCTCGGGGGATCGGACCCTGTCGGTCGGCTCGCGGCCTTGCTCGGTGGTCCGGCGGCCGGCCACATCCTGATACACGGGATCGAGGCGTGGCTGTACTATCTGGCCATCGAGCCATATGTGCGGCGGGTCTGGCCGCGCATGCTGATTGGTCTCGTCCGCGCTCTCTCGGGGCGATGGCGGGATCCCGCCGTCGGTCGAGAGGTACTGGTCGGCCTGGTCACGGGCTGCGTTTTTGTGCTGGTCCTGAGACTGGTGTCGAGCGCTCATTGGGCATTGACGGCAGGGGGCTCCGCCCGCCTGGCACAGGCCCTCTCGTTGAGGTCCATCCAGTCACCTGAACACTTCATGGCCAACAGGGCTCACATGATCGCGTGGGCGGTTCTTGCCGGCATTCTCATGGCCGGGGTCATGGTCCTCACTCGCGTGCTCGTGCGCCACGCGGTTGCGAGCCTGCTGCTGGGCATGGCCATCATGGCGCTCGCGCAGTCGTGGGTGTACCACTTCCTCGGCGGCGACTCGACGTGGGGCGCCCTCGTCTTTGCGATCGGCATCGCGGCCTGCTTCGCGTGGCTGCTGACCAGGGTCGGCGTGCTGTCTGCGATGACCTACTTCTTCATCGTGCTGTCGATGTCGTTCTCTGGGC
>JBDGXI010000220.1:0-3119 GCA_039584685.1 Gemmatimonadota bacterium | reverse complement strand
TCGCCTGCTCCGGGCTCATGTACTGTGGCGTTCCCACAGCCATCCCGGTCCGCGTCAGTCCCTGCCCTTCCTCCTCCAGGGCGCGCGCTACCCCGAAGTCCGCGATCAGCGCGTGGCCCTCCGACAGCAGGACGTTCGCCGGCTTGATGTCCCGGTGCACCACCCCCTGCCGGTGCGCGTACCCCAGCCCGTCGGCCACTTCGCGGGCGATCTCGATCGCGTCCTCGATCGGAAGCTGCCTCTCGCGTTCCAGCCGGTCACGCAGGGATTCGCCCTCCACGTACGGCATCACGAAATAGTAGAAACCGCCCGCCTCGCCCGAGTCGATCAGGGACAGGATGTGGGGGTGCTTGAGGCGCGCCGCGATTGCGATCTCGCGCAGGAACCGATCGCCTCCGCCCGAGGACGCCAGCTCCGGGTCCAGCACCTTGACCGCCACTTCGCGGCCGTGCTTGAGGTCCGTAGCCAGGTACACCGTCGCCATGCCGCCACGGCCCAGCTCACGCTCGATCGTATAGCTGCCCGACAGGGCGTCACGAAGACCTGCGAGGGGGTCGGTCATTGGGACTCCGTCATTGAGAGGGCCTCAGTGTTCCCAGCTCCGCGCGCGCCGAGTCCCATTGCGCGGCCCACGGCTCGAAGTCGGGACGCTCCTCACGCAGCCGGAAGTAGTGCTCGTAGCGCTCGATCGCCATCGCCGTGTCCCCGAGCGCCGCGTACAGGGGCGCCTCTTCGCGCACGTAGTCGGCCGTGAAGCCGAAAGCATCGCGGATATTGGCGGAGGCAGCGTAGGCGCCCGCGCTATCCGGGCGGCGCTGCAAGACGTGCAGGGCCTCCCCGAGGAGGCCTGACTCGCTCAGTGTCCGCGCAATCGTCAGGTTCGCCGCACTCAGGAGCTCGAACTGTCCATCCCGCCGGTAAAGGCTCCGCTCCCGCCCGTCGAGTGGGATCGCGGACACGATCTCGTCAAGCGCCTGAAGTGTCGGCATCACGTCCGAACCCTCGTTCACGGCGACCAGCAAGCGGAGGAAGGGAGCACACATGCGGGAGACGGCGAGCGGCGCATAGACCGGATCCTCGCCCAGCAAGCGGGTCGCGTCCGAGACGTCCGCCCCAGCGTCGCGGTGCAGCCGAAGTTGAGCACGCCAGCACACGGCGCTCGCCCGGTCGATCGGATCCTCCGCTTCACGGGCTTCGATCGCGAGGAGCGATTCCAGGAAGTCGATCGTCTCCTCGGCTGCGGGCTCATGGTAATACGCCCACTCGAACACCATCTCTCGCACGTAGAACGTGCTCCGCCCGCGTGCTCTCCTCGCGGCGACCGCCGAGTCGCGCAGGCTCCGGTACACGTCGTGGCGTCCACGCTCGCGCTCGAACTGGGCGGCCGTGATGGGCGGCCATTCACCCATTGTGGCACGTCTACTAGCTATCTTCTCGGCCGTCGCCAGGTCCCAGCCAGTCAGCACGGACATGCGGAGCAGTGCTTCCTCCGGAATCAACCACTTATTCCCCTCGTCGAGACGGTATCTCCGGCTCTGCTCGAACACACTGTCGGCGGCCTCCGCGGCGGCCATGGAATCACTTTCTGCCAGGGCCAGCAGCCATCGGCCAAAAGCAGGCCGGGCGACATAGTTATCTTCCTCCGAAGTCTCGAGCCATGCGGGGTTGCGCTCGAAGTAACCTCGTATCCATTCGGCATCATGGAGGCGAGCCATCACATTCAATGCATCGACCTCCGGCGAGATGGCGTTTGGCCCGATGCCGCACTCCTGGCACAACCGACGAAGCACCTCCTGAAGCAGCGACGTCCAGCTGAGACCGCGGCCGTGGCCCAGCACCCACTGCGGGAGCAGGCCGTTCCATTTGATGATCTCCTCCGCGTACTCGTATGTCGCAGCCTCGTCGTCGGGATCGAGCTCCCACGCGGCGCGCCAGAGATCCCGCTGACGCTCTGCCGTTGCCGTCGGATCGAAGTACGGATTGAGGAGTGCTTCGGTGAGCGCCCGGTCCTTCCGCGTCATACGATCGCGGAACTCCCAGGCGACACGGTCGGACTCGCTTGGCTGCTCACCGCTCTGAAACTTCGCCAGGGCCGCCATGGCGAACGTGCTGTCGATCGCGATCGCTTCGTCGAGAAAACGCTGTCGATTGTCGGAGAACATGTTCTCCTCCAACGCATCGAAATACAGTCCGACGGCCTCGGGATCGTGGCGGGCGAGGATGGCGCTCTGCTCCTCATCGAGCCCATGCATTTGACCCCTCAGGGCGATCATTGCCCGCTGCGCGAGCTCCCGTAGACTGTCCGGCGATCCCGTCAGCTCCGCGAAGGCGATCTTCACTCCATTGCCATTGAAAAACATGGAGGCGCTCAGAACCACGCCGTCGTTTGCCTGACGGACGTCGCCGGTGACGGTGCCCATTGCCTTGACATCGCGGCCAATCTCGACGGCCTCGCGCAGCGACAAGCTCCGATCAGGCGCTCCGCCCGCCTCTTGCCACAAACGCTCCACCTCCGTGGGGTCCGCCACCCGGTCCGGGATTCCCCAGTTGAGGTGGAGCGCCCGGATGTAGCCGGGGATCGTCGTGCTCTCCCGTGGATCGAGATCGGTCACCTGGAAGGGGATCACCGCGATGAGATCCGGTACCAGATCCTCACCCACGATCGGCACGATTTCCTCCGACTCGCGTCCGGCGAACCAGGTGGTGGCGTAGCCGCCCAGCGCCAGCAGCACCACGGCGATCACGGCATCAATCAGCCGCCGGCCCACCCTTCGCTCTCGCTTCGCCGACGACCATACAGCAGGGCTCGCCGCGTCTTCGCCAGCAGCTTCTGCGTCACACGGTCCAGGCCGCCCGGCACCGTGTCCCTGAGCACCGGCAGCGAGGTCGCCGTCTCCGTCAGCCTGAGCCCCGCCGTCGCCTGCGAGGTCGGGCCCGTCAGCGGCGGCGCCCCCGCCAGCATCTCGTACAGCACGCACCCCAACGCGTACAGGTCGGTTCGGCCATCCACCTCCTCCGTCCCACTCGCCTGCTCCGGGCTCATGTACTGTGGCGTTCCCACAGCCATCCCGGTCCGCGTCAGTCCCTGCCCTTCCTCCTCCAGGGCGCGCGCTACCCCG
>JBDGXI010000060.1:0-12590 GCA_039584685.1 Gemmatimonadota bacterium | reverse complement strand
ACCGTGATGAGCAGGTAGCCGAAGTATCTGAGACTCATGTCGCCCTCCTCACCCGAACACGATGAACAGCGAGTAGACCACCCCGATCAACGCTTCTCCCACGATCAGGCCCGCGGCGATCGGGATTCCGACGTCCTCGCTCCACAGCTTCCCGAGCTTCCAGTCGGAGAACACGCGGAGGAGGGTGCCTATCGTATACGTGAGGACGATGTTGAACGGAAGATAGAACCCGAGACCGACGAGGACCCCCAGGCCCCCGATGCCGCTGGCGCTCAGGAGCGCCCCGAGTCCCGCCCCGGTGAGGTACTTGTCGCGCGGCACGTCGCCGCCGAGGATCCCCTCGATCACGCTGGCCAGGGCCTGTCCCTGCGGGGCGGGCAGCTGATCGCTCCCCAGGGTGTACGCCTGATGCAGGACGACGATCAGGGCCATGATGATGATCGGCCCGATCCACGTCCCGAGGAACTGGGCCTTCTGTTGCTGCTTTGGTATGGCCCCGACCAGGTAGCCCGTCTTCAGGTCCAGCATCAGGTCTGTGCGATGATCGACCCCCGGTCTCCGATTCCACTGGTGACCAGGATCATCAGGGTCACCCCAATCAGGGTCATTCCCGACAGCGGTGACCAGTTGGTGCGCCCGATGCACTCGGATAGGACTACCCCCGCCACCCAGATCCACAGTGTGCCGAGTAGCGCCATGGTGAGACCGCGTACGAGGCCGACCTCGGCCACCGCGGTCCAGGCGATGATCGCCAGGACCACGAACGCGGCCGCGACACCCATGTAGAGCATCTGGATCGGGAGCTCGTCCTGCGACAGCTCAGAACGCGACTTGGCAGCGTCGCGCATGCTGCGGATGGCGCTCACCACGAGCGGGAGGGCGAGCACGATCCCCATCAGTGCCCCGCCGATCAGCATCCCGATTCCCGTGGGCCGGAACAGGTTCAGGCGCAGGTAGTCGGCGATCCCCATGCCCGAGGCTTCCAGAGTGGCGGCATCCGGCAGGATTCCCGAGGCGCTCATGATCGGCGCCAGGAACCAGTAGCACACGTAGCCGCCAACGATGAAGAAGAAGCCTCCCTTCCCGGCCAGGAAGGCTACACCGACCGTGAGCAGTGACAGGTACCAGATCCCGTTCATGTACTCCGGGAGCCCGAGCACCACCCCGAGGTCGTAGTTCTCGACGCCGGTCTTCAGGCTGATGAAGTGTGCGATCGCGGCCACCACGGCGCCGCCCACCAGGAGCCACGCCTTTTGAATCCCGGCCCCCGGTGACTTGAGAACCGCTGCCGTGGCGATACCGCCCGGAAAGGCCAGGCGGTTGTAGTCGATCATCTGCTTGCGCAGCGGGATGATGAACGCGATCCCGAGGATCCCGCCCGCGATGCAGCCCAGTACGAGCAACGGGTAGTTGAAGTCCGTGATCCCGAGGATGAACAGCGCCGGTACCGAGAACATCATCCCGGCCGAGGCGCCGTTCACCGCGCTGGCCAGGGTCTGCTGGATGTTGTTCTCGATGATGCTGTTTCGGCCCATGAGACCGCGGAGGATTCCGAAGCCGAGAATCGCGGCCAGCTCGGAACCTTCGATCGAGAAGCCCAGCTTGAGACTCAGGTAACCGATGCTGACCGCGATCAGGATGCCGATGCCGTAGCCCACCAGGACACCCGCCCACGTGAACTCCGGGTAGGTACCCGTACGGCCGGTGAGCCTGGTCGGAGCGGTGAAGTCGTCCAACTCCGCCTCCCGGGTGAAGTAGCCGGGCCGCCGGCGCCTTTTCGGCGCGGCGACACCTCAAGATGTGTTTTCCAGGTCCGCAGTCACGCGCACGGCGGTGCGCCCGGATATTGTATCCCGGTGCCGGAGCGGGCGCGACCGGGCAGGAGGTCGGAGAGTTCGGCAAAGGTTTTGCAGTACTGACGAAGTCCAGAAGCGGAACGCATTTCCGAGGACAGCGCGATGGACGACGTCAGGCGAGCCGGGCCGAATACAAGGATCATTCACGGCGGGCAGCAGACGGACCCGGAGACCGGGGCCGTGAGCACGCCGATCTACCAGTCCTCCACGTTCGCTTTCAAGGACGCGGACGAGGGAGCGGCCAGGTTCGGCGGGGCACCCGGATGCAAGTACACGCGCCTCGGAAACCCCACCGTGGCGGCCCTCGAGCGCAACGTCGCCCTGCTCGAGCACGGCAGCGGGGCGCTCGGCGCGGCCAGTGGTATGGCCGCCATCAACACGGTGTACCTGACACTGCTCGGCCAGGGCAGCCACGTGGTGGCGACCGACTGCCTGTACGGGCCCTCACGCACGGTCCTCGAGACCGAGTATTCCAGGTTCGGGGTCGAAGCAACCTTCGTCGATTCGTCCCATCCGGACAATGTGGCCCGTGCGATGAGGTCGGATACGAAGCTGGTCTACCTCGAGACACCTGCCAATCCGACCCTGAAGCTCACGGACATCGCACGCTGCGCGGATATCGCCCACCGGTCCGGTGCTCTGCTCGCGGTGGACAACACGTTCGCTTCGCCCTATCTGCAGAACCCGCTGCAACTGGGCGCGGACGTGGTCGTGCACAGCATGACCAAGTTCATGAACGGGCACACCGACGTGGTCGCGGGAATCGTCGTGGCCCGCGAAGAAGCAGTCCTCGAACGGCTCCGGAAGGTGCATGTCAACGTGGGCGGGACCATGGACCCCCATCAGGCCTGGCTCGTTCTGCGCGGCCTGAAGACGCTCGGTCTTCGGATGGAGAGGGCACAGGCGAACGCCCGTGCCCTGGCCTACTTCCTCCAGCGGCATGCGGCGGTGAAGTGGGTCAACTTCCCGGGGCTGCAGGACCACCCGCAGCATACCCTGATGCGGCAGCAGATGCGCGGTCCGGGGGCGATCGTGACCTTCGGGGTGCAGGGTGGTCTGGAAGCCGGACGCCGCTTCATCAACAGCGTCGAGCTGGCGACCCTGGCCGTGAGCCTCGGCGGCATCGAGACCCTGATCGAGCATCCGGCGTCGATGACCCATGCGGGTGTGTCCGCCGATGAGCGCCGCAAGGCCGGCATCAAGGACGACCTGGTGCGGATCGCGGTCGGGTGCGAGGACTACGACGACCTGGAGAAGGACCTCGAACAGGCGCTCCACAAGGCGACGGAAGGTGCAGCGGCGGGAGTCTAGGTAATGCGGGGTCGAAAGCGGTAGCCGGCGAGCGCCGGCTGACCGATCAGAAGTCGAAGTAGGCCGCGAAGGAGAATCTGAAGGCGCTGCCGTGTTCGCCGTCCTTGTTGACTCGCTGCCCCCAGGACAGCTCCCCTCCGAATCTCGCGCCCGTCGTGATCTGCCAGAATCCGTTGGCCGAGAAATAGAAGCTGTAGTTGAACGCGTCGTCCGCTTCGAAGTCTTCGTTGGCCACGCCGAGCGCACCGACCGTGAAGTTCGAGATCACGCCCGGGGCCAACACCAGCCACCGGTGGGCGTACGTGACATAGCCACCGTAGCTCGTGACCGCCGTCCATTCGCCCGTGAAGGGGTCCAGGAGCACGTCCAGACCCTTACCGCCGAGACTCCCGACGAAGCGCGAGATGGCCCGACCTCCGATCGCCTGGAACAGGATCTCGTCGTCGCCGTCTACGTCGATCCTCCCTGAGAGCTGGAGTCCTAGACCGGGCACCAGCTGAGTGTCGCCGCCCCTGTTCTGAAGACTGATGGAACGGAAGATCGTCGAGAGGGTCAGGTGACCCCAGCCCGTAGCCCGGCGTATGCGCGCCGCGATGTCGCCGAAGCCCTGGAAGTTCTCGAAAGTCTGGTCCTCGGCCTGCGTGCTGTCACTCGCGGTGACATCCACCTTCGGGGCTTCGAGAGCGAAGGCGGCATTCCACCCGTTCGCCGGGCTGACGGCGTAGCGGATCTGCGGCGTGCGGACGGTGTTCGAGCTCGGTGGACCCTCGAGGTCCACGGTGACGGGCAGCGTCGTGACGTCGGTGAAGGTGGACCACGTCTGTCCGGCCAGGAAGCGCCAGTACTCGCCGTAGGCATGACGGAGTCGAAGGCTGCTGCCCTCGCCCCGGAAGTCAGTCTCGATGCGGCCGAAGGCGATCCCCTTGCCCGTGTCCCGGTTCAGCTCGAAGGCGAACCGGCTCTGCGTGGCCTGCATGAAGAAACGCGCCTGGTCGAACTGCGCGCCCGTCCCCACGGGGATCAGGTACGTGTCGAACACGTCCGTGCTGCGAAGGCCCGAGAAGTCCCACGCTCCGTTGAGACGGATGGAAGCGCGGAGCCGGAAACTACCCTTCCCATCCGGAGTCGCGAACGTGAAACCGGTCGAGTCGGGGGAGTCCTGGGGGTGAGCCTGAACCGTGTCGATCGCTGCCTGGAGGCTGTCCACGATCGCCAGAGTGTCGGTTCGGACCACCGCGACCGTGTCTTCTTGCGCGATCGCAGGAGCTGCCCCGAGGCCGCCCAGCAGGAAGGCGATGGCCCCGAGACCGGCAGTTCGACCGGGTGAGCGCCTGGCGTTCACACGCCGGGCAGGTACCAACAGATCACCTTGGGCTCCGTCATCTCCTGCAGGGAAAACTTCAGTCCCTCGCGACCGAGCCCCGAGTTCTTGACTCCCCCGAAGGGCATGGAATCCAGACGGTAGTCGGTAGAGTCGTTGAGGATCACGCTGCCGCAGTCCAGGCCCTTCGCCATCCGGTGGCACACCGTCACGTCGTTCGAGAATCCCGCCGCGTGCAGGCCGTAGTTGACGCTGTTGGCGGCCTCTATCGCATCGTCCAGGTCGTCCACCGGGTAGAGGTTCACCGCGGGCCCGAACACCTCCTCGTAGTGAATCGTGGCGTCCGGAGGCACGTTCTCGAGCACGGTGGGCGGCACGATCGCCCCGTCGCGTGTGCCGCCGGCCAGGAGCGTGGCGCCCTTGTCCACCGCCTCCTGTACCCAGCGCTCGACCCGCTTCGCCTCTCCCTCGTTGATCATCGGCCCCATGTTCGTGGACTCGTCCAGCTTGTTCCCCGTCCTGTAGGCCGCGGCTCGAGCAACGAAGTCGTCGCGGAAGCGGTCGTAGATCTCCCGGTGGATATAGATGCGCTGCACGCCGATGCAGTTCTGGCCCGCGGCCCAGAACGCTCCCGATACGCATGTCTCGGCCGCCCAGTCGATGTCCGCGTCCTTCCAAACGATGACCGGGGAGTTGGATCCCAGCTCCATCCCGACCTTCTTGAGCCCAATGCGCGACATGATGCGCTCGCCGGCTTCCACTCCGCCCGTGAAGGACACCATGCGGACCCGCGGGTCCTCTACGAGCGCGTCACCGAGTACGGCTCCGTACCCGGTGATGCACTGGAGAACGCCGGTGGGGAGTCCGGCCTCCATGAAGGCCTCGGTGAGCTTCAGTCCGGACAGCGGTGTCACCGTGGCCGGTTTCAGGATGACTGCGTTTCCGCCGGCGATCGCTGGCCCGAGCTTGTGGGCCACCAGGTTCAGCGGATCGTTGAACGGGGTGATCGCCAGCACCACGCCGATCGGCACGCGCTCGTAGTAGCCCCGGCGGACCTCGCCCCCGGGGAACGAGTCGAACGGAATGGTCTCTCCCTGGAGGCGCTTGGCCTCCTCCGCCGCGATGGTGAGGGTGTTCACGCACCTGCGAGCCTCGCCCCGTGCCTCGTTGATCGTCTTCGAGCCCTCGCGGGCGATCGTCCTGGCGAATCCCTCCAGGTCGTCGGCGATGATCGCGGCGGTCCGGTAGAGGACCTGGGCCCGCTCGTACGTCGTCATGCCGCGCGCCGTGTCCTTTGCCGCTGCCGCCGTGGCCAGTGCCGTCTCCACGTCGTCGTGGTTGGCCGCGGGAACCGTATCTATGAGCGAGTCATCGAACGGGTCGCGCACGTCGATGGTGTCGTCGCGATCGACCCATTCGTGACCGAGGAGCATCTTCATGTCATCCTCCGGTGATCCGAATCTCGGTTCTGCTACTCACACGCGGGCCAGAGCCTGGTCCAGGTCGGCGATCGTGTCGTCGGGATGCTCGGCGCCCACGCACAGGCGCACCATGTTGCCGGGAATGCCTGCCAGTGCGCGTCCTTCCTCCCCCTGCTGCTGGTGCGTGGAGATGGCGGGGATGGTAGCCACGGTCTTGATACGCCCGAGGTCGGTCGCGCGCCACGTCCGCTGAAGCGAGTCGAAGAACACGCGCGTGTCCTCGCCCGACCCCAGGACGTTGAACGACATCAGGTGTCCGAACGACGGAGTCCCGTCGTCCACCACCCGCATGTAGCGGCTGGCCAGTCCGTGCAGGGGATGGTCGTCGAGACCGAGGTAGTCCACCCTCTCGACTTTGGGGTGATCGGCGAGGAAGTGAGCTACCGTCATGGTATTCCGGGACATCTGCTCCATCTTCATGCGCAGCGTCCGCACCTCGCCCAGGATGATGTGGGCCGTGGTCGGCGACATGCTGGGGCCCGAGTCGCGGAACGGCCACAGCTTGAGCCACAGGCCGTAGTCCGCCTTCACATCGTCGTCGAGGTGCCGGGACACCAGGTCGTGCCGGGCGATGACGGCGCCAGAGATCGTGCAGCCGCCCGCCCCGGCGGTCTTCGACAGCGAGTGGATCACGATGTCGGCGCCGTACTCGAGCGGCCGCATGAGCGCCGGAGTGGCGATCGTGGCGTCCACGATGAACGGAATTCCGTGACTGTGCGCCAGGTCGGCCACGGCCCGGATATCAGCGAATGCCTGCTGCGGATTCGACGGGATCTCGGCGTACAGGAAGCGCGTGCCCTCATCGATCAGGAGCTCCCACTCCTCCACCTTCCACGGCTCCCGGACCCAGCGCACCCGGGCCCCTCGCTCCGCCATGCGCACGTTGAACAGCTGGAAGGTCCCGCCGTACGTCTGCGCGGCGGACACGAAGTTGATGTTCTCGGCGCCTTCGCTCTGCTTAGCGAGGAACGGTTCGATGGCCTGTTTGATGGCGGCCATGCCTGACGACGTGCACAGACCCGTCGCGTCGCATCCGCAGCCGTACGATTCCAGCAGCGCCAGCGTCTCCTCGAGATAGAAGACGGTGGGATTGTGGATTCGCGAGTAACACCACGTGGGAATCTGATAGGAAAGGGCCGCCTCCATCTCATCGCTGTCGCGATACGCCTGCGAAGTGGAGGGGAAGATCGGTTCGATGATGCCACCCTGGCCACCGGAAAACGCCTCCTCGGCGCTGTACATGCCATGCACGGCGATGGTGTCGAATCTCAGGCGGCGCACCGAGTCGCGGTGCGCCTTGCGTTCCGACATGTACTTCCGCGCCTTCTCGACGTACTCCTGCACGCCGCTCGCGGTCATGACCGTCATCGATCCACCCTCACTTTCTTGCGGGGAGCCAGGTCCCCATTTCTCGACGAGCACCCCTGCGTCACCGCCTCGGCACTTACCGATTCTAGGCCCTCGTCCGATGTATCTCCAGCAGGTCTACCAGGACGGCATACCCGGTCTCCAGTCGGCCGGCTCCGGGACCCACCAGCGTCACGTCCCCGAGAAGCTCCGTGGTGTACGTTACCGCGTTGACGGCCCCTCCGACCGAGGCCAGCGGATGGTCCAACGCCACTCTCTCCGGCTTGACGGAAGCACTGACTCCCGCGTCCGTCGGCTCCAGCGTTCCGATCAGCTTCCAGCGCTCGCCGGCATCGGACGCCTCGGCGATATCGGCAGGAGTCAGAGCGGAAATACCCGTCCGGTCCACGTCCGGCATGCCGATCGGCACGCCCATGAGGAGATTGGCCAGAATCACCACCTTGCCGGCGGCGTCGAATCCCTCGACGTCGCCAGTGGGGTCCGCTTCGGCGTACCCGTTGTCCTGAGCTTCCTGCAGGGCGTCCTCGTAGGTCGATCCTTCCTCCATCCGCGTGAGGATGTAGTTGCAGGTGCCGTTCAGGATGCCCTGTACCCGCTTGATCCCGGCGGCGCGCAGAAGGTTCATCCCGTTGAGCACGGTCGGCGTGCCGCTCATCACCGTGCCCTCCACACCGATCTCGAGTCCGCGCTCCCGCGCCATCTCCGACAGCTCGGCATAGTGAAGGGCCACCGGACCCTTGTTCGTCGTGACCACGTGCTTGCCGGCCTCCAGCGCGGCCCGGATGTGGCCCGTGGCCGGCTCGCCCGTCTCCAGGTCCGTGTAGCTCAGCTCCACCACGGCGTCGGCTGCGCTGCGGCGGGCCATCTCGACGCCATCCCATCCCCGATCGGGCGCGTCCACGCCACCGAAGTTGCCCGCCAGGCGCACCGCGTCGAGCAGGTCCCCCGGCTCGAACCCCGCCGGGTCGTGGATGCTGCCTTTGAGATTGTCGCTCACGCCCACGATCCTGAACCGGACCCCGGACTGCTCGAGGATTCGTGGCCCGTGGTCACGCAGGATCTCCGCGAACCCCTGGCCTACGTTGCCGAAGCCGATGATGGCCAGCCGGTATTCCATGATTCTCCGCACTCCTGTCGATTCTCGGACGACCCCGATTCAACGTCCGGGAGGGTATGCCTGTACTATGACCGGGGCGGGATCATCCCGACCTGCCGCCGACTCAGGGCGGAGCCACTCACCTGCACCCCGGCGCGGGGATGAAGATACACACTCTGCTACTGTCGGCGCTCCTCCTTCCGGCATCGCTGGCGGTGGGCCAGGAGCCGGCGGCCGCGCCCGACTCGGCGGTCCAGGAGGGCGGTGAGACGGTAAGGGTCTTCCTGGACTGCCGAACCTGGTGTGATTTCGATTACATCCGACAGCAAATCCCCTACGTGGCCTGGGTCCGTGACCGGCAGGACGCGCAGGTGCACCTGCTGATCACATCGCAGCGTACGGGTGCCGGAGGACGCGAGAACACGCTGGCCTTCATCGGGCTCGAAGACATGGTTTCGGTCAGTGACACACTGCTGCAAGTCTCGAGCCCCACCGACACCGATTCCGAGGTGCGCGAGCAGCTGACTCGAACCATCGAGCTGGGACTGATCGCCTACGTGGCGCGCACCCCCCAGGCCGCCCGAATCGAGGTGACCTGGACGGAGCCTGCGGAGACCATGTTTCAGGCGGTGGAAGCCACCGATCCATGGGATTCATGGATCTTTCGGCTCCGCGTGAGCGGGTCGCTGGGCGGTGAAGAACGCACGAGCGACTACTCCGTGTCGGGCTCGGTCTCCGCGAACCGCACCACTGAAGAAGTGAAGACTGAGGTCTGGATCTACGGCCGGTACGCCGAGAGCTCTTTCGAGCTTAACGAGGGCGAGACCACGACAGCCCTGCGGCGAGACTATGGTGCCTCGCTGCTCCAGGTGTGGAGCCTCGGGGACCACTGGTCGGCCGGCGGAGAGGTCGACGGAGGGGCATCCTTGTACAGCAATTACGATCTTCGCGCCTGGATCGCCCCGGCCCTGGAATTCAGCGTTTGGCCTTACTTGGAGTCGACGCGGAGACAGCTCACCTTCCTGTATGCGCTGGGGGTCCAGCACGCCAATTACGTGGAGGTGACGATCTTCGGCGAGACCGAAGAAACCAGGCCGGCCCATAGTCTGTTTGCGGGTCTGTCCATGAAGGAGCCCTGGGGGAACGCGACGGTCGGGCTGGAGGCTTTCCAGTACCTGCACGACCTGGAGAGACACAGGCTCGAGTTGTTCGGCTTCCTGAGCGTACGCCTGTTGCGAGGGCTCGACTTCAACGTGGACGGTTTCGTGGCCCGTGTGAAAGACCAGATCAACCTGCGGGCAGGCGAGGCGACGGACGAAGAGATCCTGCTCAGGCAGCGAGAGCTCGGAACGGACTTCCGTTACGGATTCTCGTTCGGTCTCAGCTACCGGTTCGGTTCGATATTCAACAACGCGGTGAATCCCAGGTTCGAGGCGCTGGACTGAAGGACCCCGGCGGGCCATTCTTTCCCGCATCGAATGGGTCGGTCAGACCCAATAATCCCCGCACGGACCGAATCGCGGCCCGGCCTGCACCATGGAGACATTGAATGCGGCTTCCTTCGATCATCGTTCTCGGATTGTCTCTCGCAGGTCTCGTGACTGGCTGTGCCGACGCCCCTGAGCCGGCGGCTCAGGGTCCGGTCACGCGAGACAGCGCGGGCGTGAGGATAACGGAGAACCTCGCTCCGGCCTGGGCCGGCGGATCGGGGTGGCGGCTGGGAGAAGCACCGCTTCTGGACATCGGACGGCTCGACGGGCCGGACGAGACGCAGTTCTTCCAGGTGAGCTCTGGCGCCCGCCTGTCGGACGGGAGCTTCGTGCTAGGTAGTTTCGGGAGCCACGACCTGCGTCGATTCTCGGCGGAGGGCGAGCATATCTGGACGGTGGGCCGGGAAGGCGAGGGACCCGGCGAGTTTACGGGCCTCATGCAGGTGGTAGCCGGCCCCGGGGATACGATCCTCACGTACGACTTCCGGCAGCGGCGGATCTCACGCTTCGCCCCGGACGGCAGGTTCCTCGACGCCCGGCCGCTCGAGGTCCCGGGCGAATCCGGGTTCGCCTTCGTGGAGACGCTCCTCCCCGACGGAAGCGCCGTCTTCACGTGGCGTGAGTTCAGCCGCGACCGCGAGCTCCCCGCCGAGGGCGAGGTGAGCCGGGACACGCTGGGCATCCACGTACTCGACGCCGCGGGAGACAGCGCCCGCGAGCTGGGCCGGTTCCCGGGCCCCGAGATGGTGGTGCTGCGCGCCGGAGAAACCGAAGGCGGTTTCAACATCGCCATCGGAAGCACGCCATTCGGACGGTCCACGGAGACCGCGGGTGGCTCGGCGGCGATCTGGGTGGGCGAAACTGACCGATTCGAGATTCGACGATACGGCCTGGACGGTCAATTGGATGGGATCGTTCGCCGCGCGTTCGACCCCATCATCGTGGACGACGCTCTCGTCCAGACCGCCATGGCCGAGGAACTGGAAGACGCGGACGATGACCAGCGCCAGGCGATCCGCCGTCGCTGGGAGAGCGTTCAGGTGCCGCCAACCCTTCCGGCCTTCGAAGCCCTCCGGGTGGACCGGGTGGGCAACCTGTGGGTGCAATCGTTCGAGATCCCGGGGGCTCCCGAGCGAATGTGGTCGGTGTTCACTCGCGACGGAGCCTGGCTCGGCGACGTCGCGTTTCCCGACCGGTTCCGGCCGCTGGAAATCGGCGATGATTACGTGGTCGGCCGATTCGGCGACGATCTGGACGTGGAGCACGTCCAGATCTGGGAGCTGGTGAAGCCGGCCGGTTGACTCACTGAGCCGGCTTGAATCTCGCCTGGAAGAAGCGCAGGTACTTCGGCTCGTACGTGAACTCGAGTCCCCGGATGCTCTCCCGGCCATCCCACACTTCCATGACGGACTCGGCCACCACGTCCATGTGAGCCTGCGTATACACGCGCCGCGGGATCGTGAGGCGTACCAGCTCCAGGTGCGGCCTTCGGTTCTGGCCCGTCTCCGAGTTTCGCCCGGCCGACACGTTGCCGCGCTCCATCGATCGGACGCCGGAATCGGCGTAGATCGCAGCTGCGAGGGTCTGGGCCGGAAACAGGTCCTGGTCCAGGTGCGGCAGGAACCGCTTGGCGTCAAGGAATACGCCATGCGTCCCGATCGGCATCACGATCGGGATTCCCTCGTCGGCGATCTTGTGACCCAGGTAGTGGACCTGACCGACGCGAGCGTGGATGTGATCGTGCTCGATGCTCTCGCGGATGCCGATCGCCAGCGCTTCCATGTCCCGGCCCGACATTCCGCCGTACGTGTGCAGCCCTTCGTAGATCACCACCATGTTGCGGGCCTTGTCGGCAATCTCGGGATCGTTCACCGCGAGGAAGCCGCCGATGTTGACCAGGTGGTCCTTCTTCGAGCTCATTGTGGCGAGGTCGGTGAGATCGCAGATCTGCCGGACGATGTCGGCCATCGGGACGTCAGCGTACCCCTCCTCCCTCTCCTTGATCAGAAGGGCGTTCTCCGCTACCCGCGTCATGTCGTGCACCACAAGGATGCCGTGCTGGTGCGCCAGTTCGGACACCTCGCGGAGGTTGCCCATGGAGATGGGCTGCCCGCCGCACATGTTCACGGACGTCGCGATGCAGATGTACGGAATGCGCTCGGCGCCGTACTCGTCGATCACCGCCTGGAACTTGTCGAGGTCCACGTTCCCCTTGAACGGATGGATGACCTCCGGGTCGTGCGCCTCGTCGATGATCACGTCGATGAACCGGCCGCCGGCCAGCTCCTGGTGCAGGCGCGTGGTGGTGAAATACATGTTGCCGGGCACCACGTCGCCGTCCTTGATGAGGATCTGGCTGATCATGTGCTCGGCGGCGCGGCCCTGGTGTGTCGGGATCAGGTACTTGTAGCCATATACGTCGAGAACCGTCTCCTCGAGCTTGTAGAAGTTGCGGCTCCCGGCATACGCCTCGTCGCCCAGCATCATCCCCGCCCACTGCCGGTCGCTCATCGCGCTCGTGCCGGAGTCGGTCAGGAGGTCGATGTATACGTCCTCGCTCCGCAGGAGGAACGTGTTGTATCCGGCTTCCTCGATCGCCTGGTCGCGGAAGTCACGGGTGGTCATCTTGATGGGTTCCACCATCTTCACTTTCCAGGGCTCGGCCCA
>JBDGXI010000219.1:0-2980 GCA_039584685.1 Gemmatimonadota bacterium | reverse complement strand
CTGGCCCCTGGTCGCTTCTTCAGAGCGATCACGGTGTTGAGCGTTCTCGTGATCTGTATGCCAGTGGGACTCGCCGCGCAGCAGTTCATCATCCACGCGAACGGCGACTCCATCAAAGGTGACATCGAGGGCTTCACATACTGGGATCTCGAGAACGACCTCGAGACGGGCCTGCTCGTCTACCCGAGCATTACTGAATCGGGCCGCGTTCGCATCGACTTCGACGTCAGCTACCGGTAGGAATTGTTCGGCGACCTTTACTTCAGGCTGTCGTTCTACGACCAGTTCGACAGCAAGCCGCCGGAGGGGCCAACGAGAACGACCTGGGTACGACGCTGGCCCTTGGTTGGAGCCTCTAGTCACCGCTTCGACGCGGGGCGGAAGAGTCTTCCCCGCCCTCTTCCGGAGGGTCAGCCGAAAGTAGCTCTTCGCCCTGAAGTCCGGTCGTGCCAGAATCGAAGGAGCCGCGGGGCGGCCAGTCCAGCGTTCCTTCAAGCTCGGCCAGCCTTCTTTCCGAATGCACAGGGAAGGGCAACCGGCCTGACCGACGCCACTCTTCGACCTCGCCGGCTGCCGCCTCCGCGCGCGCAGGGTCTGTTCCCCGATCGCGCGTCATGTGTACGGTCTGCGAAGGCAAGGCGAAGCTCGCGCCCGAGGCGCTCACGATGTCCTTGATGCGTAGAAATACGTCTTCTCGAATCGCGAAGAACTCGTTCCATTCGCGCGTCAGGGCATGGACACGGACGTTGATGTCGATCGAATGAGGTCCGAAGTCGGTCATACGAATGCGCACCGTATCGCTGCCGATCTTCGGGTGAGCGTGGAACATCTCGCGAATCCTGACGAGGACGTGCCTGAGCTGGTCCGAATCGGTCTCGTAACGCAGGCGGATGACCGTCGTAATCAGCATCTTGTCGCACTGCGTCCAGTTGACCAGTTCCATGTCTGCGAAGCTGGCGTTGGGCACGGTGATGATGGTCCGGTCCGGTCCGCGAAGCTTGACCGTTCGCAGCCCGATCTTCTCGACGGTTCCCCGCCTGCTGCCGAAGGAGCAGAAGTCACCGACACGCACGGGATGGTCCAGGTACAGATTCAGCCCGCCGATCAGGTTCTCGAGGCTGGGTCGCACGGCGAGAGCCAGGGCGAGACCGCCGATCCCGAAGCCCGCGACGATGCTGTAGAGTGGCAGACCGAGTGCCTGCACACCGGCGGCCAGAATGCCGACGACGCCCAGTATCGACACGATTCTGCCGCCGAGCTGGAGCAGCTGGGGATCATACGCCTCCCGCTGGATTGCCCGGACAGCGACGATCCGATCGAACACGCCCAGAGCGAGAACCCAGAACAGCCAGGCCGCAGCTGCGTACTTCACCGCGAGCAGAAGATTCGCAATGACGGCCCAGAACGCACCGGAGATGTTGAGCTCGTAGGAATAGAACGGCGCTATCCACCAGGCGATGAGGATGATCGTCGCGGGAACCACCGAGCTTCGGATCATCATGGCGGCCGTCGTCACTTCGCTCTTGGGTGTGACGACCCGGCGCAGTGTGATGACGAGCAGAGACAGGACGATGAGCGAAGCAAGGACGGTAAGGATCTTCCAGATAGGGGTGCCAAACCACAGCCGTTTGAGCGGTTCGGGAATCGCGCGGACTACGCCCGCGGGGATTGCAGGTCCCGTAACCTGCGGCAGCGCCTGCGTCCAACTGTGTATGCCTGCCGCGGACCGGAGAGGAAGGTCTCGGATGACCTCATAGAATCGTGGCGCGTCCTGATGAGCATCAGCGCCAAACAAGTACTCGCCCTGGCTCGGCCCCTCAGAGATCTTGACGATGCGAAGCGGCGTGTCCGGGATATGCCACACCAGAGGTAGCTGATCATCCCCGGCGCCTGGAATTGACTCAGGCTCGGGCAGGTCGACACGACCGAAGATGTCCAGCATGTAGGTCACGGTCGTGGTCCCGATCTCTCTTCGTGCGGCTTCCGGCAGCGTCGATAGATCAATGAGCGCCGTGGCTTGCTCAACGAGCAGCAGGGTACGCTCGTAGGACTCGCGATCGTCGCTTGCCCCCTCGATTCCAACCGTCGCCGCGATCTGGTCCAGCTCGTCCGCGAGGTACAGGAAAGTCTCGAGAGTCTGCCGCGGGCTGCCCGTTGCTATGGGCCGGAACTGCCGTGCCTGAACAGAGTCCGCTGCGCCCCCAGCTCCAGTCGATCCCTGATCACCGGCCGCGTGCAGCGGCGCGATCGCAGCCCCCAGCAGGCAACAACCCACGGTGAAGTACCGGCGCGCGTTCCTTCTTGCCATCCGCTCGATCTCGCTTTGGAAGGTTGTGTTGACCGTTCCCAAATGCTCGGGGCCCACAACGTAGCCATGACGTCGTCGCTACGGCAGGTCTGGAATTGGGCTACAGCGTTGCTGGCGCGGACGATCCGGAAGAGCCGTCGACGCCGTAAGTCGTTGGGAGGAAAAGCGGAGGGGCAGGGATTCGTCGTCGAGCGCAGCGAGACATTCGAGCCTGCATAGCAGGCGAGACTACCCTGAAAGGGTGAGAATGGGTGGGGAAGCGGAGGGGCAGGGATTCGAACCCTGAAGTCCGTGAGGACGCCGGTTTTCGAGACCGGTGCATTGCCGTTCTGCCACCCCTCCGAGGGGTCCTGCTCATTCGGGCCGTTTGTTGTGGCGGGAAGCGACGTCCGACGCTCGCTTCGACCCTGTCTACCTGCTACTGGAAGGGTACGGACGGGGTGGGATTCGTTCTCGAGCCGCATCAGCGGCGAGAGCCCTTTGCAGCCCTGCTGCAAAGGCACCGGTGAGAATCCCACCTGCCGACAGTTCTATACCACAAACGGACGGGGTGGGATTCGAACCCACGTGACACTTGTGATGTCAACACACTTTCCAGGCGTGCGCCTTCAGCCGCTCGGCCACCCGTCCAGAATAAGCGGAGGAGCAGGGATTCGTCGTCGAGCCGCCTCC
>JBDGXI010000059.1:0-21634 GCA_039584685.1 Gemmatimonadota bacterium | reverse complement strand
GGCCGAGGCGGCGGCTCGCCTGTCCACCGAATGGGGCCTGTTCCTGTCACACGGGAACTTCTATGCCTCGTCGGTCACGGCTCGCCTGGATGTCGAGCCGGAGGGCCTGCTACGAGCAGGGTGCGCCTGCTACACCAATCACGCGGAAGTCGATCGCCTGATCGAGGCGGTCGGGATACTGGCAGCTGGCGGCTGAGGAAGTGTGCAGGTAGTCTCCCCCCCTGGTGTTCCCCGACGGGACAAGGGCACAGTCCCGACCACGAAACGGAAACGAGGCCGCAGCAATGATTCGCAAGACACTTCTGGTAGCATTGGCCATAGGCCTGGCGGCGACATCGGCACAGGCGCAGAGCTCGAAGTTCGAGATCTCAGCCAACGCCGGCTACACGTTCAGCGACGGCGTGAGCGGAGCAACGGTAGAGACCGACGAGGGAACCTTCAACCGCCTCGACCCGGCGGATTCCTTTTCATGGGGGCTGCGTTTCGGCTACATGCTGAGCGAGAACTCCGAAATCGGTTTCCTGTTCGACACCCAGCCGACCCAGCTCGAAGCCGGCGGGAGAGACAAGGCCACTGTTGGCGACATGAACGTCTACAACTACCATGGCTACTACTCCTTTGCCTTCAGCAACATCGACGCGGTGGCTCGCCCGTACATCCTCGTGGGTCTCGGAGCCACACAGTTCGGTTCCGTCACGGCGGACCAAGGGGACCTCGACGGCGGGACCCAGTTCTCCGCGACGTTCGCTTTCGGTGCCAAGATCTTCCCGTTCGCGAGCCCGAAGTTCGGATTTCGGGCTGAAGCCCGCTGGACCCCGACGTATATCAAATCTGACCCGGGTGGATGGTGGTGCGGCTTCTATGGCTGCTACCTCACCGAGGACCCTCAGTACGCGAACCAGATCGAACTCAACGCCGGGATCATCTTCCGGCTCTAGCCGGCTGACGGCCTTTGCAGAAACAGAGGGCGCCGGGGTCGCGGTAGGAGCGGTCCCGGCGCTCGGTCATCCGGCGGCCGGCTGGGACCCGGTCAGATGGCCTTCGCCATCCGCAGGAGCCTGGTCCCAGGCATGTAGAATATCTTCGACTCCGAAACCACGTCCATTCCCAGACGTTCATAAGGCCGGCGCGGCGACTGGGGACTGTTCGCGCTCTTCTTCGTCTCGGCGGTCTTCAACACCGTTCTCGGGGAGGAGCTCCTGTTCCGCGGCCTGCTGCTGCCCCGAATGAACGGTGCGTTCGGGAGGTGGGATTGGGTGGTGAACGGCCTGCTGTTCGGCGGCTATCATCTCAGTCAGCCGTGGACGATCCTCGGGTCGAGTATTCTCGGCGCCTTCTTCTTTGCCCTGCCGACGAAGCGTTATCGTTGCGCATGGTTCGGGATACTCGCGCACTCGGGACAAAGCGTGTACTTCCTGGTCCTCATCCTCGGTCTGGTCCTCGGTTTGGCCTGATGCGGCCCGTCGGCCTCAGTCCACCCAGCTCTCCATGAACCGGGTGTTACCCTCCGCCTCGTCCACCAGCGCCTGGAAGATCGCGCGCAGCTGCTCGTAGGGGAACGTCCCGATCACCATTCGATTGTTGATGATCATCGTCGGTGTGGAGCGGATTCCGTGCTCGTACTGGTCCGACGTCTTCTCGTACTCGGCTCCCGTCGCTATCTGACGCGCCACTTCCTGGATCGTCGCCGAGTCGGTCAGGGCTGCCTCCACTCCGTACATGCGGGCCAGGTCCGCTCGCCATTCGGGGGTCTTGGCTTCCTCGAAGTTGGCAAACACCTCGTCGATGATCTCGGGAAACTTCTCCGGGTCGTAGGCCGCGATGTAAGACAGCTCGCATGCGCCCGGATGCTTGTCCTTTTCCACCACGTCGTTGCACTTCGCTTCCAGGGGGAAGAACTGGAAAGCCAGGTTCAGATCGTCGCCGAATTCCTCCTTGAGAAGCAGCATTTGCTCGTACAGGTACTTACAGTCCGAGCACAGCGGATCGCCGTATTCCACGATCCGGATCGGAGCCGCCTCGAACTCCTCCGTCGCGCTCGCGGTTCGGTAGGAAGAGATCGTGCTCGGCCACGGCACCTCGGGCAGCGCGAAGTACTGCTTCACCACCCGCGCCGACACTCCGCCGCTCTGAGCATCCCGCTTCGCTTCGTGATACCGCGCCGCCGCCCACGCCTGGGTCGCCGTGAACAGGGCCAGGACGACGAGCACGACCATCGAAGGACGCAGCCACCTGCGGGCGAATCCGGACGCCTCACGATCGATGCCATAGCGCCAGAACAGGAACAGGCTCAAGAGAGAAGACACGTAAAAGCCGGTGCACAGCAGGCAGAGACTGCCGAGGACGAATACCGAGTACAGCCCCAGGGTCACGACTCCGATTCCGTTCGCCAGGGCCAGCGTCTTGTTGGTCCGCTCGAGGGGAGACGAGGGGATCAGGGCGCCGAGCACTACCAGCCCGCCCACGATGGCACCGAATACGCCGATCGGGACCCCCGCGATGTCCGCGATACCGGCGTACGCCGAACTGTCACAGTTGAAGAAGGCCGAGATGTCGCAGAACGAACCTTCCCAGATCGACTCCGGGTAGTTGGCGGCAAAGAAGTGGCGAATGGTCATGTAGGAGGCCACGACCATTCCGGCACCCGCCGCCAGGCCGGTGGCCCGTTTCCAGGTCCAGCCCTCCAGCGTGAGAGAGGGGCTCATGTCGCTTCCTGTAAGTGGCCGGGGATGCCGTTCGGCTGCGTCACGGACCTCCGAGGTAGCGCTCCCGGATCACCGCCATGTGGTGCGCCGCGTGACCGGCTACGATGTACGCTACCGCCCGCGCGGACAGGTGCACCTCGTTGGCCACGCCGTCCCGGTTCCACTGCCCCTCGTCGAAACCCTCGAACAGACTTTCGGTGGAGCGCCGCACCGTTTCGAACTCGCGTGAAATGCTGGCGAGGGAGCGCCGGTCGAATCCCGCGGACGTGACGTACTCGTCCTGCTCGAACGGAGGAAGTGGTTGCTTCTCGCCGCGGGCGAAGCAAAGGGCGCGGGCTCCAAAGATCCTCTCCGTGTCCACCACGTGGCCCAGGACTTCCTTGACGCTCCACTTTTCCGGACCGTAGCGGTAGTCTGCGGTCGCCTTATCCAGGCTCCCCAGGAAACCCATGATCTCGTGCCGCTGCTCTTCCAACACTTCGAGAATGGGCTGGTCGGGCACGAGCTCAATCATCGGGTCGTAATACGAATCGTATTCGGTCGCCGCCGGCCGGCCCGGCTCAAAACCGTTCATGCCTCACCTCCGCAGTGACACCAGGAACGCCAGAGCGCCTGCCTCGAATGCCATGACTCTTTCGCGCGCGTGCGCGCGGGGCAAGGGGGGGCGCTCTGCGGTTAGGTGCAAACTGCGTGCCTGATAGCCCTCTTCAGGCCGTGAAGGCCCTTTTCACGCGCTCCCAGAACCCCGGCTCCTCGGTATCGGGCTCCGGCGGCGGGCTCTCCACTTCGCGCAACCGCTCCAGTATCTCGCGTTCGTCCCGGGAAAGGTCCGTCGGTGTCCACACCAGGACGCGCACGACCTGGTCGCCACGTCCGGCTCCGCGAAGCCGGGGCATGCCCCGACCTCTCAGCCGCAGGGCCTGTCCACTCTGGATCCCCTCCGGGACCTTGAGCGTAGCCATACCATCGATGATCGTCGGCACGCCGATGTCAGCGCCGAGCGCCGCCTGGCTCATGGTCACCGCGAGGTTGTAGACGAGGTCGTCGCCGAGGCGCTGGAAGCGTCTGTCCTCTTCCACGGTGACCAGAACGAGCACGTCACCGCGCGGACCGCCACCCGGACCCGCATTTCCCCGACCGGAGAGCTTCAGGTAGTCGTCGGTGGAAACGCCCGCCGGCACTTCCAGCTTGACCGTGCGCTCGGCCCGGACCCGTCCTTCACCGGAGCATTCCGCACAGGGGTGGAGTATTCTCTCGCCCGCGCCGCCGCAGTCCGGACACGGGCGGACACTCACGAACTGGCCGAGCATGGAGCGCTGCACCTGTCGCACTTCTCCGGCGCCATGGCAGGTAGCGCAGCGCTCGGGCGCCGTCCCGGGCTCGGCACCGGATCCGTCGCAGGCTGTGCAGAGATCGAGGACTTTGATCTTGACGCTTCGCTCCACGCCACGTGCCGCGTCCTCGAGCGACACCTTGAGCCTCATCTTCAGGTCCGACCCGCGACGGGGTCCGCTCGCGCGGGAGGCACGACCTCCGAAGATGTCGCCGAATCCCATGCCGCCGAACTCGCGCATGAAGACGTCGAACGCGTCGGCGAAATCGAACCCGCCGAAGCCGCCGGCCGGCCCGCCACCTGCGCCCCGCTTGACGCCCGCCTCTCCGAACCGGTCGTACAGCTGCCGACGCTCGGGATCCCTGAGGACTTCGTATGCCTCCGTGACCTGCTTGAACCGCTGCTCCGCACCGGGAGCGCTGTTCCGGTCCGGATGGTATTCCATGGCCTTCTTGCGATAGGCCTTCTTGATCGTATCGGCGTCCGCGCTTCTCTCGACGCCCAGTCGTTCGTAGTAGTCCGTCATGTATGCCTTTGTGTGTGCCTTGATCGAAGTCTCGGCCCGCCCGGGATCGGCGGCGCCTCCGCCGGTTCACCGTGTGGTCAGTGAGCGACCAGGTTCGATACCAGGGAGGACGTGCACTCGACCACGGCCAGTATCTTCTCATATGGCATGCGGGTCGGACCGATGACTCCGACCACGCCCTCCACCTGATCCAGTTCGTACTTGGCCGTGATGATCGTGAGATCCGAGAGCTCCGGCGGCCCGTGCTCCGCCCCGATCGTGATGTGCGACCCGCCGGCCGTGGCTCGACCGTGCAGAACGGAAGCCAGCAGCTCCCGTTGTTCCGTGAGCTCCATCAACGCCTTGAGCCGGGCCCCGGAGTGGAACTCCGGCTGGCTGGCGAGCAGAGACACGTTGCCCAGGTGAATATCCTCTTCTCCCTGGACCCACGCGAACATGTCCGGACCGGACTCCACGAAGATGTTCACGAACGCTTCCGCGGAAGGATCAGAGATCCGGATGTCTCTCAATCTCTCGGTCAACGTCGCGTGAATCTCTCGCAGCGTGCTGCCGGCCAGCCTCTCGTTCATGATCCGGGCGACGGCGGCCAGGGTCTCGGCCGGAAGCGCCGCCGGCAGATCCACGTAGACGGTTCGTACCACGCCGGATCCGAGGGTCAGTACCATGAGGGCCTTGCCCGAGTCGATCGGCACGAAGTCCAGCTTGAGAAGCACCGCCTCGGCGAGGATAGGTCCTACGGAAAGCCCGAGCTCGCCGGTTAGAAGTCCCAGGACCCGCGCGGCCCGTTGAACGATGGACTCCAGCTCCGACGCTACGGGTGCTCCGGTCAGCTCTTTCTCGATCCGCTCCCGTTGCCGCCGCGAGAGCTCTCGCCGTCCCATCAGACTGTCCACGTAATAGCGATACGCGAGATCGGTGGGCATGCGTCCCGCCGATGTATGTGGATGCGTCAGGAAGCCCTTCGTCTCCAGGTCCGCCATCGTGTTTCGGACCGTGGCCGCCGAGATATCCAGATCGTACTGACGTACGATGCGCCGCGAGCCGGCAGGCTCGGCCGTTTCGATGTACGCCTCCACCACCGCCTGGAGGATCGTTCTCTCACGTTCCGTCAGACTGTCGTAAGCCATCGCCCTTCTCACCGACCGTTCCGGTCCCATTTCGCATCCATCCGCCCACCCAGCTCCGCGACCAGCTCGTCCAGCCTCAGCCAGCCCTCGGCCGTAAGCCTCACTCCCGAGTCGTCGCGGATCACCCAGCCGGCCTCCCGCCAGGCGTCCAGCAGGTCCCCGGCGCCGGCCACGGTCGATCGGGCCAGCGGGTCACCTGTCGCGATTCCCCTCTTAGTACGAAGGGCGAGCCAGAGCCGTTCCAGTTGACTCTCACCCGCCCCGAGCAGCTCCTGCCCTTCGACAGGCCCCTCGCCGCCCTCGAGAAGTTCTCGATACGCTTCCCAGCGAGAGACGTTCCAGACCCGTCTGCCACCGAGGAAGCTGTGCGCCGACGGACCGAGGCCAAGGTAAGGCGCACCGTCCCAGTAATGCCAGTTATGCAAGCATTCGCAGCCGGGGAGCGCGAAATTCGATACCTCATAGTGGAGGAAGCCTGCTGACTCCAGGGCCTCGACCGCCGACAGATACTCGGCTGCGTAGCCCTCGCCCCCCACCATGTTCACTTCTCCCGACCTGACGCGCCGTCCCAAGGGGGTGCGCGGCTCCGCCGTGAGTCCGTACGTGCTCACGTGCGTCACCCCCGCCCCCAGCACCGACTCCACCTCGGCTCGCCAGTCGCGTTCGATCGAGCTCGGCAGTCCGAAGATCAGATCGGCGTTTACGTTCTCGAATCCTGCCGAGCGCGCCGCTTCGAGAGCCCGTCGCGCCCCGTCCGCATCGTGGAGCCGACCGAGCCAGCGCAGCACGTCGTCGTCGAATGACTGGACGCCCACGCTCAGCCGGTTTACTCCGGCTTCGCGCCAGGATCGGGCGACGTCGGCGTCGAGGGATGCCGGATTGGACTCCGCCGTCCACTCCACGGGCTCCCGGTCGAGAACGAAGCCGTGGTGCAGGACCTCGGCCAGGCGCCCCATCCGATCCCCCATCAGCGAAGGGGTCCCGCCCCCGACGAACACGCTGTCGAGGGGCAGCGGCCGCGCCCATCCCGCCCGCCGGAACCAGAACTCGAGCTCGCGAGAGATGCACTCAATCCACGTCTCCCACGGCGGCTCGTCCGTCCGGTGGACGGAGAAATCGCAGTAGTGACAGCGGTGTGAGCAGAACGGGAAGTGCACGTACAGGCTGGCGGGCGGGTGGACCCCTTCGACCGGCAGCGCGCTCAAGGTCGCCTGACCAGCTCGAAGCGGTGACCGGGTAGGGACCGCACCATGCCGCCGAGCTCCATCCGACACAGCATTGCGAGCGCGGCCGGTACCGTGAGCCCGGTGGCGCGCGCCAGGTCGTCTACCAGGGCCGGTCCCGCCGCCAGCCCCTTTCGCAGCCGGGAGGCCGGTCCAGCCGTGTCGGGATCGGGAGGATGAGCGCGCGTCGCGAACAGCGTACCCTGCATCCCGTCGGGCCCGAGACATCCCGACTCGCCGAGCTCTCGCAGCACGTCGCCGGCCGTCACGGCCACTCCGGCGCCTTCGCGCAGCATCTGGTGAACTCCCCTCGAGACCTCCTGATCCGCAGGTCCGGGGACGGCGAGTACCGAGCGCCCGAGATCGAGGGCCATCCCGACCGTGATCAGGGCTCCGCTCTTCTCGCCCGCCTGCACGACGACCAGCGCGCTGCTCAACGCCGCGATGATCCGGTTGCGCATAGGAAAGTGGAACTTTCGTGGATCGACACCGGGAGCGAACTCACTGAGAAGGAGTCCACGCTCGGCGATGGACGCGTACAGGGACCGATTCCGGAAAGGATAGACACGGTCGACTCCACACCCCAGAACGCCGATGGTGGCGCCGGCGGCGGCCAGCGCTCCTCGGTGCGCCGCCGCGTCGATGCCGCCCGCGAGCCCGCTGACGATCACCCACCCTTCGGCGGCGAGATCGAGAGCCAGGTCGTGGGCCATCCGTCGGCCGTACTCGGTCGCCCGCCGTGTGCCCACGATACCGATCATCCGGTCGGACGGGACTCTCAGCGGACCTCGCGCCCACAGTTCCTCGGGCGGAACGGTCAGATGCGTCAGACGTTCGGGGTACTCCGCGGACCCCGGCGTGATGTACCGTACCGATGCTGGCGGTGCGCCCGCGTGGCGGGAACCGCCCCTCAGGGTTTCCACTCCTCCAGTTCCGGAAACAGGTCCGGCGCGTCGGCTCTCTCCCGCGTCTTCTGCTCGTCGACGCGGACCCACAGGCCCTCCAGAAACGCGACCAGGCCCTCTCCACTGACCGAGGAAATAACGAAGCATCCCCACGCCTCCGGCGTATCGAGATCCCACTCTCGATCGTCGGCCGGTTTGAGGTCCGCCTTCGTGATCACCAAGCAGTGCGGGATCTGCTCGAGCGCCGCGTCATGCGACAGGAGCTCGTTTCGAAGAAGTTCGTAGGTGGCCTGGAGATCCTCGGCATCGGACGGGATCATGAGGGCCAGAGTGCGCGTTCGCTCTATGTGCCGGAGGAATTGAGTCCCCAGGCCCTTCCCCTGGGCGGCCCCCTCGATAATGCCCGGAATGTCCGCGATCACCATGGAGCGGCCGTCGGACAGGCCCACCACTCCCAGATTCGGTTCCAGGGTGGTGAATGGATAGTCCGCTATCTTCGGCTTGGCGGCCGAGACAGCTGACAGGAGCGTGCTCTTCCCGGCATTCGGCTCGCCCACCAGGCCGACGTCGGCGATGAGCTTGAGCTCCAGCTCTATTCGCCGCTCCTCCCCCCACTCACCCGGCTCCCACTCCCTGGGGGTCTGGTGCGTCGAAGTGGCGTACGAGGCGTTTCCGCGTCCGCCACGGCCCCCGCGCGCCACCACCAGACGATCTCCGACCGCGAGCAGCTCGCCGAGGCGCTCCTGTGTTTCCGCGTCCACTACCACCGTGCCGAGCGGCACCGGCAGCTCGAGGTCCTCGCCGTCCGCCCCCGTCTTGTTGCTTCCCTCTCCGTGGCCGGCCCGTCCCGCCGCGTAGCTCTCCCGATAGCTGTAGTCCAGGAGCGTCGACAGCTGGTCGTCGGCCACCAGCACCACATCGCCGCCGCGGCCGCCGTTTCCCCCTGCCGGGCCGCCGCGCGGTACCCCTCTCTCGCGACGGAAGGCCACCGCGCCCGCGCCTCCTGCGCCCCCTTTGACACGAAGCCTCGCAAAATCGATGAACATCGGTTCCCCTAACCCTGTCCCCGGTGGTGCCTCGCCGGATACCGCGCCGCGACCCGTTCCCACAGCGACTTCGCGCCGTTGCGCCATGCGGGCTCGGGGTTCATCTCCAGGCCCGCCTCCAGAGCTTCGGAAACGGATACCGGATCGCACCCCGCGTGCAGCGCCCCGCGCAGATGCGAATGCAGCTGCGGTTCCCATCCGGTTGCCGCCAGAATCGCCACGATGCAGAGCTCCCGGGTTCCGAGGTCCAGACCCTCCCGGGCGAGCACCTTCCCGTAGCCTTCGCGAACCATCCACTCATCCATGGCCGGGTGCACCCGCCGGACATTGCCGCGCAGCTTGTCGTAGGCCCGCCCATACACCGTCCGGCAGACAGCCTCCCCACGCCGTACCCATGTGGTCGCCTCCGCCGGGTCAGGTGCGGAAGCCGGACCGGTGCCCGTCAGGTCCCTCCACTCCGCCAGCGCCGTCAGGGCTGCTGGAAATCCGAGAAACAGATAGCTCTGGAGCAGGGCCTCCTCGACGGCCAGTGCTGAAGCCGATTCGCGGGCGTCTCGCATCGCTCCGATTCTTGTTTCCCGGTCCCCCCCGGCAACCGCTGCGGAAAGCCGGACCAGCGATCGCACGGCATCGGTGCCCTGGTGCGCCGCGGACATCAGGCGTCGACTCCCCTCTCGCCCGCTAACCTGGCTCCGACCCTACCGACTGCGGTACCGAGCGTATTCCGGATCGCCGTCTCGCCGACCTCGGCCAGAGCCTCACGTTCGTCTCCCCGCAGCACCCCGGTGAAATCCATCAACTCCAGCGTCGCCGGACCGACGGCGCGAAGAGCTCCGTCCTCGACCTTGACGGAGAGCCCCCAATCATCGTCCACGGCCGCGACGCACAGCACACCCTCCGCACCCTCCTTAGCGAGCAGGCGGCCGTTGGACGCCTGCATGATCGTGAGCGGTACGCGCCCCGGCGCCGACGTAAGCTCGGGGAACACCGTCATCGCGCTGACAACGCCCGCCGCCGCGTCGCTCCCCTCCCGGGCCTGGCGCACCAGTCTCGAGTAGGCGCGAGCCATCTCGTGAAGCGGCATGCGGGGCGTGGGAACGCCGCAGCCGTCGAGCGCCCATTGGTGGTCTGCCGGCTCGTGATCCATCCAGTCTGCGAGGGACTGCTGAATCCGCCGCTGGACCGGATGATCCAGTCGTTCGTAGCCCTCGATCGACCACCCGTTGTGCCTGGCGAGGGCCAGCATGCCTGCATGCTTTCCGGAGCAGTTGTTGTGCAGGCGGCCGGGGAGCCGCCCGGCGCAGCTCAGCACGTGGGCCGTGTCCCGGTCGAAGGGCGGGTGCGGTCCGCAGTGAAGATGATCCTCGCTCAGGCCGAGCCGGCGGAGGAGCGCGGCGACTCGCTCCGTGTGACACCGCATGCCGCCGTGCGAAGCGCAGATCAGGGCGACGTCCTCCGGCTCGAGACCGAACGCCTCCACCACTCCGTCCTCGAACAGCGGAATGGCCTGAAACGGCTTCATCGCGGAACGCCAGTACGTCAGGATTTCAGGATCGCTGGCGCACAGCTCCTCGTCCCCGGCGGCGCTGCACACCACGCCTTGCACCCGGTGCGTCGACTCGACCGCCGAGCCGCGGCTGACGTCGACGACCATATCGATGGGTTTCAGGTCGGTCTCCGTTCAGCAGCAGGCAGCAGGAACGACGAGCGGAAGCTCGGCCTCCCGCCACGCCACCATATGACCTTCCAGGTCCCGGATCTGTTCGAATCCGGCCTCGGAGAGGGCGTTCTCCGCCACTCCGGCTCTTCGACCCGTTCGACAGTAGACGACCACCTCGGCCTCCCGATGCTCCTCCAGAAAGTCGATCCGCGCCTCGATCTGGTCGTAGGGAACGTTGATCGCACCAGGAATGTGACCGTCCGCATACTCTTCGGGACTGCGCACATCCAGGATGACCGGAGCGTCCGGACCTTCCAGGCGACTCAGGAGCTCGGCTGGTGTCATCAACCCGGGCGTCGCGACCGGCGATTGCTGCCGGGCCACCGTCGTCACCGGCTGCCCCGCCGCGACGGCTTCCGGCGCCGCCTCCTCCGAACCGTTTCCGCCCGAGCACCCCGTGCCGATCAACGTGGCAGGGAGCGCCAGAGTCAGCCACCACTTCACCCTCGCTCGCAACATTCCGAAACCTCCGCATGAGTCCCCGTCCCGAGACGCTCGCCTTCGCTTCTCCCCGCGGGTTCCTACCGTTTCTGACCGGTCCCCGGTGGGCGCCCAAATCTCCGCGCCCGGTGCGCGCGAGTCAAACTCCCCACCCCAATCCGGTATCAGTTATCATTATTCTACCGCCGCGTCGCGGACCGACGGCTCGAGAAACGGAGGGCGCAGTGATACCGTGGATGGAACTGGGGCTGCAGGGTCTGGCGCTCGTCGGCGCGGGAGCATCCGTCTTGTGGCTGTTCAGCCTGGCACGCAGCGACGCTTCCATAGCCGACCGGTTCTGGGGCCTCGGCTTCGTGGTCCTCGCCGCGTGGTACGCCTCCCAAGGTGCGGGGTGGCCGCCTCGGGTCTACCTGCTGCTCGCTCTGACGGCGATCTGGGGTATCCGACTTTCCGTTCACATACACATGCGAAACCGAGGGAAGCCCGAGGACCGGAGATACGCCCGGTGGAGGGATGCCGGCGGCACACGCTACTGGTGGACCAGCCTGTTCCGGGTATTCCTTTTGCAGGCCATCATCCTGTGGGTCGTCTCGGCCCCGCTGATCGCAGGCCAGACCTCCCCTGCACCTGCTCGGGTCACCCTGTTGGACTACGTGGGCGTGGCGGTGTGGCTGGTCGGCTTCGTCTTCGAGACAGTGGGCGATGCCCAGCTGGCAGCGTTCAGAAGCGATCCGCGGAACGCCGACCGGGTCCTTTCCTCCGGCCTGTGGCGCTACACTCGCCACCCGAACTACTTCGGGGATTCCCTCGTCTGGTGGGGGATCTTCCTGATCGCGGCGGCGGTCCCGGGGGGTTGGTGGACCTTCGTCGGTCCACTTCTCATGACGGTTCTTCTGGTGCGGGTATCCGGGGTCCGACTGCTCGAGGCCGGACTCAGAGAAACCCGGCCCGGTTACTCGGAATACGTGGCTCGAACCAGGCGTTCTGGACCCGCTTCCGAGTGAGTTGCCGGGCCCATATCCGCCCTCCGAAGGCCGCGCGCAGGAAGCGTCTAACGATCCGTCCCCGAGTTCCGCGGCGATTCGCCTTGCCAACCGTGAATGGATCGTACATAATGGGCCTATCTGAGGTATTCGTACCCTCGTTCTCACCCAACAGGAGACAGAAGCGTGACGAAACAGGATTTCGCTGACAAGCTCGCCAGCAAGTGTGATCTGTCGAAGGCCAAGGCGATGGAGGTCATCGACTGCATCTTCTCGACCAAGCCCCGTCAGGGCATCATCGCCGTCGAGCTCGATGCTGGAAACGACGTTACGATCACGGGCTTCGGCACGTTCAAGACCCGTCGGACGAAGGCTCGCAAGGGCCGGAACCCGCAGACAGGCCAGGAGATCACCATCGCGGCGCGCAACAGCGTCTCCTTCCGCGCTGGTAAGGGCCTGAAGGATCGCGTCCGGGACTAGTAACCCCGGTCGGACCCACATGTCGGGCAGGGGGTGACGAGCCTCCGATTGACAGACGCCCCTGCGGCCGGAGCGTTCGGTGCAGGGGTGTCTGTCGTTCGACTCCTGGGGATCCTGGGGAGCGCCAGGCTTTCAAGCAGGCGCTGCTACAATTCTGCTAGTCCCCGCCCGGCGCCGGAGACCCGGCTCCAACGAGTTCTTCCTCCACTCGGCCGGACTCCGTCTCCAGTGCGGCACCGGAGACCGCGGCCGAGCTCAGCAGATCCTCCGGCGTACTCGCCTCCTGAAGCAGGCGGATCGCCTCCTGGTACACCGGGCTGTAGGCCTCGAAGCGCTTGAACATCTCCAGTTCTCCGAACGCGGAGTTGGCGATCTGGGCCTCCAGGTACCGATCGATTCTCGGCGTCACCCGGTCGAACAGGGCCCGATCCACGTCCAGGCCCTCAGTTTCCTGCATCATCCGGTAGAACTCGTCCCTCATCTCGGGCGTCACTGCGAAGTCCACTTCGAGATCGGGATGATCGCTCGTCCACTGCACCCCGAACCGGAAGGCCAGCTGGTTGAGTGAGAAACCGGCCCGGCCTACGAGAAGCTCGAGCTCCCGCTCGTCGAGCGTCGTGGTGTCGGGAACGATCACGTCGGGCGTGATACCGCCGCCGCCGTACACCGTACGCCCGCCATCCGTGTAGAACACCTCGCGGCCGGCGGTGTCCGCGACGATGCCGCGAGTCGCCGATACCTGCGCCGTGACGGCGAGCGCCATGTCATCTCCGGAACCGTGCGCGGTGCTCCGGCTGATCGAGCGGCCGCTCGGCGTATACCAGCCGGCCGTCGTGAGTTTGAGGTGGTTGCCACCGGGCAGCGAGAATACGGTCTGCACCGAGCCTTTGCCGAAAGTCGGCGTGCCCAGGATTACCGCCCGGTCGTGGTCCTGCAGGGCTCCGGCCAGAATCTCGGAAGCACTGGCGCTGGCCGGGTTGACGATCACCACGATCGGAAGCCCCGGGAATTCCTCGTCGCTCGGGGCCACGAACGTGAAGTTCTGGTTCTCGACCCGGGACCGGGTCTCGACGATTCCGAGGCCTTTCTCGAGGAAGAGGTCGGACACCGCCACTCCCTGGTCGAGGAGCCCTCCGGGATTCCACCGCAGGTCCAGCACCAGCGCTTCCGCCCCTCGCGACTGCAGGTCGGAGATCGCACTGCGCAGCTCTTCCTGTGCGTCTCGGCTGAACTGGTCCAGGTCCACGAAACCGATGCGGTCGTCGACCATGAAGCTCTTCACCGTCTCCACGTGGATTTCGTCCCGAACGATCGTGAACTCCAGGGGCTCGGCGGCCCCTATCCTACCAATCGAAATCGAGACCGGCGTACCCTTGGGACCGCGCAGTCGCTCGACGGCTTCCGTGTCGTCCCATCCGCGGGCGGACTCGCCTTCTACCCCTACGATCCGATCGCCCGTCATCAGGCCCTGGCGCTCCGCTGGAGAGTTCGAGATCACCCCCATTACGGTGATCCACTCTCCGACCTTCTGAATCCGGATCCCAAGGCCGCCGTAGTCACCTTCGATCGCCAGCTCGAGGTCATCGGCCTGGTCCGCATCGATGAACACGGAGTACGGGTCTCCCAGCTCCGACAGCATGCCGTCGATGGCCATCCGATAGAGGTCCGAGGACTCCATCTCCTCCACATACCTCTCGGACACCAGGCGCTGCACCTCGTCGAACAGCCGGGCCCGATACACGGTGCCTTCCTGTGCCCCCGCCCCTTGCTGGAGGAGCCAGCCACCCGTCCCCAGCGCCATCACCGTCACGGCTACCGCCGGCACCCACGTCCTGTTCAGCTTCTTCATCGTCTGATCAGCTCTCCGGTCCAATCTCATTCGCAGTCTGTTCGTCTCTCGCCTGTTCCCCGACAGCCAGGAGCTCCTCCGGCGTCGCGGCCCCGTTGAGCAGCCGAACACCCTCGGCCACCTGCCGACTGCGCTCCACCGCCCGCCTGAGGCCAGCGTCCTCCCCGAACACGGCCGCCGCGAGCTGCCGGCCGAGCTGGAAATCCACCAGGTCACCCGCGGCGTCCACGAGCTCATCGTCCAGAGAGGCTCCGGTGCGCTCCGAAAGGAACTCCAGGAACTCGCCTCTCATCTCTCGTGTGACGGTAAAGTCCTCGGTCAGATCTGGATGCTGGCGATGGTAGCGGACCGCGAAGCGGAACGCGAGATCGTTGAACGGAACCTCCGAGTCCATCAGCACCTGGCGCAATTCCTGCTCCGCGCCGGTCAGCGTATCGGGCCTCACCACCAGGTCCGGTGTGATGCCGCCCCCACCGTACACCACGCGTCCGGAGACCGTCTGGTAGATTTCCAGGTCCTCCGCGTCCTCGACGTCGATCCCGGGATCCGCCACGAAACCATCCGTGGCGCCCATGCCTAGCTGCACCGCCTCGGACACGGCTTCATTGAAGTCCTCGGATCCGAGAGCGAAAGTGTCGTCGCCTCCGCCGCGCGACCTGTGAATCGAGCGACCGGACGGCGTATACCAGGTTCCAGTGGTGAGCCGCAGGTAATTGCCTCCCGGCAGCGGGAACACGCTCTGCATCACTCCCTTGCCAAACGTCCGCGTTCCGAGGACCAGAGCACGGTCGTGGTCCTGCAGGGCCCCGGCCACGATCTCCGATGCGCTCGCCGACCACGTGTTGACCAGCACCACGACCGGGAGCCCCGGATATCGGTCGGGACCGGGCGCCGTGAACGTATAGCTGTCCCGCGGGTCTCTGGCCCGGGTGTCCACCACCATGTCGCCCGGATCGAGGAACAGGTCCGCTATCTCGACCGCCTCACGCAGGATGCCACCCACGTTGTACCGAAGATCCAGGACGAGGGAACGAGCGCCACGCGCCAGTAGGTCGTTGATCGCGACCTGCAACTCCCTGGTAGCCTCCCGGCTGAACTGCTGCAGATACACGTACCCGACATCACCGGACAGGATCAGGGACTGCGCGGCCACGATGTGCACGTCATCGCGCACGATCGAGAAGCTGAGGAGCTCCGGCTCCCCTTCCCGGATCACCCCCACTTCCACGGCTTCGCCTTTCGGTCCGCGCAGCGCCGATACGGCCTCTTCCTGGGTCCACCCCACCGTGGACTCGCCGTCGACCTCCACGATTCGGTCGGCGGGCCGCAGGTCCAGGGCAGACGAGGGGCTGTTGGGAATGATGCTGAGCACCAGGATCCCATCTTCCTCCGCCAGGATCCGCATTCCCACGCCGCCGTAGCTGTTCGAAAGCAGGGCCGTCGTCTGATCCTCGGCCCGGATGAAAGCCGCGTAGGGATCGCCAAGCTCGAAGAGCAGTCCATCGATCGCCTTGTCGTACAGGTCTGAAGGCGTCACTTCCTCGATGAAGTTGTCGGACACGCGGCGCACCACCGTATCGAGAAGCGCGTCGGTCGCCGAGGGGCCTGCGCCCTCCTGCAGCAGCCAACCCCCACTCACGAGCACGGCGAACAAACTCGCGATTGGAATCGTCCACGAACTTCTCAGCTTCATCAGTCCTCCGCTCAGCGGTTCAGACCCTGTCGGCTGCGGGTCCCGACGCGTCTCCTATATCCTGAAACTCGGCCCGAAAGAAAAGGTTTCACGAAGCCGGGGGGAAGCGGTCCGGCCAACGCGCGGACAGCTCGGCCCACAGACGTTCCTGCACATCTTCCACGGAGCCGTCGCTCCGTATGGTGATCACGCCCGGTTCCGACTCGGCCAGGACCTCGTACGCTCCTGCCACCGCCCTGTGGAAATCAGCGTGCTCCCGTTCCAGCCGGTCGCCCTCTCCGCGAAGCCGCCCCCGGCCGACATCGGGGTCCAGCGCGAGCAGTACGGTGCCATCCGGCTTGAGACCGCCCGTCGCGAACGCGTTGAGCTCCCGCACTCGCTCCAGTCCAAGACCGCGCGCGATGCCCTGGTAAGCGTACGTGGACATCTCGAAACGATCGGCCAGAACCAGCTCACCCCTGTCGAGCGCCGGACGCACCACACGTTTCACGAATTCGGCCCGTGACGCCAGGTAGAGCAGGAGCTCCGTCTCCGCGAAGATGTGGGTCTCCGGATCGAGCACGATCTGCCTGATCCGCTCACCGGCCGGCGTCCCCCCGGGTTCCCGAACCAGAAGGTGCGCGACGCCGAGTCGATCCAGTCGCTCCGTAAGTCGCCGGAGATGGGTGGACTTGCCCGCCCCCTCTCCACCCTCGAACGCTATGAAGAGTCCCCCGGTTCCGATCTGCCCGCTCAAGTCCCCCTCGACCTCCAGATGCGGGAATCGGCGCCCATGTGGCGCCGATTCACGTTGCTGATGTTCACTCGTCCCGTGGACCGAATAGTGGCAGAGAAACGCTTCAGGTCAAGACGAGCGTGGCATCGAGATGAAGCGTCTGTCAGTCACTGGTCGTCGTAGTACTCGGTCCCGAGGTGAGTAATCTGCTCTTCGCCCGCCATCCAGCGGATCGTGTTCTTCAGCTTCATGTGCTGGATGAAGATGTCGTGCTCGGGATACAGGCCTTCCGCCACCTGCGGCGCCTTGAGATAGAAAGACAGCCACTCCTGGATGCCGGACAGGCCGGCCCGTGACGCGAGGTCCATGAACAACGCGAGGTCCAGGACGATGGGGGCGGCCAGGATAGAGTCGCGGCACAGGAAATCGATCTTGATCTGCATCGGATATCCCATCCAGCCGAAGATGTCGATGTTGTCCCACCCCTCTTTGTTGTCACCCCGCGGCGGGTAGTAGTTGATCCTCACCTTGTGGTACATGTCGGAGTACAGGTCCGGATACATCTCCGGCTGCAGGATGTGCTCGAGAGCCCCGAGCTTGGACTCTTCCTTCGTCTTGAAGCTCTCCGGGTCGTCGAGCACCTCACCGTCCCGGTTGCCCAGGATGTTCGTGGAGAACCACCCGTTGAGCCCCAGCATCCGGACCTTGAGTCCCGGGGCCAGGATCGTCTTCATCAGGGTCTGGCCGGTCTTGAAGTCCTTCCCGGCGATCGGCACGCCGTTGCGGGCCGCGAGCTCAATCATGGCCGGAATGTCCACCGTAAGGTTCGGAGCACCGTTGGCGAACGGGACCCCTTCCATGAGGGCGGCGTAGGCATAGACCATCGAGGGAGCGACCGCGGGATGGTTGTCGCGCATCGCCTGCTCGAGAGACTCCACCGTGTCATGCACGGGATCCGGCGTCAGGAAGATCTCCGTCGACGCCGCCCACACCATGCTGAGCCTGGAGCAGCCGTTCTCCTCCTTGAAGCGCCGGATGTCGGCGCGGAGCTGCTCGGCGAGATCCAGCTTGTTCTCGCCTGTCTTCACGTTGGTCCCGTCGAGCTTCTTGACGTAGGCCTTGTCGAACACGGCCGGCATCGGCTTGATGGTCTTCATGAAATCGGCGATCGGATCGAGGTCCTCCGGCTTGAGGACTCCGCAATGGCGCGCCGAAGCGTAGGCGTCGTCGGGGATCGGGTCCCAGGCGCCAAACACGATGTCTTCCAGGTCCGCCAGCGGGACGAGATCCTTGATCAGAGGCGCGCGATGCTCGGTTCGCTTCCCGAGCCGGACCGTCGCCATCTGCGTGAGCGAACCGATGGGCTTCGCCAGATCTCGCCGGATCGACTCGACGCCCGCGATCGTGGTCGTGGAAACGGCCCCCAGTCCGACCAGCAGTATGCCCAGGCGGCCATCGGCCGGGGCGATCTCCATTCCGCCAGCTTGTTCGCTCATTTCAACAATCCACTTAAGGTAAACACTCTTACTCGTTATCTTTATCCAAGTTACGCCGCAGCCACTCCGGCATCTTCCATACCGCATTCCCGACGGCGATTCCCTCGGGACGCGTGTTCAGGTAGACCCACAGGATGCGCTGCAGGACGGTCAGGTTGGTCAGTATGGCCAGCCCCCACAGCACGACCCTGAGAACGGCGCCGTTGCCCTGCTCCCCGAACACCAGGGCCGCCGCGCCGATCAGGATTACGCGCTCCGCGCGCTGCATGATGCCGACCGTGCAGTCGATCCCCAGCGCTTCCGCCCGGGCCCGCGTGTAGCTGATCATCAGTGATCCGGCCATCGCCAGAATCACTACGTAGATCATCACGACGTCGTTGGGCCCGGCCCGATAGTCGTTGTACAGCGACAGGAGGCCGATGTAGACGATGATCTCGGACAATCGATCCAGCGTGGAGTCGTAGAACGCCCCGAACGGTGACGCCAGCCCGGTCCGACGGGCCACGGTCCCATCGAACAGGTCGAAAATGCCCCCGATAAGGATCAGGGCTCCCGCCGTTCGCACCTCGTGCTGGTGGAAGAAGTACCCGGACGAGCACGTGATGAGAAACCCCAGGGTGCTCAGGGTGTTGGGGTGGACTCGGGCCCGGACCATCCAGTTGATGATCGGATCGACCGCCTTCCGAAGTCCCCTCTCCAGCGCGGCCCGGATCGCCTTCATGAAGGAAGGATGATCCGTGACTGCTCGCCCGCCTTGACCCCCTCGGCGATCGACTGGTTCACCTTTTCCACCAGCTTGTCGAAGTTGGCCTGGGCGGCGATCAGCGACTGGTACCTGGTGCTGGCCTGCATCTCCTCGCTCAACCTGGCCAGGTCATCCCGCAGGTCCTCCGGGGGCTCCTCCTCCTTCTCCAGGAACCCGAACAGCTTCTCCTGCAGCTCCCGAATCGAGTCCAGGCGTCCCTTCGCTTCCTCGTCCGCGTCGATCTCACGCATCGCGGCACGCAGGTAAGCGTACTCGGGCGTCTGGGAGATCAGTCGGCCCACATCTGCCGCCCGCTCCATTATTCTGTCCCTGTCGGACGATTCCATCCGTTCTCGCTATTTAGAAGTCTCGTCTCGCCAAACTCTGGAGCGGATGCTCCGAAGTTGTTCAAAGTAACCCAGTGTACTGCAGCCGGCGACACACGGACACGGTGGACCGGCAGAGACCGAGCATTCAACGGAGGGCGATCACGAACCGTCCACGTCCCGCCAGGTCTGGAAGGGCCTCAACGGTCCTCCAGGAGCCCATGTCCTCCAGCAGGCCGCGGACTCGCCCCGCCTGCCCGTCCCCGACCTCCAGGAACAGGCCGCCGCCAGGACGGAGGTGGCGCATCGCCCGGTTTACGATCGCGCGAACGAGGTCCAGGCCGTCGACTCCTCCCGCGAGCGCGATTCGCGGATCGTGATCCCTGACCTCGGGTGCAAGAGCCTCGACTTCCCCGTCAGCGATGTACGGGGGATTGGACACGATCACGTCGAAAGTCTCCTCTGAACCGATCACGTCCCAGGGCGATGCGACCACCCTGCGGAAATCGACCCGCTGCTCCAGGCCCGCCCTGAGGGCGTTCTGCCTCGCCTGCTCGAGGGCAACACTCGAGATGTCCACCGCGACGGCTCGCTCCGCGACGCGTTCGTGAATCAACGACAGGGCTATGGCCCCGCTGCCCGTGCCTATGTCGAGCGCATCGTCGAGTGCCGGTGCCAGCGCCGTCGCCGACCGACGGACCCGGCGGACTCCGTCGGTCGTTTCCCGGCTGAAGGCCCAGTCCACGACGCGCTGTACCAGCTGCTCCGTCTCGGGTCGCGGCACCAGGGCCCGCCCGTCGCACAGGAGCTCGAGGTCTCGAAACGCGACGGTGCCCTCGATGTGCTGCAAGGGCACGCCTGAGAGTCGGCGCCGGGATACGGTTGCGATGCGGCCCGCTTCTTCCGGGCTGACTGGCGAATCGGCTCGCAGGAGAAGGTCTGTACGCGACACGTCGAGGACGTAGCACAGGAGACGCTCCGCCTCGTGGAGGGCTCCCTGTATACCGCCCGCTTCCAGTTCCGCCGCCAGACCTGCGATCACTTCCCGTCGGCTGGGACCGGGCAGCCTGCGCATCGGTTCCCGTCTCGGGGCATCGAGCCCGTGATTCACGCCGAGTCCGCGTGCTGCAGTCGCTCCTCGAGCCCCGCCGCGCGCAGAGCCTCCACGAGCTCGTCCACGTCCCCGCCAAGCACCGCGTCGAGCCGGTGCAGCGTAAGGTTGATGCGATGGTCGGTCACCCGGTTCTGCGGGAAGTTGTACGTTCGAACTTTGGCCGATCGATCGCCCGTACCCACGTGCGCCCTGCGCTCTCTGGAGCGCTCCGCCTCCTGGTCGGCCACCACTCGATCGAGCAGACGGCTGCGCAGCACCTTCATCGCCTTGGCTTTGTTCTTGTGCTGCGACTTCTCGTCCTGGCACGACACGACCAGTCCTGTCGGCAGGTGCGTAATGCGGACGGCCGAGTCCGTGGTATTCACGGATTGTCCTCCCGGGCCTGAGGACCGGAATACATCGACCTTGATGTCTGCCGGGTCGATGTGCACATCTACGTCCTCGGCCTCGGGAAGGACTGCCACCGAGGCAGCGGACGTGTGAATCCGGCCTGAGCTCTCGGTCACGGGGACGCGCTGCACCCGGTGAACGCCTGACTCGTAGCGAAGGGCCCCGTACGCATCGCGTCCACGGACTAGAAAGATGATCTCCTTCAGGCCACCCAGCGTACCTTCGCTCGAGGACAGCTCCTCGACCGTCCAGCCTCGCATGTCGGCGTACCGCGTGTACATCCGGTACAGATCGGCTGCGAACAGGCCCGCCTCGTCGCCGCCGGTTCCGGCCCGTATTTCGACCACAGCAGGACGGTCGTCCAGCGGGTCCCGCGGAACGAGGAGGGCCCGCAGGCTCTCCTCCGCGACCTCGATCTGCTCCACCAGCGACTCTGTCTCCAGTCTGGCCAGCGAAGCGAGCTCGGCCTCAGTGGAATCGGCCAATTCCCGGGCCTGCGCGAGTTCGTCGAGGAGCTTGAGGTAGCGGCGCCCGGCCTCCACCAGCGGGATCAGATCGGAGTGTCGTTGGGCTACATCTCGGAGTCTCGCCGGATCCTCCAGAACGGCCGGATCGGCGAGCTGCGCCGCGAGCGATTCGTGGGTCTCGATGGCCGCGGCGACGCGATTTGCGAGTTTCGAAGCGTCGGCCATATCGAAAGAGTGCGGCTGCGGGATGGCCCCGGGGCGCCCTCCGGACGCCCTCAGGGTCACTCCTTCGCGGTGTCCGTCGGCTCGGCTTCGGCGTCCGCTGCCGGCTCGGCCTCCGCCTCTACTAC
>JBDGXI010000218.1:0-2996 GCA_039584685.1 Gemmatimonadota bacterium | reverse complement strand
ACCACTATCCAAATCAAGGGCCAAGTTGCGAAATAGACAAGGCTTTTCTCATCGCGGAGCCGATGAGAAAAGCCTCTTGGACGAAGTGCTGCGTCGCGGGAGGGGCGAGCGTGGACGGTTGAATTGAGATGGTCGTCGCGACGAGGTTGGTTGCGGGGATCATGTGGTTGCGGTGAGTACGAGTTTCGTCTCGAAGCGCGCAGCATTTTAGGAGCCGCGTCTCGGTCGGCTTCAGAACGCGGCGGGCAGACGATGAGATTCGGGATTAGTTCGGGTTACCGATCGCTACGGCAGGCGGGGCGGAGGCCACTCAGCAACAAGTGTCGTCCGATCGCTGCCGCAGTGCGGGCAACACGGGCTTTGCAGGTCCTCGTCGCCCGTGTATTGGCGGTCGTCGATCTCGACGAGTTGGCTCAGCGCTTCGAGCAGATCTGCAATCTTCAGCGGGCTGGCCCCGTCGGTCGGCTTCTGGAGGATCAAGAGCAGCCACGCCCGACTTGCCAGGGATCGCTTCGAGTGGTGCCACAGTCCGTAGTAGCGGACCTTGTGAAAGCCTCGCGGCAAGACGTGCTGCAAGAATCGTCGAAGGAACTCGACGCCGGGCAACCGCAGGGTCCGCCAGACTTCGGCGTCGTGGTCCTTATAGCGGAACGTAACGTGCGTGTCGTCCATGCCGAGAATCCGTGCATTGCTAATGGCGATGCGGAACACATACTGCGACAGGTAGTTCAGCACGGCATCGTTGCCGTGGCCGTAATGCTTCAAGAAGGACACCCACTCACGATGCCAGGCACGGGCCGGAATTTTGTCCAACACGCTTGGAGCTTTCTCCTTCAAGGCGTCGCGGAACTTGGCGGCGATCTTTCGGGAAAGGACGCCGACCGGCACGAGGAACTCTCCCCGGGCCGGCTCCCAGTGTTCGCCGTCGCGGGTGATCCCGCCGCCGGTGATCAACATGTGGACATGGGGGTGATATCCCAAACGGCCGTTCCAGGTATGCAGAACCGACAAAACGCCGGGTAACGCCCCGAGGTGACGTTTCTTCGCGCAGATTTCCTTGAGAGCCTCCACCGACACCTGCATCAAAAGGCCGTACAGAAGCTTCTGGTCACACCGGAAGACCTCGCGCAGCTCCGACGGCACGGTGGCGACGGCGTGAAAATAGTCGCACGGCAACAGCTCGGCTTCACGCGCTTCGAGCCACCGCTGGGCCCGTTTTCCATGACATTTCGGGCAAGCCCGATTGCGACAGCCGTGGAAACGCCAGAACGATTCGTCGCATTCGTCGCATCGGTACAGCCGCCCGCCGAGGGCTCGGGTGCAGCAGGCTGCGATATCCGAAAGGGCCTTTCTCTGCGACGGCATCATCACGTGCCCGTATTGCGACCTATACTCGGGGGCGAAGCGACGGACGACGTCCGCCAACTCGACGCCTGTGCCGGACGAGGCAAGGTCCGTATCCGGCGGGCAAACACTTGCATCAACCATGCTTCGGCCTCCTTCCCTCGAAGAGACCGTCGGTGGTCTGGCGGAGCAGTCGCCGGAGATCGTCCCGCAACGGATCGGTCAGGTGGGTATAGACCTCCGTCGATCGTAGGCTCGAATGACCCAACAGGATCTGGATGATGCGGATGTCCACGCCTCGCTGGAGCATGTGCGTGGCGAAGCTGTGGCGGAACGAGTGCGGCCGAAACCTTGCGTCGAAGCCGCACTCGTTTCGCGCCTTAACAAAAGCGGCCCGCGCCGTCGCATCGGGCAGGTGGGTGACGATTCGGCGACTGGGAAACAACCACCTCTTGCTCCGGTGGATCTTCCAGACCTCTCGGAGCATGTCCAAGATCGACTCGGTCAACGGGAGAAGCCGTTCCTTGTTTCCCTTGCCGATCACGCGAAGGACCATCCGCTTCGAGTCAACCGCCGTCACGGGCAGTTGAACCGCCTCGGAAATTCGCAATCCATAGGCGTAGATCACCGTGAAGCAGCCGCGATAAACGGGCTTTTCCAACGTCGCGATCAGGCGGCGGCATTCCTCATCACTGCGGACGTCGGGCAATCGCTTCTGGCGTGGCTTGCGGACTTTTTTTTCGTGAACAGCGCCCAGTCGTAGCCGAGCGTATTGACGTAGAAGAATTTGAGCCCGGCAAGGATCGGGGCGAATGTGCCCTTGGCAACCCCCAACTCGTCGCGGACGTAGAGAAGGTAGTCCTGAACCTGCCGTTCAGTAAGCTGGTCCGGTGAGGCCATGTAGTAGGCCGCCAACTGGCGAACGGCCCGAAGATACCCCTGGCGGGTCCCCTCGACCAGTCCGGCGAGCTTCATGTCCTGGATCATGCGGGTTCTGAGCTCTGACATCGAAATCCCCTTTTGTGGGTGCAGAGTGGAACGGACTCCGGCCACTTCAGCCGGAAATCCAAACGTATCACGCGCCAGAGCATCGAGCGTTCAACACGCCCCGGAGAAACCTGCGGCGCAAAGAGGGAGATCCTGAGTTGCCCCCCGAGCGTAGGGCAAGCCGGCTGGGTGCGACCGGAGCCGGAGAGGGATTCCAGGGGAGCAACCATCGGTCGCGCAGCGACTCCTCTGTTCCCCGCTCCCCTGGACCCGAGAGCCGGGGCAGCGGCGAAGGGAGCCGGGCCCCAGACGGATTGCCCGGAGCGTTGCCCGAAGCATCACTTCGAGCTTGAATGCTCACTCACCGTCGTGGGCAATAGCACCTGCCAGCAGGGGTCTCTTCAGACTATCCGCTACAAACTGCTCCCCCCTGTCGCGGCGCAGCCGCTTCGTCGTATGCCCAGCATGTTCGATAGCTTAGGGGTGAAAGTCCCCTATCCAACCTGATGGAGGTGAAGGATTAGCAAGAATGCAAGGGCGTCATCGCGAGGTGGCGTCTGAAGGAAGCGTGGCGCAAAACCGCGACCTGACGAACAGAAATCGGATATGAGGCATCCTTGGTCGGACGAGCGGGCGACTGATCGCAAAGTCCATATCCATCAAGG
>JBDGXI010000058.1:0-12154 GCA_039584685.1 Gemmatimonadota bacterium | reverse complement strand
TCGCGATCGTCCACGGTCCCGGTGGGCGATGTCTGGGCGACGGCGGTGCTCTCGCCCGAGCGCCCCAGTACGTAGGCAGCCGCAAGGGCAGTCGCGACCAGCAGTCCGACCACGAGCCTGGATCCGTTCCACTTCATTCTCTCGTCCTCTGCTCAGTTGACTCTCAAGGGGGCGATATGATACAGCAAGCGTGCGTTCTTCTCCAGTGTCCGGGCGTGCACTCGAGCGGCATCCGCCTCATCGAGTCAGCTTCACCAGGGCATTTCCCAGATTCGTGAGGTACACTGGACCTCGATCCTGGCTGAGAATGAGCCCGGTGATCGGGCCCGGTAGCGGGGCCCAGGAGGCCGGCGTAAAAAGTTCCATCCGGGACTCGCCCGTCTCGCCGCGGCGGGCAAACTCCTCGGCCGCTTCCTGCTGGGTGGGGGTAAGAGAACGGAAGGCGGTGTGGCGCGCGCCGGTCTCCGTGTCGACCACCAGCAGCGCGTTCGAGAGCGGCAGGGCCACCCACAGGTGTCCTTCGCCGTCCAGCTCGAGGTTGTCCGGCTCCACGCCGTCCACGAATACCGAACGCTCGCTCAACCGACCGGTGTCCAGGTCCACCCGATAGCGCAGCACGCGGAGTCCCATCGTTTCGGCCACGTAGAGGTGGCCGCTCGTCTCATCGATGACCACACCGTTGGCAAAGTAGAGCGAGTCCACGAGGACCTCGGCCTCCTCGGCAAGCCGTCCATCCTCCATTCCCAGCCGGAGCAGGGCACCTTCCGGAACGGGGATGTCCACGGTCGCCCACATGCGTGCCTCGCCCTCCTCCGGGGTGTTGTGCGCGCTCTGCGTGAACCAGATCGCCCCGCGCGAATCGCGTATGGCCGTGTTGACACCGTAGCTGTGCTGGTAGACCCGTTCGGTCTCGCCGGTCGTCACGTCCACGCGGTAGATCCTGCCCTGGAAGATGTCCGCGACCAGCACGTGCGTCCCGCCCGGCTCCAGCGATACTCCGTTTGGACCCCCGCTGTGCTCCGGTGGCTGGTGGACATACCCGGCTGCCGCCATGTCGCCGAACGGCGCACTGGTGCCGTCGGGCTCGACGAGGCGCAGTCCGTGGACCTGATCGCCGACTATGAGCCGGCCGTCCGACAGCGCTACACCGTCTTCCGGACGCAAGAGAGAGCCGTCGCCAGGGAAAACCATGGAAGCGTCGAACGTCCACTGCGGCAGCGCCGTCGTGTCGTCCGAGGCTCGATCGCTGGTGCCATTCGCGCAGCCGGCAGCGAGTGCGATGCAAGCAGCGCGAAGCGTCATCGCCGCGACGACTCTCAGAGACCGAATCGATTTCATTTGTCTCCTCTTTGGTGAGTGCCCGGGACGGTGCGCGTCAGCGGATGGCGTATCCGCCGTCGACCACGAGCGCCGTGCCTGTTACGAAGCGTGAGGCCTCCGACGCGAGAAACACGGCGGCCCCGGCGCATTCGTCCGGCGTCCCGAAGCGGCCGGCCGGCGTTCGGGTCAGGATCTCCTCGTAGAGCGGCATCTCCTTGATGGGCTGCGTGAGGTCGGTATCGATCCAGCCCGGGAGAATGGCGTTCACCTGGATGTTGTGGGGAGCGAGCTCGATTGCAAGGGATTTCGTCAGCTGCATGATCCCTCCCTTGGCCGCGGCATACGACGGCGCGAATGCGGAACCGGAGAGCGAGAAGGTGCTGGCGAGGTTGATGATCTTGCCTGCCTGCCGCTCCGTCATCGATTGCGCGGCGTACTTGGCGAGGAGGAAGCACGCCGTAAGGTCGATCTCGATGACCTGGTCCCAGTCCTCGGCCGAGAGGTCCAGTACCCCGCCGAAAATGCCGATGGCCGCGTTGTTGACCAGGATAGACAACGGCCCGAGAGTGCTCTCGACGTCGGCCAGCGCGGGTTGCAGCTGGCTCCGCTCGGCCACGTCGACCTGCATGGCCGCCGCCGAAGGATTGACTGCCCGGAGGGCCGCGAGTGCCTCCTCATTCTTCTCGGCATTCCGACCCCAGATGGCGACCTTCGCCCCGGCGCCTGCCAGGCCGAGCGAGATGCCGAGGCCGATGCCTCCATTTCCGCCGGTGACGAGGGCAACCTGGCCGTCAAGGTCAAATGCTTGCAGATCCGTCATTCCGTCCTCCAGGGTTCAAGTGCGGTCCAGTCCGTCTCGCCAGGCGATGGCTTCTAGCTCTACCCGGACTGCGTCCTCGACGGGAATCACGGGTCGCGCTTCGAATGTGAAGGCCGGGTAGGTCGAGCAGAACTTGTGAACGGCCAGTGGATCATCGCAGTCCACCAATACGTGCCCACCCCACTCGCCCACTCGCACCACGAACACCTCGATCTCGAAGCCGTCGGGCGACTGCCATTGCCCGAATACATCGAGTATCCGTTTCTGGGCGTTCTCGTACTCCATGGGCGAACCCTGGGGACGCTCGAACCAGCTGATCATGTACTTCATCGCCATTCTCCCTCTGTGTGGGCCGTTGGAGAGCTATGCCTGTGGCCTGACCGTCGGCGCTTCGCCCGCGCGCCGGCCCGGTGAGCCCAAGCGGCTGGTGGGATCACTCCCAGTAACGCCCGTCGGCCGGTATGGAGTCAAGGTATGGACCGGCCTCAGCGCCCCCCTGTTCTCCCAGGAGGCCCTCTGTTCCTGTCGCGCCACACTCGACGTCACTATCCTGTGCACCTCGAATAATGAACTCGATGATAGGACGAGCCGCACATGAACACGACTCTTGCCGAACTCAGGGCCGCGCTCCTCACGATGGTCTTCATTGGGGCCGGCATGATCTGCGGCGCGCGTGCCAATGCGCAGGACGCAGAATCACCGGCAACCGCGGACGCCGGCCAGGGCCGCGCGGTCCTCATCACCGGGGCCAGCTCGGGGATTGGACTGAGAACAGCCGAAGTCCTGGCCACCAACGGCTTCTTCGTGTATGCCGGGGCCCGAAAGCAGGCGGACCTCGATGCGCTGAATGCGATGGAAAACGTCCAGGGCGTGCGTCTCGACGTGAACTCCCAGGAAGAGATCGACTCAGCGGTCGAGACTGTCCGGGCGGGAGGACGCGGTCTGTACGGTCTGGTCAACAACGCCGGCGTGGTCATCCTCGCGCCGCTGGTCGAGGTGACCGAGGAAGACCTCGCGTTCCAGATGAACGTCAATGTCTACGGCCCATACCGCGTGACGAAGGCGTTCGCGCCGCTTCTGATCGAGAGCAAGGGACGCGTGGCCACCACGGGCTCGATCTCGGGCATCGTGACCTGGGGGCTCGGAGGCCCGTACACCATGAGCAAGCATGCCGTCGAGGCGTACACGGACGTGCTGGCGATCGAGATGGCCGGTCTCGGAGTGGACGTCGCCGTGGTCGAGCCCGGCAACTACAAGTCGGACATCATGGAAAACATGGTCGAGCGCATGCGCGAGCAGGGCTATTCGACCGAGGGTTCCATGGCGAAAGAGCAGTTGGACCGCGTCCTCGCTTCACCCTCCGACCGCGGTCAGTACAAGGAACCCGACGAAGTCGCCGCAGCGTATCTCGACTTTCTCACGGCCGAGAATCCCAAGCGCCGCTACATGGTAGTACCGAACGAGCAGGAAGCGGCCTTCACGATCCGCGCGCATATCAAGAGGCTCATCGAACTCAACCAGGATCAGCCGCACGAGTACACGCGTGACGAGCTCATGGAGATGATCGACGAGGCGATGGCGGCCGAGAGCGATGAGTGACTTCATGCAGGGGGCAGGCCGGGCATAGGTCCGACCTCCCCCTTTTCTTAGGCCGTCTTCGCAAGATCAGAGACATGTACGAGAGCAAGCCTTCCCCACCGACCTAAGGCAGCTCAGGGGCCACCACCGGCAGAGGAACCGGCGCGATCTGGCCCGGCACGAGCTCCTGGTTCATGCGACGCAGGATCGCCTGGAACCGGGGATCGTCCCGCAAGGACTCGAACGCCGGGTCCCAGGCGATCCAACCCTTGAAGGCGTGCCCGGGCTCGTATTCTAGCCAGCGAATGGCTTCGTCCCGGTTCCCCAGAGTGGCGTGGAGGGCGGCCAGGCGGAGTGCGACGAAGGGAGTGGTTGGCAACGCCTCGATCTCCCGCAAGAGACTCAGGGCCTCATCCGTCCGGCCTGCCATCCAGTAGTAAGCGACGAGACGACTGGCCACCCAGGGGCGGAGTGCCGCTGCCTCCTCCGCGTAGGCGATGGCCTCGTCGAGCCGCCCCAGATAGGCGGCGCTCCGGGCCGCCACATTCCAGATGATGTGGTTCTCGGGGTACTTCGCCAGGAGGGGGAGGGCTTCCTCCAGCGCCCGTTCGTTGTCTCCCGAGAACCAGTGGAGCGCCGGGATCCAGACGGTGTGGAGGGGTGTCAACGGATCCAGCTCGGCCGCCCGGCGGTGCTCCGAGAGTGCCTCTTCCACGCGGCCGAACAGGGCCAGGTACCACGCGTAGTGGTAGTGGTTCATGGCCAGGCTGGGGTTCAGCTCGTTGGCCCGCCGGAATGCCCGCTCGGCGCCCTCCCAGTCCCGCTCGGAGTATGACTTGTAGTCGGCGAGCGCCGCCCATCCCTCCGCGGAGGTCGAGTCCAGACGAATCGCTCGCTCTGCCGCCGCCCGGGCCAACGGCCACGTGTTCGGGGGCGGGTCGGGACTGTGACCGAGGGTGGCGTAGCAGAGCGCGAGGCCGGCATAGGCCAGCGGATCGGCCGGGTTCTGCTCTACTGCGCGGTTGAAGTGCGCGATGGCCTCCTCGGCGTCCGTCAGCCTCCGGATGTTGTTCAGGATGTGCATGCCCCTGAGGTAGGCCTCGTATACCTCCGGGTTCACCGGAGCCGCATCTCCGAGGCGGGCCTCATCCTCCGGTCTCAGGCTGATCTGGATCCGGTCGGCAATGGCCCGGGCAAACCCCCGATACAGAGAAACGATGTTCGGCATCACGCCGTCGAAGGAGGCCGTCCAGATTTCCTGCTCGTTCCTGTCGTACAGCCGGGTGGCGATCTCCAGGCTGTCGCCCTGCCGGTATACGGAGCCCTCGATCACGGCGTCCACACCAAGCTCGTGGGCGATTTCGCCGATCCCCTTCTCCGTGTCCCGGTAGCGGGCCATGGTGCGCCGGGCGGTCACGGAGAGGCCCAGGCGCCCCAACTCTACGATCAGGGCCTCGTGGACGCCGGAGGCGAGGTACGCCTGCTCCGGGTCACCGGTGAGATCGGCGAGCGGCAGCACGGCCAGGCGCTCGTACTCCGGGCCGGCAGATGTGGTGGAGATCCACCAGCCCACCAGACCGATCACCGCAGCGACGGCCGCTGCACGCACCACCACCATCGAACGGCGTGTCCGGCGCTGCCTGCGCACGCGGGCCACCACGGTGCCCGTCGTCAACGTCTCCGCGAGCTCACGTGGATCCTGGAACCGTTCGGACGGGTGCTTCGCCATCGCCCGCTCCACCACACGCTCCACGTAAAGCGGGATCTCCGGATCGGTACTCCGGAGACTCGGCACCTCGTCCGTCGCGTGCTTCGCCAGCAACGACTGCGGCGTCGGACCGTCGTATGGCGGGTTTCCGGCCAGCATCTCGTACAGCACGCAGCCCAGGGCATAGGTGTCCGAGCGGCCGTCCACCTCCCCGGCACCCGCCTGCTCCGGGCTCATGTACTTCGGCGTGCCCACCGCCAGCCCGGTCGCCGTCGCATCCCCCGTGCTGGCCGCGCCGAGCGCGCGAGCGATTCCGAAGTCCGAGATCCGTGCGTGACCGGCCGACAGGAGGATATTCCCGGGCTTGATGTCGCGGTGAACGACTCCGTGCTCGTGCGCGTATGCCAACCCATCCGCGATCTCGACGGCGATGTCGAGCGCCTGGTCGACCGGCAGGTTGCCTTCTCTCTCCAACCGCTCGTGGAGGGATTCACCCTTCACGTACGGCATCACGTAATAGGGAAGGCCGTCCGCCTCGCCGGAATCGATGAGAGCCACGATGTGAGGATGTTCGAGCTTCGCGGCGATCTTGACCTCGCGCAGGAAGCGGTCGGTGCCCAGGCTGGCCGCCAGCTCCGGGTGAAGGACCTTGATCGCGACCTTGCGCTCGTGGCGCAGGTCCTCCGCGAGGTACACCGTGGCCATGCCGCCACGGCCGATCTCCGACTCGATTGCGTAGCGGTCGGCAAGCGCTGCTCTGATGCGTTCCAGTAGGTCGGTCATCGACGCTCCCTGGGGAACGGAAGGATACCTTTAATATACGGAAATAGGGCTCTTCACGCGTCGTTTGCGGGGGGAGGGGTTCCTCCGGCTTGACTGTTGACCCCGATCCGGCCATATTCTGGCTCGCTCGGCAAGCTGCCGAGAAGCGTGGGCTACAGTCACAAACGTGGTTTGGGAGGCCTGTCTAACGAGGTCTCCCTTTTTTGTAGCCTTCAGCGAATACCCCGCGCGGGGGGAAGCACCGCGAGAGTGTCAATCAGTCGGGTGGTACGGATTGTCCGGACTCCGACCTTGGCATCGACAACAGGAGCTGGACAACATGAGTACCAAAGGAACAGTTAAGTGGTTCAACCCCGACAAGGGTTTCGGCTTCATCACGCCTGAGGACGGAAGCAAGGACTGCTTCGTCCACCATTCCGCCATCCAGGCTGATGGATTCAAGACGCTGAACGAGGGAGACACCGTCGAGTTCGACGTCGTGCAGGGTCAGAAGGGCCCGGCCGCGGAGAACGTGATCGTGGTTTCCTGACTTCTCGCTGAAGTCATAGCGGAAAGGGCCACTCCGAGATTCGGGGTGGCCCTTTTTCTATTCTATCCTGGCTGGCCCGACTACTCCTCCGGCCGCACCCGATCCATTACGAGCAGTAGCTTGGCGGGTTTCTCCGTCCCGTCACCCTTGAAATCGTACGTGAGACCAGCGGTGATGCTGAGCGCTGCCTGGTCGTCCTCGACGAAGACCTCCCCGGCGCTCGTGGTGCTGTCGGTCGTCACGACCACGTCCGTGCCGTCGATCACGAGGGTGCCCGTGACGAGCTGGCCTTCGTCCTCCGGACTGATGAGGCGGAGCTCGAAGGCGCCGGTGCCGTCACTGTTGAAGACCGCCGTGAAGCCGAGCTCGATCAGGTCGAAGTTGCTCTCTTTCGGCTGTTCGATGTCTACGATCCGTGCCTGCGAGGCGATCCACGTGCCCTCGAGATCCGTCGTCTCGACTTCCGTAGCGGATCTGCACGCGGAGGCGAGACCCATCGTGGCGACGATCATCCCTACAGCGAACTTCATCTTCATCTGACCCGCTCTCGATCGAATGTTTCAGCGACTGACTCCAGACCAAGATAATCGGCGCTCCGCTCAAGCGCCCGTGTCAGTCCGGAAAGCGAACCTGCACTCGAATCGGGTGGTGGTCAGAAAGGTAATCGGAGGGGAGCCGTACGTAACTCCCTTCCACCAGGCTCACTCCCCTGGGCCCGGCCCGAAACAGGATGTGATCCGTGGGGAACGAGCCGTGCGTACCCTCTCCCAGGGGCGGCGGCGAATCCGGGAACTGGTTGCGCAGCCGGCGCAGTGCGGTCTCGCGATTCGACCACGTATTGAAGTCGCCGGCTAGAATCGTGGCCATCAGCTCGCTGGCCGCTGCACGCTTCTCCAGAGCATCCGACACGGCCAGGCCCTGCCGCAAACGCGATCCGTTTCCTGTCGACAGGGCACGCGCGGGTCCGGCCATGCTGATCAAGTGAAGGTTGACCACGCGCAGGCCGACTCCCGTCTCGTCACGGATCGTAGCCCCCACCGCGACCCGGCGCGCAGCCTCGTAGGGCAACTCCATGAAGAGGACTGCTTCCAGCGGCAGGGTGGAGAGAATGGCCACCCCCTTGTCTTCCCGAAGCCCGTCCCGCGGCTCATTCCCGTTCCGGGCCGCCGCTACGTAGGCCAGGGAGAGCCCGCACCGCGCTGCCGCCTCGACGGCATCCAGGCGCTCGCCCGGTCTCGGGTCTTCCGCCACGGCTCGTGGGATCGTGGGATCCGGCGGACTCTCGGGGATCTCGTTCGACCGACGAAACGCCTCCTGCACCAGGAGCGCGAAGTGCACGGCGTCGTGCTCGAACCGCGACCGACTGCCATCACACGCCAGGCCGAGTTCGGTCTCGAAGAAATCCAGCAGGTCGCCACCTCCGACATCCACGTTCCACGAGATGACGTCGAGCTCCCGGCCCCGCGTCAGGTCTCCGAAGTCCGCGGTCGGGTCGAGCGACACGACGGGCGGGCCAACGGTTTGGCACCAGTCCTCGAGCCTGTCGTGATCTCCAGCGGTCTCTGGTGAGTACCACGCGTACTCGTCGGCACCCGGACACGAGCGCTCGGGCGGAAACCCCTCCGTCATGCGATACGAAGGCATGCAGCCGGCCAGCGCGAGCAGGAGCACGGCGGCGAGGGAACGCATTCTCAGAAGCCCACCGGCAGCAGCATGGACAGGTTCAGCTGGGGATCTGGGCCGGACTGGGAGTCGATCCCACGCACCAGCCACTCGGCGATCCCGCCGATCGCCAGGCCGGCGAGGGCCGCTCCGAGCAGGTCCGGGCCCTTGAAGTCGTCCACCAGCGCCCAGGTCACGAGACCCACGGCGGAACCGCCGAGCAACCCGATCGCGGATCCACGCGGGGCTGACCCGATGGCTCCCCCGAACAGGCCGACCGCCGCCACGTCCTGCCAGCCGAACCGCTCGGCCTTCGGTTTGAGAAGCATCCCGCCGATCGCTCCGGCCACGAAGCCGATTCCCGCTCCCAGGGCGGCGTCGGCCAGCCGATCCGAATCGCCGGCCCCGAGCAGCGCTCCGCCAGTGACGCCAATCACTCCACCGCCGATCGCGCTCCACCGCACGCACGTCGGCCCCGGGCCGGTCTGCGAGCACGGGATCATCGACCCGACGGCCCCCAGGGTTGCTCCCGAGGCAAGCCCCAGAGCGCCCCCAGCCACGGCGGCTGCGGTCGACCCGCCCGACTCCTGCGCCGTGCTTCCCGCTGGCGTCCCCGCGTGAATCAACGCCAGGGCGATCGCCAACCCGAGCCTCGACTTACGGTCTTGCAGTGGGTTGCCGCGGAGGCGGCGCGTCTCTAGTATCACCTCGTTGTTCATTGGTGCCGGCAGGAGACGCTCTCTCCTCGACTGGAGGTTGTGATCGGCACGGCCCGGACGGTACAGCGTAAGGCACTTCGGGCGTCAGTGGGAGTCCTCTTCCTTCTCGCCGCCTCCGCGCCCTCGGCGCGCGCCCAGGTCGACTTCGGTCTGACCGCCGGTCCCACCATCGCCGACATGTCAGGCAGCTACGTCGACAGCTCGATCAGAACGTGGGGCGTTGTATTCGTCTTTTACGTCGAGTGGCACTTCTCGGAGCATTTCTCTCTCGAAGGGGGCATCTCCCCGTTGGCTCAGAAGGGCGCGTTCGAGGTGGAGAGCCCTCTGTACGGCGAGGCGTACGACTACCGGTTCTCGTATTTCGAGATTCCGATCGCCGTCAACTACCGGAACGCCTTCTTCGGCGACCTGTGGGGATACCGGATCTTTGCGGGCGGAGCGCCAGCGTTTTCCAACGGTTGCGACGTGAAGCCCTCCACCCAGTTCTCGTTCGACACGGAGTGCAGCGCGGACACGCCGGGCGGTGAGCTGGCCGGAAACGACTTCCTCATCCAGTTCGGGTTCGGTGTGGACCGCCTGTTCAAGGGCGGATCCGGCGTCGGGTTCGACGCGCGTTATTCCATCGGAACGTCGAACCTGCTCTCCGAGGCCGAGGAGAACGGATTGACGGCGAAGAACGGGGTGCTCGACCTTCGCGTCCGCTTCTTCCTCCCGATCACGGGACCCCGCTCATGAAGCGCGCGCGGTTTGGATTGGCGCTCGCCGCGGCGGGCATGCTGACGCTGGCCCCCGGCCTCGCGCCGGAAGTACGGGCCCAGGACCACGGCAACCCTGACAGCTTCTGGAGAGCCTCGGCCTACCTGTGGTGGGCCAACATCGACGGGTTCAACTACCTGGGCGACACGGAGGTCACGGTCGGGGACACGACTTCGCTGCACGCCAGCTTCGCCGGCGACCTGCGCGTCGGGAAGGGACGCTTCCGCGGAATCGCCAGGTTCTCGACGACTTCGCTCCAGAACCAGGGAACCGTGCAAGGCCCGGGAATCCCTTCGGGAACCCAGGTCAACTACGACTTCAGCTGGACTACCGCTGAGCTGCTGGCCACCTGGCAGGTCGGGCGATTCGAGTCGTCGCACGCCTTCCTGATGCACGGCGGCCTTCGCTACGTGCACCAGGGCCAGAAGCTCCTCGACGGGCCCGCGCCCGGCGAGACCACCGAGAGCTGGGTAGAGCCCGTGGTCGGGGCGGAGTACTTCACCGAGATGGGCGGTCCCTTCTGGGTCTCGGTGGACGGTGACATCGGCGGCGTGCTGTTCGGATCGGAGTTCGCGTGGCGCGTGGGCGCGGAGTTGGGCGTGAACGTCTACGGCCCGGTTCACCTGACGCTGGCCTACGACTACCTGCAGACCGAGTACGGGACCACGGACTCGGATTACCGGTGGGACGAAGGTGTCAGCCAGGGCTGGTACTTCGGACTGGTGATCAAGAAGTGAACGGGATGCGCGCGCACTCGCGACGTTGGATCCTGACGCTGACGCTCTGCCTGGCAGCAGCCGGGACCGCGTTCGGTCAGGAGGCTTCCGAAAGCGCTCAGGAATGGGCGACCGCTCCCAGCAGCCTCGACGCCGTGATCGGACAGGCGGGCGCGACCGGCGAGATCTCACCGGTTCGCAGGGTCCCACCGATGCCGCTGAGACCCCTGTACTCGGAGGGCCCGATACCGGTGGAGGCTGCCTCCCTACCCAACTCGCCAGCCGCGGACGAGTTCTGCTGCGACGAGATCCACTTCCTGCCCACGCTGGGCGAGGTCGGGATCCTGCTGGTCGTGCCCTGGTTCTTCAACCGGCACGTAGCGGACGATTCGACGGCGACGATGAGCCTCGACGCGTGGAAGAGGAACATCGTCCAGGGGATGGAATGGGATGCGGACGCTTTCCAGACGAACATGTGGGCGCACCCGTACCACGGGGCCATGTACTTCAACGCCGCGCGCGGAAACGGTTACGACTTCTGGCAGTCGGCAGCGTGGTCGTGGGGGGGCAGCTTCCTGTGGGAGACGTTCGGCGAGAACAACCGCCCGGCGATCAACGACTGGGCGGCCACGGCCATAGGCGGCATCGGTCTCGGTGAGTCCCTGAACCGCCTGTCCCGCATGATCTGGGACAACTCAGCCACCGGGACCGGCCGGACCCTGCGCGAGCTGGGTGGCTTCCTCGTGAACCCTCTCGGCGGATTCAACCGGCTGGTCCGAGGCGAGTGGACCAAGGTGGGCGCCAATCCCGAGGGGCCGTACCCCACCGTGAGTGCCGGGGCCTTGAGGTTGGGATTCCGGTCCGTCGGCGAGGGCAGCTCGGTGGATGGGTCGGCGGGCGGGTTCTTCGCGTTCGACTACCTGTACGGCAACGCGTTCGAGGACTTCGGAAAGCCCTTCGACGCCTTCCGCTTCTACATCCAGCTCAATGGCAGCAACGAAGAACAGAGCATCGGCCAGGCTCACCTGATCGGCTCCCTGTACGGCACGAGCCTGAAGAAGACCGAGAAGAACCAACACGTCTTCCATCTCACTCAGCACTTCGACTACGTGAATGTACAGACCCTGGAGACCGGCGGCTCGAGCCTGAGCGCCACGTTCCTGTCCAGGTGGGGGCTGTCCGAGAAGTGGGCGCTGGTGAGCCGGCTCGAGCCCTCGGCGCTGCTCATCTGGGGCACGGACTCGGAGTATGCCGACTTCACGCGCCGAAGCTACGACTTCGGGAGCGGGGCCGGGCTCAGGGCGCGTGTGAACTTGCTCAGCGGCGACAGGCAAATCGTGAGCGTGTTCTACAACCTGTTCTGGCAGCACACCCTGAACGGAGCGGTGGGCAACCACATCATGCAGTTCCTGGGAGCGACCGTGCGAGTACCGGTCTTCAAGAAGTGGGAGATCGGAGCGACCGGCTTCTACACCGCGCGCGACAGCTACTACCGCGACTATCCCGACGTCTTCCGCACCTTCCCCGAAGTGCGGGTCTTCGCGGGCTGGGCGTTCGAGTAGA
>JBDGXI010000217.1:312-3313 GCA_039584685.1 Gemmatimonadota bacterium | reverse complement strand
TTCATTTACTATTTCTGTGTCAGAAGCAGGTAGCGATACTTTTACAGCAGCACAGACAATTACATTATCTGGTACAACATCAACAACATTCGTAACTGACGTAATGAATGCAAGTGTTCCAGGCGTAACAGCGTCCATCAACAGCGACGGACAGATTGTGTTTACACATATATTAGGCGGAACAATTATTCTTGTACAAGACGATACTGTTGGTACTACAACAACTGGTACACCACTAACAGACGCAGGTATTAGTTCAGCACTAACTTATGTTGAAGATGGTCCAAACGATCAAAACGGTAACAACATTGTTGACGACGAATTCATCCTAAGTAACTGGGTTCCAGCTACCTATACAGCTTCTTACATTGAGCCAAGCGTTGATCCAGCAGACGGTACATACTGGTACTTCAGTGATGTTGACGATGTTGACATTATGGTCCATGACGGAACAAACTGGGTTGGTTATCAGACACTAGCAAGCGATGCACGTGGCTATGACTTAACAGTTACAAGCCCAGCAGGTCCTATTGTTTCTGCTAGCGAGCCACTACTACAGTCAGACGGTACAGCACTTGTAAACGGCGACCTTTGGGTTGACACAAGCGACTTGGATAACTATCCATCACTATATCGTCGTACTAACGCAGGTTGGACAGCGATTGATATTGCTGATGCAACAAGCGAAGATGGCATTCTGTTTGCAGATACACGTTGGGACACAGATGGTACAACAGACGTTATCACTGGCGACTTCCCGCTAATTACAGATCTACTAGCTAGTAGCTACACAGATCTTGACGCTCCTGATGCAGCACTATATCCACGTGGTACATTGCTATGGAACACACGTCGCAGCGGTTACAACGTTAAGCAGTACACAACAGACTACCTAACAAATGATAACTTCGTAGGTTCCGAACCAACAGAGCAAAACACTTGGAGAACAGTTTCAGGTCTTAAGCTAGACGGTTCACCTTACATGGGTTCAGCGGCAGTACGTAACATGGTTGTACAAGCTATGAAGGCAGGCATTGACGCAAGCATCACAGTACGTGAAGAAACAACTACTGTCAATTTGCTAGCAGCTCCTGGTTACCCAGAGCTTATTGCTAACCTAGCTAATGTTAACACTGATAGAAAGAACACATCTTTTGTTGTTGGCGATTCTCCAATGACACTAGACAACAGCTCACTATCACTATCTAACTGGGCAAGCAACGCTAACCTAGCAGCAGACAACGGCGAAGACGGCCTAGTAACTGTAAACGAATACTTAGGTGTTTACTACCCAGCTGGTCTAACAAACGACCTAGACGGCAACGCAATTGTTATGCCATCAAGCCACATGTCACTACGTACTATTATTAGAAGTGACAACGTTTCTTACCCATGGATTGCTCCAGCAGGTATTAGACGCGGTAAGGTTGACAATGCTACAAGCATTGGTTACCTAGATGCAAACGGTGAGTTCCAGTCTATTGCAGTAGGCGAAGGACTACGTGACGTACTGTACACAAACAACGTTAACCCAATTTCAGTACTACCTGGAGCTGGTGTAACAGTTTACGGACAGAAGACACGCGCAGCAGCAGCAAGCTCACTAGACAGAGTTAACGTAGCACGCCTAACAGCTAACCTACGCTTTACACTAGACTTGCTAGCAAGACCGTTTATCTTTGAACCAAATGATAAGCTAACACGCGACGAATTCAAAAATGAGATTGAAAAGCTTATGAATGAACTAGTTGCAAAACGTGCTATCTTTGACTACCTTGTTGTATGTGATGAGTCTAACAACACTCCAGCAAGAATCGATCGTAACGAACTATGGGCTGACGTGGCAATTGAGCCAGTTAAGGCAGCTGAGTTTATTTACATTCCATTACGTTTGAAGAACACAGGCGAGATTTAAACCATCCCACCATGTCAAAATTAGCCCGCAATAAGCGGGCTTTTTTTGTGCGCGATTTTGGGTAAATATGAGTATGACAGAAGAAACTCCACAAGACGACGAAACACTAAGAGACAGAATTGTTAAGATTGAAACGATTGTGGATTTCCACGACCGCGAATTCCAAAACGTAAAAGGTTCTATCTCTGACTTATCCAAGACAATGGATGAACAGCATCACACTATTCTTGAAAAGATGGAAGAACACAACAAGAACTTCATGGACGTAACATATTCCCGTTACCGCGAACAAGAAAAGCAAAACGAAGAACTTAGAGATAAGATACAAGATAACAGAAACGTATTCGACAACTGGGTATCTAAGTGGAAGGCTATTAGTTGGGCAGTATGGTTTACAATTTCCGTAACACTTGGTGCTGTTGGATGGGGTCTAACAACTGCAAAAGACTTAGGTCTTTTTAACATTAGCAAAGAAACTATTGTAGAAATCAAGCAAAATCCTGAATCATAATATACGTATATTATAACAAAATCTAGCGCCTTCAATCCAAAATCAAAATTGATAAATATTGCTATACAAACATAATTAGAGGATAATAACATGTCAGTATCATCATTAACAAGATTTACAGTACCGTTGGCAGGTGACCAAAGCGCATCTAACCAAGGTCTGCTAATGCCTAAGCTAAGATATCGCTTTCGCGTAGTATTTGAGAACTTCGGTGTATCTACTCCACGTTCTGAAATGACAAAGCAGGTTATGACAATGGATCGTCCATCTCTTTCTTTCCCAGACAAAGTCATCGATGTTTATAACAGCAAGATGTACTATGCAGGTAAGCCAGAATGGAGCGCTATTTCATGCAAACTACGTGATGACGCTAGCGGCGCAGTATCTCGTCTAGTAGGCGAGCAACTACAGAAGCAGCAAGACTTCATGGAGCAATCATCAGCAGCTTCCGGTATCGACTACAAGTTCACTACACGTTTTGAAGTACTAGACGGTGGTAACGGTGTACACGAAGTAACATCACTTGAGACATGGGAAATCTACGGATGCTTCCTAACAGGTGCTAACTATGAAGG
>JBDGXI010000217.1:0-302 GCA_039584685.1 Gemmatimonadota bacterium | reverse complement strand
CGATGACCCGTTCACAATTGAACTAAACCTTCGTTACGATAACGCACTACAGATTCCACTTGATACAGGTGTAGGTACAAACGTAGGCAGAACAACCAACGACGTAGTAACAGGCTAATAAATGTCAATCAACGACGTTTATCTACAGGCTAACGCTGAGCAAACGTTACGCGACTATAAACATGCGAGCAAGCTGTTTAGGGATGATGCATTTCGCTTCCTTCCTAAACAGCAAAACCTGTTCCATGTTGCGATTGATTTTAGTCGCGAGATCGGCTTCGGTGAAACTGTGGCAGCTGAAA
>JBDGXI010000216.1:0-3004 GCA_039584685.1 Gemmatimonadota bacterium | reverse complement strand
TATGGCGGAGACTACGAATCGGTCTACCGCCACCATACGAACAGCGAGTACCCCAGGAACACCACCGGATACAGAAGCCGGCCGGCTCGATCGATCTTCTTCACGATGTCCTCTCGCTCGCGACTCACCAGGTACGAGGTCCCGGCCATCGTGAACAGCGTCAGAACTACGAGCAGCGTCGCGCCCAGCATGAACCAGTCGAGTCGCGTCAAATACGAGAGGCGCGGGACGTGGTTTGCGAGCATGAACCGATACGCGATGAGGGTCAGCATGGTGGTCACGACGACCCCCACCCTCGTCGGAACTACGGTCGGCGCGACCCAGAAGACGGCGTAGGCCATCATCACGATCGCCATGAGCGGGATCAGCACCTGAATCGTGTAATAGGTCACCCTGCGGGTCGCAGGGAAACTGAGTTTTACACCGGGGTTCGTGGCAGCGCCCGGAGCGATCTGCAATGTCTCCATGCTCAGGCTGGCGTCACCGACCTTCCAATCGCTGATCGACAACTGCTCCGAGCGCAGCGCCGCGAGCGATTCGTCCGCTACCAGGGTGATGTTGGCTCCGATCCGGGTCGGAGCGACCAGCCAGACGAAGAACTCCTGCCTGTCCCTCGGAAAATCCCGCAGGCTCATCGGGCTGGAAAACTGCCCGGTAAACCGTTGCAGGTACGTCACCGTCCCATCGGGCCGCACCACCACCTCGTTGGGCATCGATTCGGTCACAGACCGCCGGTTGTAGATGAGGAGCGTGGGGTGCCAGACGTCGTCGTACGCTAGAGTCCGCAGCCCGGGCGAACTGTCAGCCAGCTCCGGGTCGTGCCACGTGGCCACCATGAACACGTCGGCCGAGAAGGACTGCTCCGCCCCGTTCACCTCGGTGAGGTCGGTGAGCAAGAGCGCGATTCTTACCTCGCGGGGCTCGCCAAACGATTCCTGGGCCGATGCGGGTGATGCGATCGACAATGCGAGCGCCAGCAGGGCTATGGTGATGCGAACGGGCACGAGCTCTCTCTGGTTTGGGGCGCAGATGCTGGTAACAGAACCTAGCCGGGGTGGAGACTCAGATCCAGACAGAGTAGCGTATGGAAGTGGAGGGGGTTTCTGGAGAAGGAAGGAGAAGAAGAGTGGAGGACGAGCCTCGACAGGCCGACAGCGAGCCCGTCGATCCTCTACCCGAGGAAAACGAGGAAGAGGCCGCCGAGGCCGCGGGGGGCGTGGCGTCCGAGTCGCCGGCGGAGCCGCTCCCTGAGCCGATGGCCACATGGAAGCGCCGCGCCCGGCTCGGGATCGTCGTTCTCGGCTGCGCCCTTGCCCTGTGGCTGCTGTTCACGTGGATCACCTGGCCGGACGTGGCGGCCCTCCGCACGGAGAATCCCCCGACCACCGCATTCATCGAGATGTACCGGGAGGCCCGGCATGCCGCGGGACAGAGTGATGCAGTGGCCTGGCAGCCCGTGCCCTACGACCGGATCTCGGTGAATCTCAAGCGCGCCGTGGTGGCCGCCGAGGACACGGAGTTCTTCTTCCACGAGGGGTTCTCGACGCACGAAATGAAGGAAGCGCTCAAAAAGGCGATTCGGGAAGGGGAGGCCCCGCGCGGCGCCTCCACGATCACCCAGCAGCTGGCGAAGAACCTGTGGCTCACCCCCAAACGGACCCTCACGCGCAAGTTTCGCGAGGCGATGTTGACCCGGCAGTTGGAGAAGAAACTCTCCAAGGACCGGATTCTGGATCTCTACCTCAACGTGGTCGAGTTCGGACCGGGCATCTACGGGGCCGAGGCAGCCTCTCTCCACTACTTCGGCCACCCGGCATCTGGCCTCTCTCCGCGACAGGGGGCCATGCTCGCCGCGGGTCTGCCGCGGAAGCCCTGGAATCCAGCCAGCGACAGCGAGTACTACCGGGCGAGTGTCGAGCGAATCCTGGACGTCCAGAGGCAACTGGAGTTCCTCGATCGTTACCTCGGTCCCTCGACGCCGGGCAGGATCGGCGTGGCGCCACCCGAGGTGCCCGCGCTCAACCCGTGAACCGATTCGGCTTTCCGCGCGTTATCTCCTGTCAGACAGCAGTGGGAACACGAGGCTGAAGGAGTGCCGCACCGGATGGAACTGACCTGTGACCGCGTCCGCGAGGTTCTGTGGCCGTCGGACCGGCCGCGACGCCACGTGCCGGAAGAGGAATCCGCACGGGATCACCTTGCCCGATGCGACAGCTGCCGGGCGTTCTTCGCTCGTGACACCGAAGTTTCGCGTCTGCTGAGGCGGATCGCTGATGGCCTGGAGATCAAACCGACACCAGGCCTGCGGGTCTCCGTGACCAGGGCTCTGGCGGTGACTCCTACGCGGCCACGGCCTCCCGCATCAGGTCGTCGCTCATTTCCGCGATGAACGTGAACATGTCGCGGGCCGCAGCGACCATCCGCTCACCCTGCGGTTCGTCGAAGCCCGCCTCGTTCATGCGCGCCCGGTACGCCTGCCAGGTCGAACGCTGCTCTTCGCCGTACGGATCGAGATAGGCCATCGCGCTGATCCCCGGGATCTGCTGCAAGGCGCGCAAGGTCCGCTCGCAGGTGTCCGACGTGCAGGCCCTCGTCCAGGACGATCGTCGCGAGAGGCGCGTGGTCAGCTCGCCGTGCCGCGATAGTCTCCCACAGAGCCTGGTGCACCAGGAACATCTGGCCCAGCCACGCAGCGTAGGTCTCCGGTGCCAGTTGTCCGCGAACCATGTCCTTCTGGAGCTGCCGGCGCTCGGCGTCACGGTGCTGCTCGGCCGTGGCCTCTTTGAGGATCTCCATGATCCGCGTGCTGTCATACGTCATAGGTGCATTCCATTCTGATCAGGTCAAACCCCGCCACGCCAGGAAGCCGACGGCCAACCAGGCCAGTCCCTTGAGGAGGAAGAACAGGAAGCTGAACTGGAGGGCGCGCTTCAGAAACTTCCTCCCGAGCGCTCCTCCGGGCGCGAGCCCCGAGGTCTCTTCTGTCTCTGCCGCGCGTCCGGTG
>JBDGXI010000215.1:0-3034 GCA_039584685.1 Gemmatimonadota bacterium | reverse complement strand
CCGCTCAGGAGGAGGCGGATGCCGACCAGCACGCCGACCGCCCACGCGGCCGTCAGTGGCATCTGGCGCCACATCATGATCCCGAGTAGCAGCGAGACGATGCCGCCGAACAGCAGCCAACCCCAACCCTGCAGTGGCTTGACCCGGAGAGCATAGATCACCTCGACGATGCCCGAGACCGCGAAGTACATGGCGAGGAACACGGTCATGGCGACCAGCGCGCCGCCCGGCCGGGCCATCATGTAGACTCCCGCCACCAGCGTCAGGGCACCGAGTAGGAACACCATCATGCCGTCGCCGAACGATCCGGCCCGAAACGCGAGAAGGAGCATCGAGATGCCGGCAAAGGCCAGCAGCACTCCGACCACCGTCATGACCGCCAGGCCGCTGGCCAGGGGCGCGAACATGGAGACGATCCCCGCAATCACCAGAAGCAGCCCGACCCACTTGGCGGTCTTGGCGTTGCTCTTGATGCCGTCGATGATACTCATGGGTGTTTCTCCTTGATGAGTGTAACGTCAGCTAGTTGACCGTATACCCCCGCCCCTCGAGGCAGACGCCGGCCGCCTTCTTGAACTCCTCGACGGCCTGATCGCTCTGGGCCTGGGCCTGCGCGGCATCCGCCGCCTGCTGCTCCTGACTCTGGCCCCGGGCCGGGAAGATGAACATCCCGATCCCGGAGAGCGTCACGATCAAGTTCAAATCGCGTTCTCCCACTGCCACGCTACCTGCCCGGGTTGGCAAGCATCACGTCACTCTCCCGACTCCTCAGCCACGACCTGCGGGATCACGCCCCCCGGAGTGCCGAAGTGGAGATCGAGCCCCTGGGCTTCCAGCGACGCTCCCGGTTCGGGCACGACGAAGTGCTCTTCGGCCCTGGAGTAGTAGAGACAGCCCAGCTCTTCAGGCGGCCGTTCCACGGCGAAGGTCTCGGCGGCCGAGAGGGCCTCCAGCCACACCTGCTTCGAGGCGACGAGGTCGAACGGCAGCGCGAGGTTCAGTCGCTGAACGTCCTCCTCGCGATGCCGCCCTCGTCGCTTGAGAAGCTCCAGAAGTGAGAGCGGTGTGAAGCCCGGGTCCTTCCCCACCGCAGCCCAGCAAAGACCGGCCAGGGGAAGCACCCGTTCGTGCACGAAGAGGGTGTCGACGAAGTCCCGCGCCTCGTCGCGACCAGCCAGCGCGAGCACCTTGTTCACGGCGAGATCCACGGGGTGGAGAAGAAGGCCTCCGAGTGGCTCCCGGACCAGGGGCATGAAGCGCCACGCAGAGTCGTGTGCCCAGTCGACTCGTGTGGCTCCCTCGTCACGACTCACGACGGCCCGGATGAAGCCCGGGATGTTGAACCCCACATTGACCTGGTATCCGGCTGCGTGCAGCCGTTCACGGTCGTCCTCGAAAGCACTCGCCACTCCGGCGACCGAGTCGTGAAAGAAGTCCAGGTCCTCGCTGATGCGGAGGGAGTTCGGCAACCGGTGAAGGGCTGCTCCGCCTGCCAGATAGCGCTCGTCAGCCGCAGGCGAGGCGGCCAGTTCCGCAAGCAGCTGTCGCTGAAAATTGGTTAGCGACACAGGCGAACGCCGATCTTCCAGGCCTCGCGATCGCCGTGCTTCATCAGTTGCTCGGCCACCCACGGGACGTCCGAAAGCCCGATCTCCAGATCCGGGCGACAATACCAGAAACAGAGAGAGCGGAAGCGCCGGAAAGCCCGGCGGGCTTCGCGCACCCGCACCATGTCGCGGGCGGTGTCGGGGTCCAGCGTCCGTCGGCTCTTGCGACCGCCACGGCGGCCGATCTCGGCCAGATAGTCTCGGATATCCTTCATGGGAATAACATAAGCGGTTTACGATAGACTGTCCAACAAACTACTAATGGACAGCCTCCCATGGTGGTGATGTCCTGGTTAGGGACCGGAGGCCTTTCTTGGGGAGGTATGCTGGACTGGATCGCGCTATCGGGGAGATCGGCAGGCGAGAAAGCGGTGGCAGGCCTACTGCCAGAAGGCGCTACCGAGGCTCAGGTACAGACGCGGTCCGGCGCCTCCGTCGGCGACAGAGATCGTGACCTCGGTATTCGTCAGTTCGTCCCGGAACCACAGTCCACCGCCGGCAGCGAAGTGAGCCGAGCCGGCCGGCGTCGAGTCAGCGTACATTCGACCCACATCGGCCAGCAGCATGAACCCGGTCGTGACGGGCCGCCCGCGCACCCGGAGCCTCGCGGCGGTACCGTACAACTCGGTACTCCCGAGCACACTGAGATCTCCCGCGAAACGCTGCTTCTCGAAACCCCGCAGCGAGCCGCGGCCTCCGAGATAGGCGGCGTCCTGGAAAGGGTAGTCGCCGATCACCTTCTGAACGGCGCCGCGCACGTAGAGGATCGGCTCGAGCGGGGCGGCAATCCTCAAGAATGCCTTGGCATCGCCGTACATCGAGAGTACCGGCTCGCGCATGTCGAGCGCCGCGGCATACGCAGTTCCGCCTCCGTAGAACCGGATGCCAGTGCGCCTTCCAGAGTCGGGTCCCTCTGTCGACAGCCGCAGATCCGTGCGGAATCCGAGCTGCCGGAGCGTTCCAGCGCCATAGGGCTGCAGCAACGCCATCAAGCCGTCATCGTCTTCGTCGGACGCTTCCCGGCGGTCGTCGAGGCCCGGCCGTGCGTCCGTGTTCATTCGGCGGAAGAAGGGACCGGCGACGATCTCGTTCCTGCTTCCGAGCCCGAGTCGCGCCGCGAGGCCGAGCTCGATCCGGAACTGGTCCAGACGGTAGAAGTCGGCGCCGCGGGTGGCCTCCGTCAGGTTTCCCACGCCGTAGAACCGATTGCGATCCAGCGTCGTGGCCGTCGCGTACGCGGAGTACGAGAGCCTTTGCCCCGGGCGGAGGGTGGCGCCGAGGTCTGCGCGGAATCCGCCTGTTGGATCCGCTATGCCGCGGAACGTGAGAACGTAGTCCGTGGCCGTCGGGACGATAACCGAGCGGGTGTACGACAACCCGCGCAGGCCGACGCCGAGCTCCACGCCGACGTGGCTCCCGAAGCCGGC
>JBDGXI010000214.1:0-3067 GCA_039584685.1 Gemmatimonadota bacterium | reverse complement strand
TGGCTTGGTGAATCTGCGAATGAGCTTGATGCGCCTTGGCATAACGGAGGACCAACGCTGCTGCGCGCCCCGCAGGGTTTTGGCTCGAGAGCTCCGCGGCCTGCTCGCTGGTGAGCGTTTCATCCCAACCTTCGGCGTCTTCCGCGAGCTCGATGGTGCGCAGAGCTGCATTGGGCAGGCTTTGCTTGCAGAGCGCTTGGAGCTCCATCGCGCCCGCCTCGATCAGCACTTCGGCTGGATCCAGCCGCACGAGCTCGCCGACCCACTGCGGTCCGAGCTCGACCACGCATGCGCGAAGTGTGCCGGTCGAGAGCTCGAGCGCAGCGACGCCCCCATCGCGCGTAGCCGCGACTAGGAAATTCTCCGAGCGCGCGTCGAGCGCGTCAGGCTCGAGGCAAAGCCCAGGCGTCACGACGCGTACGACCTCGCGGGGGACGACCCCGCGAACGCTCGAGGGGTCACCGATCTGCTCGCAAATCGCGACTTTCTCTCCGTGACGGAGCAGCGCTGCGAGGTATCCGGCCGCCGCGTGATGCGGCACGCCAGCCATAGGGATCTTACTGCCGTCGGGGTCGGTGCCGCGGGAAGTCAGCGCGATGTCGAGGATGTCGGCCGCGCGGACCGCATCCTCGTAGAACATCTCGTAAAAGTCACCGAGCCGAAAGAAGATGATCGCGTCGGGGTGCCGCCCCTTCGCGCGCAGGAACTGGCGCATGACCGGGGTGTGTTCCTTCTTTCGAGCCGTCCCCCGTACACCCATGAACCGGGTCTACTCAAAAGTCTGGACGATGGAAAGCGGAGAAAAAACGAGGCGCCGGACCCCCGTCTCGAAGTCCACGAAGAACAGCTGGTCCTGTTCCTCGGAAAACAACATCGACGCCGGCAGCGAGCGACGAGACGCGCTGGTGTCGAGCACCTCGACGCCGAACTGATTCAAGATGTTGAAATTGAGCAACACGACGGTGGAGTCGGTGACGGAGGTGCCCGAAGGGAATGGGCCAATCTGAAAACTGACCAGCGGGTTGATGAACTGTGTGTCCTCGAATGCACGGGCCGTGAGAAATGTGTCCACATCGTCGAGCTCGACCGGGCGATCGTCATCGAGGATGCATTCACCCGTTGTCTCGTCCGGGATCACGCGGTGAATGAACCCCGATGTCGTGCCGGTGACCGAGTACACACCCCGTGTGTGGATCTGGTACTCGGTGAACTGGTTGAAGCAGAACCTAACCTCATCGAGCGTGTACCGGTTGGGGTTGGGCGAGGGGCCGATCTCGAGCTGATTGTTGAACGCACGGATGATCGGGAACCAGACCGGGAAGTCGTCGATGTCATCCTGCAGGTCCTCGAACTGTTCGCAATTGGGGTCGTCCCGGGTGCTGGGGGGTAGCTCGCCGACGATGAGAACACGATCTCCGCCGTACGAATCCACGCGGTCGATGCTGAGGCCGCTGTCGATCTCAGGGCCCTGCTGTTCGCCGAGCACGCCGACCCGGCACAACGGCACGTCGCCGCCAAGAAACCAGTTGCCTGGATCCCCATCGAACGACTCGTCCGAAAAGAGCCCGAGGCCGCCCTCTGATTGGGGAATCAATCCCTCCCAGCGCGCGTCCCAGCGCTGAGTGAAGCTACTCCACACTTGCGACGAAGCGCAGATCAACGCGTCGTCGCTGGCGGACGCGGGGCCCACTCCGAACGCGTTGAACAGCGAGGGGGGGCAGCTGATGAACTCCAGGCCAGGGCCGTCGGAGTTCAGCGGGTCTCCGGTCGTTTCGTCGAGCTTGCCCGGCGCCGTGTTGAACTGCAGCGACGGGGTGCCGTCGATGGAAATAAACGTCGAGGGTGTGAACCCAAACCGTCGACGGTTCCGCCGGATGCTCGCGAAGCGGTCCGAACCAGTCTCGGCTAGCGAGCAGGCAATGGCGCCTTCTCCGCCACGGCACGGCGCGTTGAGGTCGTAGACGTCCAAGAAGAACATCGTGCCGTTCGAAAGGCTCACCGCCAAGAACACGCCGCGCATGTTGCTGGCGTTTTGCGCGAGCGCGAAGGCGTCGCCGTCGCCCGAGGTGCAAATGTCTTCCTCGGGCACGGACGCGTCGCCCGTACCGGGATCGATCTCCAGGTTGTAGAACGGTGAGATGACCTCGATCGAGCGCACGTTCGCAAAGGCGGATCGAACCCGATTGCGCGATTCGACGTTTTCTTCGTTGGCACGGGAAGAGATTCCCGACAACACGGGAAGCACGGCGCCAAATCTCCTCTCGTCGTCGGGGGTCCCCGCCGGGTCGTCGGTGTAGTCGACCGCGAAGACACTGCTGTCGGCTGCGCTGACCGCGTAGAGGTAGCGTTCGGTTGCGGCTCGATCGTCCGGATCGGAGGTGGCCGGGACGTAGGGCGTCACGTCGACATCGGTAGTCGGCGTGCCGGTGACGATTGGCTCGATCGCGGTGGCGCCGTCCAGAAACAAAACAAATCGATGAATGACCGGTTGATTGGCGTCGGCGACGAGCAAGACGTCGTCCGTCGGGTCATCCTCCAGTCCGCGATCGATCGTCAGTGCGACTGGACTCGGACCTGAGTCGGGACCGTCGAGGCAGGTCTCGGTCGTCTCGACCGTTTTGATGAACCGGCCCTCGCGGCTCTGAAAGTCTTCGGGACAAATGCGATGGTAGTCGTTCTCGGTGGACGCAGGCGAAGGCACGGGCGTGACCGAGGCGCAGTCGTATGTGCCGAGCGAAATGAACTGGGGCGTGCCGAGCGACTCGTGGACGTTCGACATGCCGTCGGGGCCCGTGGTCGTGATGATCGGGATCTGGGCGATCTGGCCGAGATCGGGAATCGCCGCGTACAGAAATCGATACCCGATGTCGCCTGTGGCCCCTTGGACTCTGCCTTCTTCGTCGCGGATGATCTCGCCGACGGATGCAAGCTCGTGTAGCGCCAAGTCCATAGGCCCGGCCTCGAAGCGGACCTGCTGGGTCGGCAAGGCGGAGTCGCCCGTGATGACCGCCTCGGTCGGAATGGCCTGTACGCTTTTCGGACTGAAGCTGCTGACGTAGGTGTAGCT
>JBDGXI010000213.1:0-3068 GCA_039584685.1 Gemmatimonadota bacterium | reverse complement strand
CTGATTCGGACTCCGCCACCACCGCACCCCGAAATCCGTCAAGTCCCCTTGTGACAGTGCGCGGGCCGAATTGCCGCGGCGGACCACGGGGCCGAATTGCCGCGGCGGACTACCACGCCGAATCGAGCGAAGCCACCGAATCGCCCGAACAACCACCCGCCCGCCAGCTACCGCCCGCTCGCCAGCTACCGCCCGCCCGTCCCCTCCTGCGCCAGCCGGTGCACGAGCAGGGCAGCCCGCTTGGTCATCACGGCGATCGACTCGAGGTCCACGGTCTCGCTCGGGGTGTGCGAGCCGCTGCCCATGACGCCAAGGCCACCGAGCGCGTCGGTGTACTGGGCGGCGAACGAGATATCTGCGGCACCCCTGCGGCCAGGATCTACGGCCTCGATCGGTCCAAAGCCGAGATCCCGGCTGACCTCGTCCAGGCGCTGAAGAAGAGCGTAGTTCCCCGCGGTCGGCGCCATCGGTGGGTACGAGTCTCGAAACCGGATTCTTCCCGTGGCCCGGGGAAGGCTGTCCGCCACGATCGCTCGCATGCGCGCCTTGGCGCTCTCCAGCTGCTCGAAAGTGAGTGTGCGGAGGTCGCCGGCCACCGTGACCTTCTGCGGAATCACGTTGGTCTTTCCGAACGCCTCTCCGCGATCGAGCTCCGGTTCGTGGCTCACGCTCGTGCCACCGAGAATCAGCCCGGCTCCGAACGTCAGGTAATCCTCGCCCCGCAGGTCCTCGTAGAACCGGGTCAGGATCCGCGCCGATTCGAAGATCGCCCCCGCCCCGTACTTGTCGCTGAAGATCACCGAGGAATGCCCGCGGGTCGCCGTGACGTCGAGAGTCCAACCCGTGAATCCCCTTCGAGCCACCGTGGCCGAGTTCAGGCCACCTACACCGCCCTCGAATCCGAGCGCCGCGTCGCTCCGGCGAGCCGCGTCGAACAGGTCTGCCCGTGAGACGGCGAGGGGATCTCCGGTCGACTCCTCATCGCCGAGCAGCGCGACGATGACCCGGGCGTTCTCGAGGGCGCCCGCGTCGGCCAGAGCCTTGAGGGCAAAGAGGATCACCACGTCCCCGCCCTTCATGTCGGCCACGCCCGGCCCGCGCGCCTTGCCGTCCTCCAACATCTCGAAGGACTGAAACGGACTGTCCGATTCGTATACAGTGTCCAGGTGTCCGATCAGGAGGACCCGCTTCCCTGAGCCTCCATCGATCTCCGCGAACAGGTGCCCCGCCCGTCCCATCTCAGGCGGCATCTCGATCCAACGCGTCCCGAACCCGAGCTCCGCCAGATTACTCTCGAACTGGCGCCCCACCGCACGCACTCCGGCAGGGTTCATCGTCCCGCTGTTGACCTCGACGATTCTGCGCAGGAACTCGATCGCTTCGGAAGACCTCTCCTCGACGGCGCCCGCGATGCGCCGCTCCACTGCCGTCAGATCTCCGTGCCGCCCCGAGTCCGTCCCGGCCACGGAGATCGATGCACCGGCGACCGCAGGTGCTGGCCGAGCCTCCGTCGTGGAAGGACCCGCCTCCATAGCCAGGGGAGACGCGATGACCGCTTCCAGGTCCAGCGGCATCGTCTCCGTGCCGACCTCGGCCAGGACCGGAACTTCCGATCCGTCGGTCGGAGCCGACGCACACCCGACCGTCAGCATCACCGACGCCGCCAGTAGCCGAACTTGCCTCATACGTCCAACTTCCTCATCGTTGATCCGAACAAACACCGAATCCGCTCCCTTACTCAGAACCAGGATTCTCGCTTCGCATGAGCCGGCGCAACAGCCCCGTGCCCGATTGGGTACCCCGCGACCTGCCTGCGGCTCCCGGCGTGTACCAATTCGAGGACGCGCTCGGCACTCCCATCTACGTGGGGAAGAGCGTCAACCTGCGGCGCCGGGTGCGGGGCTATTTCTACGGAGGCGGACCGAAGGACGAGCGCATGGCACTAATGGTCCGGCTCGCTCGCGGCGTGGCACTGCACCGGGCGGGAACGGACCTCGAAGCGAAGCTCGAGGAAGCGGACCGGATTGAACGGTTCCGCCCCGCCTTCAACAAGGCCCTCAAGAACCGTTCGAAGGGATGGTACATCGAGGTCGACTGGGGGGCGCCCTTCCCCCGCCTTCGCGTGATCAGCCGTCCTCGGCGGCCGCGGGCGAGACACTTCGGACCCTATCGCGGCCGTCGGCAACCGGCTGAGGTGATCCAGCTCCTCGAGAAGATTCTCCGGCTTCGCAGTTGCGCCGGCGCCATCCGCCCCGACCCTGAAGCCTCACCGTGCCTGCAGCACGGAATCGACCAGTGCACCGCTCCGTGCGTCGGCCTCGTCGGGATCGACGTGTACCGGGCCCAGGTGCGCGAAGCCGTCCGGCTTCTGGAGGATCCCGATCATCTTCGCGTGACATACGACAGGTTCGTGCGCAGCCGCGATCGCGCGGCAGCGACCGGTGGAATGGACGAGGCGATCTCGTGGCAGCGTCGTCTAGGCTGGCTGGAGGAACTGGACAGCTATCGGCACGTGCTCGAGAAGCCGTGGGTAGACCGATCCTGGCTCATCGTTCTCCCCGGACCGGCCGAAGTCGAGCGCGTCCTCGTCCCGGTGGCACGCGGAAGAGTCCTGGAACGAAAGACCATTTCCTGGAATGGATCGGACTGGTCTGATGCAGTGGAAGACGCGGTGTACTCCGTGCGCATGCGCGAGCTCCAGGCGGAGGCGGTGTTTCAGCCAGCCGACCTGACACCGAGCCTCATCGTCACGGCCTGGCTCGAGAGCGGCGCCCCGGGCGGACTCGCGTTCGACCTCGAACGGGATGACGCGCAGGTGATCGCGGCACGCCTGCGGCGGGATGCGAAACCGGAGCGGGATCCCTTCGTTTCCAGGGACTCCGCTCCGGTTCGATCCGTCGCCTGAGCCGACAGGTGGTCAGCTCTCTTCTTCAGTCTCGGTCTCGTCCTGCGCGTCATGCTCGTCGTGCATCTTGCAGCTCATCGCGTGCTCGCCTTCGCCCTTCTCGCCCGACATGCACTCGCAGCCCGACATGCACTCGCAGCCCGACATGCACTCGCAGCCCGCC
>JBDGXI010000212.1:0-3215 GCA_039584685.1 Gemmatimonadota bacterium | reverse complement strand
GGAGTCGATCGTGGGCGCGGCGAACGCCGTGGGCGTCCACTTCGAGGACTACCCGGAACTGTCCGACGTGCGCACGCCCGAGTGGTCGCACATCAGCTCGCGCGACAAGGCGAGGTGGACACGCGCCCTGGTCGGTATCTTGAGAGACAGGATGACGGAGCGCGGTATCCAACGACCGGAGATCGGAACGTGAGCCTTCTCGTAGCCCTCGACTTCTCGGCCGTGGCCGACGACCAGCTGGAGATCGTGAGCCGCCTGGCGCGGCCCAACAGGGAGATCTACCTCCTGCACGTGGCGGAGCCGGACCCGTCGTTCGTGGGATACGAGGCGGGCCCGGAAGTGGTGCGGCACGAGGTGGCGGTTGAGTTCAAGCGCGAGCACGAGCAGCTGCACGAGCTGGCCGATCGCCTGCGCGCCCAGGGCCACGAAGTGACCGCGCTCATGGTCCAGGGCCCGACGGTGCAGACGATCCTCCAGCAAGCCGAGAAGCTCGAAGCCGAGGTGATCGTGGTTGGATCGCACGGTCGCGGAAAGTTGTTCGACGTGGTGGTGGGCAGCGTCTCGGCGGGCGTGATCCGGAAGGCGACTGTGCCAGTGCTGGTGGTGCCTGCGCGCTAGGAAGCTGGCCGTCAGCGCCGCTCCAGCAACAACTCCCGCATGGGTTCGAAGTCTCCGCGGTCGGCGGCCCGAAGTGAGTCGATGTACGCTCGCCGTGCCGCACCGGCCGAACCGAGGCTTTCGTTCTGCCACTTCAGCGGGCGCCGATCGTTCTGCGCCAGGAGCATGTCACACCACAGGCGGGCGTGCCGTCCATTGCCGTCCGGAAAGGGGTGGATGTACACCAGTCGGTGATGAAGGCGAATCGCAGCCTCGGCGATGTCGAAAACCTGCTCGCCAATCCAGTAGGCACCGTCGTCGACCAGCTTTCGGACCTCAGCGGGGACAGTCGCCCACTCCACGCCGATGTTCTTGTCGGAGTGGCGATACGTTCCCGCCCAGCGCCACGTGCGATCGAACATGCGGCGGTGCAGTTCCCGGATCGTTGGCTCTGCGAGAGCTGCCACGCGCGCCTTCAAGGCCCAGCGCGTCGCCAGGAGAATGTTCTCCTGCTCCCAGCGGTTGAGTTGTACTCGTGTCAGCAGGTGGCCCGGAATCAGGTCGGCTGACCCATCGAGCTCGAGGGGCGTCGTGCCGGGGAACGGATCATCGTTCACCGCCGTCAATCATCCCAGAAGTGCTTGGGACGATCGCGAAGCAAACTGCCCGCAAGTTCCTCGATCTGGCCTTGCCTCTCCTCCTCGGACACTCCCTGATCCTCCAACTCCATTGACGCGGATACCCTGTTCACCATTTCCGCGGCGAGCTCCGTCGCTCGCCTGTTGAGCATTCCTTGAATCGACTCGCGCGGTACCAGGGCGTACACAAGTTCGCAGCCCAGACCCTCTGCAAGAGACATGAGCGAGTCAATCTGGATCTTGCCCCTGGCCTCATTTCGCTCCGCGGACTGCGCGGCGGTCGTGGACACACCCATGCGCGCGGCAAGTTGTCTCTGGGACATCCCCAGGGCTTTCCGAATCGCTCTTGCCCACCCGTCTCTCGGCGGCCCTCTGAGGCCCAGGGATCGAAGCGGTTCCAGTGCCTCGTCCAGCTGGCGCACCTTCAGTTCTTGAAACTGATCTGTCATCGGAGTCTCACGCCGTTGAGATTTCGACTGGCAACTAACCGAGTATACGAGCAAAGGGCAACTATCGCAATAGGTATATATTTATGTGTTATGCCTACTAGGATAGGTTTTGTGCTATTCGAGATTATGCGCTGTGATAGGTGATTTGTCCTGCGGGAGATACACCACAAACACGGAAACCCGGCCTTTCGACCGAACATCCGGATCCAGCTCTGCTTCTCGGCTATAAGTGCGAGCCTCCGTCGCGGCGCCGGCGGAATTCGGGGTCCACACCGTGCCGGACGGAGGCTCTATCCGCTCACATACGGAGCGGTTTTCGTTACTCGGGCGTCAGCCGCACTCGCTGTAGCCGCACGCGTGGCACTTCACGCATCCTTCGGCGAACTCGAGTCCCGAGCCGCAGTCGGGGCACGTTCCGATGAACGTCAGTGCCGCCTGTTCTTCGAAGCGGTGAATCGCCGGTTTGGCGGCGGTCTGCGTGCCACCGTTGGTTGCCTTGGCCGCGCCGGGCTCCGGGATCGGGAGCGTCGTCTGAATGCCTTCCTTTTCCTCCAGGTACTTCTCGATCACCTGGGCGATCGCGTCGGGGCTCGAGAGCACCTTGTTCGGCCCGAACCCTACGGCGCGATCTGACGAGATCCCGCGCAGCTGCTTGTGGATCGCCCGCATCGAGATGCCGCTGCGGAGCGCCAGGCTGATCAGGCGACCTATCGCCTCGGCGTCTGCCATCGCCGGACCACCCGCCTTGCCGAGCGCAACGAACACCTCGAACGCGCGCGCTTCGTCGTCCTCGTTGATCGTCACGTACATGTCGCCGAGCGGCGAGTCGATCTTCCGGGTTACACCTCGCAGCACGTGCGGACGCGAGCGAACGGCGGGCTGCCTCATCATGCCGCCCTCGAGCGACGCGATCTGGTCTTCCCGGCCCTCGAGCTGCTCCTCGAGCTCCGCGATGCGGCCCAGCGCCCCGATGAGCTCCTGCGCCAGCTCGGTGTCGCCGATCTTCTCCAGCGCGTCGCCGTTCGCCGCCGCAACGACCTCCTTCGCGGTCTTGCCGGTCGACAGGACCTGCGCGTCGCGCGACCCGTCGCGGTACACGGTCACGCCCTTGCACTTGAGCTGGTAGGCGAGCTGGAAGATCTCGCGAACGTCGGACTCCGTGGCCCCGTTCGAGAAGTTGCACGTCTTCGAGATCGCCGAGTCCGTGTTGGCCTGGAAGGCGGCCTGCTGCACTTCCTGCGGGACTTCGTCGAAGTGGATGTGGCCCTCGTCGGCTATGCGCCGCATCAGGTCCTCGGAATACCAGCCCCCCTCTTCCGCCATGCGTACGAACTCGGGGTTAACGTCCGGCATGAGCACGCCGGCCTGGTTCCGCATGAAGGCCACGGCGAACAGGGGCTCGATGCCGCTGGCACATCCGGCGATGATCGAGATCGTCCCGGTCGGCGCCACCGTCGTGAGGTTGCAGTTCCTCAGGCGCCGCATCGGACGGACGCGGGATCCGCGCTCGTCGCGGGCGGCCTTGTCGTCC
>JBDGXI010000211.1:0-5071 GCA_039584685.1 Gemmatimonadota bacterium | reverse complement strand
GTCGTGCTGCATGGGCCTCGATGGTGGCAGTGAACGAGTTCGTTGGCTGGGAAATGGGGCGCGATCGGGGGGCGCGCAAGGGCGTTGCGGACCGGTCTTCAGTCTCCGGAGCGGAGGTAGCGCAGCATGGGCCGGCCGAACGCTATCAGGCTGGCCCACCCCAGCAGGACGCCGGGCAGGAAAAGGGTGACGAGTAGCCACGCTTCTTCAGGCGAGTGAGCTTCCCGATCCAGGAACAGGGCGCCCAGGGGGATGAAGGCGACGCAGGCCAGCGCCAGGATCACGAGGCCGAAGGTCTTCTGATGAGCGAGAAGCCACACGCCCAGCACGAGCCCCAGCAACAGCCAGGCCCCGACGAGCATTAACCCGCCGGTGTCCGAGTCGTAGGCCATCACGAACAGGTACAGGGCGAACGCCGAGGCGGCGTTGAAGATGATCGTCCACCGCAGCAGGCCCATGCGCGGCCCGCTCCAGTCCACGTCGAGTCGTCCCTCGTGGGCTTCGAACATCCGGCGGCCCGTCAGCGTCAGGAGCAGGGCCACCGAGGCGGCCAGGGCCACCCACTGCGGCCAGGTCTCCGCCCCGTAGCTCGGCCCGAGAACGAAGGCCACCGCCCACGGAAGCACTGCGATCCCGATCGCGAGGCCGAGCCAGCGTCCGGATGCTCGACGCAACAACAGTCCGATCGCGGCCCACGCGAGCGGCAGAAGCAGGAGGATGATCGCGAGGCCGAGGCGCTCGGAACCGGGCGGTCCGCCACCGGCGCGCGGAGTGAGCATCAGAGCGAGCGCGCCCAGGGTCGCCAGCGCGAGAACGGCCAGCGCGGTGCGGAGCCTCGTCATCGCTCGGGACCCTGCTTCTTCAGGCCGCGCACGTGTCCGTCAAGGTTCCAGGCCGGGTCGGGCCCCAGACCCATGTGCGCCAGGGCCGTCACGGCCACGTCCACGATCTCGGGCGGACACTCGGTGGTCCCCGGCTCTACCGAGGGCCCGCTGGCGAGGAAGAAGATCGTGGTCTCGGAGGGCGAATTGCCGCCATGGCCGCCCGCGTCGTTCCGACCGTGGTCCGTACTCACCAGGATGAGCCAGTCCTCCTCCCCGTAGGTCGGCCGCTCCAGCACTGCCTGCAGCAGCAGCCCGACTCGAATGTCCGCCCACTCGATCGCGGCCTTGTACTGCGGTGACCGGGAATTCGTCTCGTGAGCCACCACGTCGATATCGCCCAGGTAGACGAACGCCGCGTCCACGTCCGTGTCACGCAGCTCGCGGACCGCCGCCTCTACGCTGAGCGAGTCCGCGTACCGGTACCCGTCCGCCTCCCCGTCGAAGGTGATCCTTACGTCGATCTCGTCGCTGAACAGCGGCCCGCCGGAGTCGGTCGTACCAAGCGGCGGCCAGTCCGACACCGCGAGCGTGTTCAACTCCGGTCTCTCACGCTCGATCCGGGTTAGAAAGTCCGGGTAGGTCGCGTAGTCGTTGCCCTCGAAGTCGTTGCCGTCCACGAGGTGTTTGTCCGTGCGAGCGCCGATGGTCATACTCGACCAGCCGGGTCCGCTAACGGTGCGCACGCGCGTCTTAGCCTCGTCCGAGAAGAACCCGGCCGCTGCCAGCGAATCGATCACGGGCGTATAAACCGCGGCCATGATATCGACCCGTACGCCGTCCAGACCGATGAGGAGAACCTTCTTCACAGGCTCCTGGCCCGCCGCCTCGGAGGGAACCGCGACGCACACGAGCAAAGGCAGAAGGGCACGGAGAATTTTCATGATCTCGACTCGCTCCGGCTGAGGGACACACGGGCCGCACCGGTGTATACTAGCGAACCCGACGAAACTGGCGAGGGTTCATCTCACGATCACCGGAGTCGCGATGAGAGCTGGTGCCTGGATTGCGGTCGGAAGCGCCTGCGCGGCTCTCGCCGGCCTGGCGGGATGCGGATCGGATAGCGACCCGGCCGGCCCCGAGGAGCTTCCGCCGCCGACCGGCTTTTATGGCCTGTCGCGAGACTTCGTCGACACCCTCGAGTTCGAGGGCCGCGAACGTCTGTCGCACGTCCACCTGCCCCGGGCCTACGATCACGAGACACGGCTCCCGCTGCTGCTCGTGTTCCACGGATCCGGCACTTCCTTCCGCCAGATGCGCTCGTGGACGGGCTTCGACGCCTTCGCCGACGACGGGAGTTTCGTCGTCGTCTACCCCGGCGCCTATGGTTCGTGGTCGGACGCCGATCTGCGTTTCGTCCCCGAGCTGGTGGATCACCTGGCAGTGCTGTGGGCGATCGATCCGGATCGCGTCGCACTCACCGGGTTCTCGGCCGGCGGGTTCCTGAGCCATCGCCTGGCATGCGAGTCGGACTTCCCGGTGGAAGCGGTCGCGACCGTCGGCGCGACGGTGCCGACGGACGCTCGAGACGTTTGTGAATCCGCCGGCTTCGGGCGTCCGATCCCGGTGTCGGCCCTCGTAATGCTGGGAGATGAAGATGCTTCCGTCCCCCTGGAAGGCCGGGACGACGCTCTCTCTCTGGCAGAGTCCGTGGAGATGTGGCGCTCCATCGACGACTGCTCCACGACCCCCTCGATCCTGTTCGGGCCTTCCGAGAGTGCCGACCCTCACGTGAAGACCGAGGTGTTCGGCGGATGCGTTCCCGGCACGGAAGTGCGCTCGGCGATCATGGTGGGCCTCGGACACACATGGCCGCGGGAGGACACGAATCCGAGCGCGATCGACGCGACGGCCATCGTGACCGCGTTCGTCCGGGCTCAGTGGTAGAACCTGGCTCGGAGGCTCGCGTCGCGAACGACGTGGCCCGGGAGCACCGTAAGCTCCTGAGCGAGATCCGCCTCAAGGCCGACCCCGAGTACCGGAGCTGGTCGGCGACTCGCACCTGTTCAGTCGGCGGCTCGGGCTGGTGGCCAGCGTGCACCTCAATCGAGAAGGCGCGCAGCAGGTCGACCGGGTGATCGACGAACGGGACCCGATGATCACCAAGGCGGTATCCTGGGCCCTGCGACAGATGGTAAAGCATCAGCCGTCGGCGGTGGAGGCCTACGTGGAGTCCAGGGCCGACCGGATGGCGGCTCTTCCGCGCCGGGAAGTGCGCAACAAGCTGAAGACGGGCCGGAAGAGCGGGCGGACCGACTGATTCGCCCCGGTGACTGGAGACGGGCGCCCGAACGAAGTGACCATTGCACTCGAGGCCCCGGACCCTCACACTTTGTCGACTCTCGAGCGTCGTCCTCCCCCGCCGGCGGCCGAGGCAATCGCATCCAACCGAGTGACGAACGATGACCGACCCCCGCTACACCAGGCTCGCCCACACCCTGATCCACTACTCCTGCGAGCTTCAGGCCGGAGAGAAGTTGCTCATCGAGGCGATCGACACGCCTTCCGCGTTCACCAGAGAACTGGTCCGGGTGGCGCACGAGGCGGGGGTCGTCCCCAACGTTCTGCTCAAGAGTAACGAGGTGCTGCGTCGACTCCTGCTCGGGGCCACGGACGAACAGCTGGACCTGATGGCCGCCTCCGAGGAAATCTACATGAGAGGCGTCGACGCATACATCGGAGTGCGCGGGGCGCCCAACGTGAGCGAGCTGTCCGACGTCCCCCAGAACCGCCAGAAGATGTACGAGCGCCACATCTGGAAGCGCGTGCACATGGAGATCCGGGTTGCGGATACGCGGTGGGTCGTGCTGCGGTGGCCGAGCCCGTCCATGGCCCAGCTGGCCGAGCGCTCGACCGAGGACTTCGAGGACTTCTACTTCCGCGTGTGCACCATGGACTACGAGCGCATGTCGGAGGCCCTCCAGCCCCTGCTCGAGCTCATGCAGGCCACGGATCGCGTACACGTCAGAGGCCCGGGAACCGACCTCCGGTTCAGTATCGCGGGCATCCCGGCCATGCCGTGCGACGGCAAGCGGAATATCCCGGACGGCGAGGTCTTCACCGCTCCGGTGCGCGACAGCATCGAGGGCACGATCCAGTACAACACGCCGACGATCTATCAGGGCGTGACGCACGAGGACGTGTTCTTCCGGTTCGAACAGGGAAAGATTGTCGAGGCACGCAGTACAGATACGCAGCACCTGAACGAAGTCCTCGATTCGGATGGAGGCTCACGCTACATCGGTGAGTTCTCGCTCGGCTTCCATCCGCACATCCTGGAGCCGATGAAGGACATTCTGTTCGACGAGAAGATCGCCGGCAGCATGCACCTCACGCCGGGCAACGCCTACGACAAGGCGTTCAACGGGAACAAGAGCCAGATCCACTGGGACCTGGTCCTTATTCAGCGACCGGAGTACGGCGGGGGCGAGATCTGGTTCGACGACGTGCTGATCCGCAAGGACGGGATGTTCACGCTTCCGGAGCTGGAAGGACTGAACCCCGACCGGCTCGGGGCGTAGCAGCCGGACCCGGGCGGTCAGACTTTCGCCCGGGTCTCCTGCATCATCAGACCGCCCGTCGCCTTGATCGTCTGGAACGTGCTCAGCGCATCCTCGAAGTGGGTCGCGGCCTTCTCGAGATACGTGGACGTCTCGTCGATGTACCCGTCCGTCGAAGCCGACCACACCCGATTCAGAGACCGCTCCCCTGCCGCGAAGCGGTTCATCACCTCCGCGTAGGCCTTCAGGCCGTAACTGTGCGCGATGCTCTCACGGGCGTCCACGAAGCGGACAAGGTCGGCCATGAATCGCTCATCGATCACGTGGCGCAGGTCGTAGACACTGATCTCGGTCTTCTCCTCGTTCAGTCTCTGTGCTTTCGCCGAGAGGCTCTCCAGGCTCGACTCGATGGCGCGGACGTTGGTGGTGATGACCTCGACGTCCGTCGCCTCCGCCTTGCGGGCCCGCTGCGCCACGATCACTCCCACGATCCCGATGGCGAGCCACACGAGGAAGATCGAGGTGTTCACACCTTCCACCTGTTTGACGACCTCGAAAGAGCCGCCGAGGAAGCCGACCGTGATGAGCAGGTAGCCGAAGTATCTGAGACTCATGTCGCCCTCCTCACCCGAACACGATGAACAGCGAGTAGACCACCCCGATCAACGCTTCTCCCACGATCAGGCCCGC
>JBDGXI010000210.1:0-6964 GCA_039584685.1 Gemmatimonadota bacterium | reverse complement strand
GAGGTGCCGACCCTGAATCCCTCGTTGAAGATGTCGTCTTGCAGAGTCAGGATCCTGGCCCCGTTCCCGGAATTCGTCTCTGGATACTCCGTGGCGAGCTGGGTGGCGATGCGCTCCGTTTCGTCCGCGGCCTGCGCCTGCGTGAATCCGTCGTTCACCCGGGCCAGCACTCTGGTGTAGTGGCTGTTGCGGGACTCCTCACCCGTGATCGCGAAGGGAACCCAGATGTCGTCGAAGACGGATTCATACCAGAAGTCCGCCGGCATGACCCCGACGATCGTATGAGGCTCGCCGTCCAGCAGTATGTCCGAACCCAGGATGTCGGGATCCGCCCCGAACCGCCGCTGCCACAGGCCGTGACTGATGAGCGCCACCTGGTCCCGACCTTCGATCTCTTCGTCTTCCGTGAAGCCTCGTCCGATCGCCGGCTGCACACCCAGCACCCGGAGCCAGTTCCAGCTCAGGCGCCTTCCCTGGGCTCGTTCGGGGCGATCGCCTTCGGACAGGTTGAAGGCCGCGCCGCGCGACACGGCCACCTCCATCGTCTGGCTCCGTTCCCGGAAATCGACGAAGTCGGGGACTGAAAACGAAACCCACATCCACCCGCGATCCTCGTTCGTGGTGTACATGGACTGCAGATCGTGGGAGTCCGGGTAGGGCAGCGGCCGGAGCATGAACACGTCCACGGCCGTGAAGATCGTGGTGACCGATCCGATACCGATTCCGAGCGACAGGATCGCGACCACAATCAGGAGCCCGCCGCGTCGCAGCGAGCGGAAGCTGTACTTGAAATCCTGCCAGATCCTGTCCATGCCGGAGCCAGTCGCCAGGGAAGCCAACTACCTGCCCGGTAACATAATACGACGGGCAATGTGCGGGGTTTCATGCCGCCGTGAGTCGCCACGGCACATCCGGCACAACCAGGATCAGCGCCCAACAGGTGACGAAGAATGCCACGTGATTCCACAGCAGCAACGAGCGACGCAAGACGCGACCACAAACCGAAACGGGGAAGCCGCTGAAGGCTTCCCCGCTCCGACGAGCCGTGCTCAACTAGCTACCGGATGGTAGCGGCAGGGTGCGAGTTTCCGGTTCGCAGCTCCATGCCAGGAATGCCGAGCTGTAATGGCCCGCATCTCTACGATGCATTCAATGCACGCCGCGTCAAGGCCAGCGTTTCGTGGTCGACCGTGTATCGCACGACGCCAAGCTCGTGCGCCCCGGATTCAGTCTCCCACGAGTTGACCGTCGCGGACGACGACCAGGCCGTCTACGGTGACCGTGGCGTTCACGACCGGAAAACTGAACGAGCCTGTCGTCTCGTTCTTGCCGCCGAGCAACTGGTTGTCGCCGAAGCCCAGCCAGACCATCCCGGCCGCGTCGCCCGGTCTGTAGTCCGCTCCGTTATCCTCCAGCACTTCGAGAGCGGGATTCAGGCCAATCGAGAACGTTCCAATGCGCATGGCAGCCTTCTCGTAGGCCGCCATCGCACTCTCAAAGCAGGAGGCATTCGACGCGGCTTGGAAGTTCTCGATATATCCATCATCCAGCGCGAACCGAACGTCGGTCATCGGCTCGTACTGGCAGCGCGTCTTCGGTGCGACGACGGTTCCCTTGGCTGACTCCTCCTCGACTGAAGTGAAGACCTGGCCACCGGGCAGGCTCGCCCAGCGCTGGATGAAGAGCTCGGCCTTCGCCTCCTCAGGTGTCACGATGCCGTCGTCGACGAACACGGTCCGCCCGCCGACAGCGAATCGCAGGTCGGTGCCGGCCGGTGACGTCACCCGGACTTCCTTCGCGCCCTTCAGCTTCGCCGCCAGCGCGTTCCCGTGGCTGGAGATCGCGTCGTAGTCGGCTCCGACCGCCGCCCACTGCATCGCCGAGTAGGTCTGGAAGTCGAGTCCGTTTTGGCTCGCCTCGGCCGCCGACGGATAAGCGACCGAAACCCCTCGCAGGGGGGTCGAGTTCAGCTCGTCGTTGAAGAACTGGTTGGACTCTGCGGTCAGAGCGAATTTCTCCTGCGGGATGTCACCGAACGTCGCCCGGGGGTTCTCGATCGCGGGAAGCCCGATCCACACGTCCACCTCGTCCAGCCACGCCTTCCAGTACGTGGGGACCTGCTGCAGGTACTCGTCGGGTACCTCGGTCCAGGTCGAGCGGGCAACCCGATCGCTGTTGTAGAGCATCGTAACCATGCCGCCCGCTTTCTGCGCCTCGATCGCGATCGCCTCCATCATGCCAAGCGTGTGTCGGCCGCCGGCTATGACCACGTGATCGCCGGGCTGTACGAGGGTTGACGTCTCAACGAGCTGACCGGCGATTTTCGCCTCGTCCTGAGCGAGCGCCTGTCCGGGGCCCACGACCAGTGCGAGCAGAGTGACCATCGCCAGACATCGAAAGACGGAGTGCAAGGAGCGCATGAACATGGAATACCTCCACCTCGGTGTGGGTCGAACGGGTGAACAACCTTAATGTATGCCTTCGAGTCGCCGGGTAAAGTCAACCCGGGGGCGCTCCCGCAGCTGCCAGCGGGACCCGACCAATCGCACAAGTGATTCGAAATGAAGGTGGGCCCGGCTGGACTCGCCGTCAGCCGTCGTTTGGCTGACCTTCCGCGAGCGGAGTGAGCGGAACTACCAACCACCTATCCTCAGTCCTACATGCTCCTGAGCATCCTGGTGGTCGGCATGATCGCCGTTCTCTTTTTTCACCGGCATCAGCACAGGGAGGCGGCAGCGGACGGCGGACGAGCCGCCGATCAGCCCCGGGCCGCGCCTGCTGCCGCCAGTGCCTCGTCTACCATCCACTGGTAGTCGGGGTCCGGGTCGGTGAAGGCAACGAGAAAAGCCGTGAAGTGTCGTGCCGCCGCTTCCGGATCCTGAACTTCGAGATACAGCTGGCCCAGCTTGAATCGGGTGGGAGCGTAGACCAACACGTGAAGCGGCTCGAATGAGCGTTCCCGGAGGAGATCCTCCAATTGTCGGATGCTGGTCTCCAGATCTCCGAGCTTTCGGTAGGCTTCCGCGAGCATCCATCGGACCAGAAACCGGTCAGTGCTGAAGCCGTACCCTTGCTCGACGAGTCCGTCGGCGCTGGGCTGGAGGAGCCTGGTCACCTCGCGCCATTCGCCGCGCCGGGCGGCGAGGCCGCCAGCTGACAGGGCGAACATGGGCTCAAACGCTTGTTCGAAGAGCTGACTGGTGGCGCTGTCCCGGGCAGCGCGAAGTCGTGCGGCAACGCGCACGGTGGTCGCTGTGTCGCCGATAATGGCCGATCGGACGCCCTGCGAAATGTACTTCTCCACTGCTTCCAGACCCCGGTCGTCCAGTGACACCACCGTGTCGGCCGCCGTCACGCCGTAAACCGTCTCGAAGACCAGCTTGACTCGTGCAGGATTGACCCGGCGTGATGGGATCAGCCGCCAGGTGTCGTAGCTCTCTCGAACTCGACCCCGGACCGCATCCAGTGCGCTCACTGCCATTCGCCTGTTGACGTGCGAGTCCCAGGCACCGGGGTTGGCCGCGACCAGGGAATCCGCCCTTTCCCAGTCGCTCAGATGAAGACTCTTGATCAACTCCCAATACTCCCCTGTCTCCACCTGAGCGGAGTCCACGAGGGCATCGAGGATTTCGAGATGCCCGGTCACGATCGCCAGCCGAATGGCGTTGCGCCATCTGTTGTTGTCCTCGGTGGAGAGCAGTGCCTCCTTGTCGAAGTGTCGCGTAGAGCGCACGACATCCCTTACCTCGGACATGATGATGGCCCAGGCCGAATCAGCATACTGAAAGTCGGTCAGTCGCAATGCATCCCGGTTCCGATAACCGGTCTGAAACATGCTCTCATCCCAGAGCGCGAAATCGGAAGCGTATTTCAGGTAAGCCTCCGTCTGAACCCCGGATCCAGGGTCAGGGCCTCTCTAAACAGAGGAACCGCTTCCGCCGGCTGAAAATTGCGGAAAAGGGCCACTCCATTCCGGTATGCCCGAAGGGCTTCGAGGGACGGAGTCAGGACCAGGGGCAGCGGTTCGTTGTTCGCCAGGACTGCGCGAGATTCTCCGAGACTCCGGCGCAGGTCTATCGCCAGTGCATCAATGGTCTCAATCAGGGCGCCGGCATCTGCTGCCTGGCGACGAGCTTCTGCCACCAGGTAGCCAGCTTCGACGTCTTCCACCCGCACAGCCACCAGGAATCCTGCCCCCACGGCATCGAATCTGGGCAGAACGACCGTGCTCACGCCCAGCCGCTCAGCCACCTCTCGTGCCAGGTTTTGATCGACCGGGGTCGTGTCCGGTCTCTCCATGAGCCTGAGAACCCTCTGGGTTTCCCTGTTGGGAACGGTCTGAACCACGTGCGCCACGTCCAGAGCGGAGCGAAGGAGAAACTGCACCGTCTCCCGGATATCGGCGTCTGCGCTCCCTTCCACCGCTGAAAGCAGGGTGTATGGACGGTTGGACGGCGGTGGACCTGCACCGCGGGAATCGGCCAGGCCTCGGCTGACCGCCCATCCAACCAGGACCAGGATCACCCCGGCAGCCAGGCCCGCGAGAGCCTTGAGGATGACGGCTCGCTCAAGCGGTCTGCGGCCTCGTGACGTGGCCTCCTGCTCCGTCTCCAGCGCCTCGGCGAACTGAGACGCCGTGAGGAACCGCTCCGAGGGCGTCTTGGACAATGCTCTTTGCAGAGCGGCGGCCACATTGGCCGGTACGTCTGTCCGCGCCGGCTCGATCGGGGGCGGATCCACCGCGACGTGGTGATACAGGAGACTCTGGCTCGTTTCTCCCTTGAACGGGGGTTCCCCAGCGAGCATCTCGAACAACACACAAGCCAGTGCGTACTGATCGCTGCTTCCGTCCAGGTCCTTCTCCCCGGTAACCTGTTCGGGACTCATGTAGGTGGGAGTGCCGAGAGAGGTGCCCGTCCGGGTCAGCCTCTGATCCTCGACGGTAGCCAGGACATGTGCCACACCGAAATCCGTCAGTACCGCATGGCCCGCCTCGAACATGATGTTGGCGGGTTTGACGTCCCTGTGGATCACGCCCTCCCCGTGAGCGTAGTTGAGTGCGCTCGCGATCTCTCGAGTGATTCGGATCGCTTCCCTGACGGGGAGCTGTCCAACCCGGGCGATGCGAGAGCGGAGGGTGTCGCCCTTCACGTACGGCATGACGTAGAAGAGAAAACCGCCCGCCTCGCCCGAATCATGCAGTGGCAGGATGTGGGGATGGGTCAGGTTGGCGACGGTTTCGATTTCGAGTAGGAATCGGTCGGCGCCCAGAACCAGCGCGATCTCCGGATCCAGGACCTTTACAGCTACTTTCCGATTGTGCCTGACATCGTGGGCGAGGTAAACCGTTGCCATACCACCGCTTCCGATTTCGCGCTCAATTCGGTAGCGGTCGGCCAGGGCCGCGTTCAGCCGTTCTCTTACGTCCCCGCCTGAATGCATCTTAGAGGATCATTGGTCCGGAGACGGCCCACCCGTCGAAGCTGCGGCGAAGCAGCGATCGTGGAAGGCCTCCACCGAGGACTCCAGGGCACCGAGAAGCCGCCCCGGATCGTGTGGCACGCCGGTGGGAATCCGCTGCTCGAATGTGATGCCCAGGGCCTGCAGATGCTCCATCCACTCCACGTTCCCCTGGTAGTTCACGTCCGCCGAACCCACCGCAACCAGGATCTCGAGATCCGGAATCGGACTCCGTTCGGCGAATGCTGTGGCCAGATCCCAGGAGTTGTTCTCGGGTGCGTGCACGAGGACACTCGAGCCCCGAAGCTCTTCACCCCCACTGTCGGACATCGCCTTCTCCTTCTGATGCCCCCCGGACAGAGGAGCCGCAGAGCAGAAGATCTCCGGGTACTTGAAAGCGATGCGAGCGGTGGCTCGCGCGCCCATGGACCAGCCCTCGAGAGCTCGTCCCCGCCGGTTCTCGATGGTCCGGTAGCTGCGGTCGACGTGAGGGATCAGCTCCTGCACAAACGAGGTCTCTGCTTCGGAATCGCCGTAGTCGAAGTACCCCTCGGGCCCGCCGTTGACGAATAGTAGAATCCTGGGCCGGATTTCACCCGAACCGATCCAGCCGTCAATCGGTGTGGCGAAGGCAATGCTTTTTACCTCGCTCCCCACTCGGCCACCGGGGAGGAAGTACACGACCGGGTACGACACATCGGCCTGTTCGGGGTCCTCGTATCCCGGTGGGAGATAGACGACATATCCCACGTCGTGGGCCATCGCATCGCTGTAGTAGGTGCCATGCTCCAGTCGCGGGTGGGGATTCTCCGGCATCGAATTCACCCAGCGGAACCCCTGGGCGTTCCCATCAGTGGTGCCCAGGAATATGGTGATGACGAGCGTACGCAGGGCGACTTTACCGGCTGCCGCGAAGTTCATGGCTGTGGCATCCATTACACGTGTCTCCCAGAACGGTCTGTTCGGTAGGTCGCGTAACTTACGCACCCTGCTATCTGGTCCACAAAACGCGGGCTGTCCGGGTGACGGCTCAGGTGCCGCCGAATGAGCGGTATGGCCCCCCATCTGCCGGCTACTCGCGCCACCACTCCGCGGCGTGCGGTTCCAGCCGCTCCACACGCGAGAATCCGAGGTCGCTGAGACGGCGCCCCAGAGCGCCCCCTTCGAGAACCGCGGTGAGATTCTGCGCCCTGAGCACGAGGCGCCTCCAGACATCATGGTGGGCTGCCAGAGCAGAAATGACGCGGACGTACATTCGCCGACGATCGTCCATGTCCAGGGACTGCTCTCGGGCCAGGTGGTCGACGAAGACGGAGATCGAGACCTCGGGGGCATCGGACTCCTCGTACGGCGGCAAGACCTGAAAGCCCATGGCCCCAGCCCAGGTTCCCTCCTGCCGATAGTAGAACAGGGGATCCTCCCGTCGGGGATCCCTGGTCAGGACGTAACCATCGGGCCATCTCTCGAGTGTCGACATCGCGTTCTCCTCAGCGGCTGACCGACC
>JBDGXI010000057.1:0-12514 GCA_039584685.1 Gemmatimonadota bacterium | reverse complement strand
AGCCTCCGGCGAATCGTCCGAACCGCGCGCCACGAAGAACGCAAGCTGTGGGGGCACCGAGTCCGCGCTTCCATCGGACTCCAGCCCGCGAGAGCGCTCGGCCACCCGAGACACCCCGTCCCCCGCTTCCGGGCCAAACCCGGGAGCGCTGCTCACCGCTCCGAGGCGGGATCGGACCGCTTCCACCACCGCCTGCTGCACCCGCGCCGAGTCGGTGAACCTGACTTCCGCTTTCGCCGGGTGCACGTTGACGTCCACCCACTCTCCGACGACGCGAAGATAGAGGAAGAAGGTAGGCCGTAGCCCCGGCGCGACTGTCGTGCGGTAGGCGTCGTCCACGGCCCGCACCAGCGACCTGTCGCGGAACGGGCGACCGTTGACGAACAGGTACCGCCGCCCGCCGGTCGGGCGAGCGGCGTCGGGACGCTGGATGAGACCTCCCACCCGGATGCCGTCGATTTCGGCGTCCAGCTCGAGCAGCTGTCCGGCCTCGTCCGGGCCCCAGATATCGGCCACCCGGTCGGCCGGGGTCGCGGCCGGCGGAAGCGACAGGAGCTCGCGTCCGTTGGACTCCAGTTGAAAGGCCGTGCGCAGGTTCGAGAGGGCCAGCAGGAGGATCGCCTCACTGGCGGCTCGGGTTTCCGCGCCCGCTGCGCGGAGAAACTTGGCGCGCGCCGGCACGTTCTGAAAAAGCGAGCGCACGGTGACCGTGGTCCCCGGCTGGCGGGCGATCTCGTCGGTGGACACGATCCGACCTCCGGTGACTCGGATTCGCGTCGCCGGGCCCCCGTCCGTCGGAGCCGTCTCCATCTCGAACCGCCCCACGGCGGCGATCGACGGAAGCGCCTCGCCGCGGAATCCGAACGAGACGACGTCCTGGAGGTCCTCGACCGATCGGATCTTGCTCGTGGCGTGCCGATCGAGTGCCAGCAAGGCATTCGGCCGGCTCATCCCCTCACCGTCGTCCGCCACCCGGATGAAGGTCTTTCCCCCGTTTCGCAGCTCGATGCGGACCGCGCTGGCGCCAGCGTCGACCGCGTTCTCCACCAGTTCCTTCACGACCGATGCCGGCCGCTCGACCACCTCCCCGGCCGCGATCTGGTTCGCCACGTGGTCGGGCAGGATACGTACCTGGCGACCCGCGTCCGTGACGCCGCTCACGCCGGTACCTCGACGCCGTAGAATCGGCACGCATTGTCGAGCGTTCTCAGCGCCAGCTCCTGTGCCTCCTCCCCTCGGATCGAGGCCAGCTCCTTCAGCGTGTGGCCCACCAGCGCCGGCTCGTTTCGCCTCCCCCGCCGGGGAACGGGCGCCAGGTACGGGCTGTCGGTCTCGATCAGCAGGCGATCCGTCGGCACGCGACGCACCAGGTCGCCGTCTTCGAACTTCCTGAACGTGACGATGCCGGAAAACGAAACGTACCACCCGGCTTCCAGACCTGCCTCGAGAAGCGCCTCCCCGCCGGAGAAGCAATGGAGAACGCCGGTCACCCGGCCCGCGAAAGCGTCGATAAACCCGATCGTGTCCGGGTCCGCGGCGCGCGAGTGGACCACGACCGGCAGCCCCGACTCGGCAGCTAGCTCGAGCTGGGCCTCGAAGGCGGTCGCCTGCTCGCGGCGCGGAGAGTTGTCGTAGAAGTAGTCGAGTCCCATCTCGCCAACGGCTACGACCGAGGGTTGCTGTGCCAGGGAGCGCAGGTCCGCCAGGTGCGCGGGGGTCCAATCGGTGGCCTCGTGAGGGTGCAGTCCGGCCGTCGCCCACACGCCCTGGTTCTCGTCCGCGATCCGAATGGCCTCGCGAGCGTCGGTCGGGTTGGAAGCGACGGTCACCATCCCCACGACTCCCGCCGCGCGGGCGCGGGCGATCGTCTCGCCGCGATCGTCCGCGAAGGCGGCGTCGGACAGATGGAGATGGCTGTCGAAGAGCTTCACCGGCCAGGGACCGTCAGTTCAATGGTGGCCCTTTTTCTTCTCCCTGCGCCGCGATCTCTCTTCGATCTCGAGTAGCGCCGGAGACGCCACGAAGATCGAGGAGTACGTGCCGATCACGATACCGAGAATGAGCACCAGGGCGAACGGGCGCACGACCGTTCCCCCGAGGATGAACAGGGCCAGCAAGGTCGCCAGCGTGGTGCCGCTGGTGAGCACCGTGCGCGGCAGAGTCTCGTTGATGCTGCTGTTCACGACATCCTTGTAGCTGTCCTTGCGGCGCTTCTTGAGATTCTCCCGGATGCGGTCGAACACCACGATCGTGTCGTTCAGCGAGTACCCGAGAATCGTCAGGATCGCAGCTACCGTGGCCAGGGTGATCTCGATGTCGAACAGCGAGATGAAACCGAAGGTGACCGTAATGTCGTGGAAGGTCGCGATGATCGCGGCGATTCCGAATCGCCACTCGAAACGGAACGCCAGGTAGACCAGCGTGAGGGCGAACGACATCAGGATCGCGATCGCAGCCTTCCTCTGCAGCTCCGACCCCACCTTGGGCCCGACCGCGTCGGTGCTCATCGTGAACCCGTCGGCGCCGTAGCTGTCCCGCAACAGCGTGCCCACCTCATCGACGATGCCCTCGAAGTCCTGCGTACGGATCAGGAAGTCGTTCGAGTCGCCGAACTGCTGAATCTGCGCGTTCTCCATCCCGGCCGAGGAAAGGACCGAGCGCAGATCGGCGACCGAGGTTTCCTGCGCGAACTCGACCTGGATCAACGTTCCTCCGGTGAAGTCCACCCCGTACCGCGGGCCGCCGTGCAGAACCAGCGAGATGATGCCCACCAGGAGCATCGCACCGGAGACCATGTACGCGCGCCTGCGCTGCGCCAGGAAATCGAAATTCGCGTTCCGAAAGAATCTCATATCAAGACCGTATCAGATGCTCAGGGGCTCGGTCGGCGAACGCCGCTCGAGATACACGAGGAAGAACGTCCGGGTCACATAGAGCGCGGTGAAGAACGACGCGATGATCCCGATCACCAGCGTGACGGCAAAGCCACGAATCGGCCCCGTGCCGAACTGGTAGAGAATGGCCGCCGTGATCAGCGTGGTCAGGTTGGCGTCTACGATCGCGGACAGCGCCTGCGCGAAACCGGCATCGACGGCCGTTCGCGGCGTCTTCCCCGCATCCGATTCCTCTCGTATCCGCTCGAAGATCAGCACGTTGGCGTCCACGGCCATGCCGACCGACAGGATGAGCCCGGCGATCCCCGGAAGCGTCAGCGTGGCGCCGAGTCCGGCCAGCCCCCCGAGAACCAGGAGGACGTAGATCCCGAGCGCCGCCACGGCCATCACCCCCGCGACCCGATAGTACCAGATCATCAGGACCACCACTCCGACGATCCCGATGAGGAACGCGTTCCGACCCTGGCGGATCGAGTCGGCCCCGAGCGACGCGCTCACCGAACGCTCCTCGACCACCCTGATCGGCATGGGCAGGGCGCCGGCTCTCAGCACGAGGGCCAGGTCCTGGGCTTCCTGGAAGCTCGAGCCCCCGCCCATCTCGATCTGGGCACGCCGACTGAGCGTCTGCCGGATGACCGGGGCGCTCTGAACGCGTCCGTCGAGCACGATCGCCATGTACCGGCCCACGTTGGGGGCCGTGCCGCGCTGGAATACCCGCGAGCCGCGACGCGTCGTTTCGAATGGGACGTACGGCTGGTTGAACTGCGGATCGCGCGCCGCCGGCCCCGCATCCTGCAGCAAGTCGCCCGTCAGGATCGGGTCCGCCTCGAGCACGTACAGTTCGCGGTACGCGGCTCCGGCCGCCGACCTGGGCTGGGCGCCCCAACGAAGCTCGGTGTTGCGCGGCAGTCCGCTCCTCAGCGCTTCGGTCGCGAGGTAGCGCTCGGCCGTAGGCACTTCCTCCTCGGCTACCAGCAGGACTCCCGGTTGCCCCGACTCGAGCAGCAGGCCCGTGAGCGGCCGGAGGTTGGGCTCCCCGGTGTCCTGCTCCGGCTGCACCACGGCGGTGGCCGTGTCAGAAGCGTCGTCGGAAACGGTGTCGGCCCCTACCGCAACTGCAGAATCGGCCGCCTGCACGGACGCCGTGTCTTCCTGCGCGGCCTCCGCGCTGTCGGACTGCGTACCGAGGATGTCGGTGAGCGTGGTCGCCTCCGGCTCGACCTCCTCGATCGCCGCTCCGCGCAGGTTCTCGGCACCCAGCTCCTGCACGATGCCGCGATCGATGCGCGGCAGGGCGTTGCGGAAGTTGTCGTCCTCGCGGACCAGCTTGAACTCCAGGAAGGCCGTCTTCTCGACGATCGCCTTGGCTCGCTCGGGATCGTCGATGCCGGCCAGCTCGACGATGATCCGCTCGTTGCCCACTTTCTGAATCGTAGGCTCGCGCACGCCAAACTCGTCGATCCGGTTGCGGATCGTGGTCAGCGTCCGGTCGAGCGCATCGGCCCGAGCCTCGGTGGTCAGGGTCCCGTCGGGGTCATCGACCTCGACGGCCAGGTGCATACCGCCCTGCAGGTCGAGGCCGAGATTGATCGCCGGGACCTTCTCGCCGGTGGGCCCCGTCTTGGGTACCAGGGCGTACACGCTGACGATGATGAGTCCCAGGATGACCAGGAGTCTGTTTCGGATATTTCGCATGGGAACGGGCCAGTCCTCCAGCCGGGTGCCCTTCTTTCGGTGCCCGCCCAATGCAGGCTCCGTTCATAAGCGGCGCAAAGTACGGAGGAAGGGCCCGATTGAAAACCCCGGGCCGCGCGCCCGCGGGGCTTTCCGCCCTCAGGCTTCCCGGTGAATTCCCGTCCAGCGCAGGATGTCCTCCATCAGGCACCACTTCGTGAGGCCGGACTGCAGCAGGTTGAGGCCGATGAAGGCCGTGAACAGCAGCCACCACGGGCTTACCCAGACCGACAACGCGAGGCTGACGAGCAGAAGCGTGCCGGCGATGACCCTGATTTTCAGATCCATCGTCATATCGATCTACCTCTCATTGGTGGACGTCGTATGTTCGCAACCGCACGCCGCCGCATCTTCCACTCCGAGCAGGAACGCCCGGATCGGGTGCTTGGGGTCCTCCACCGCGGAGCACGCCTGCACCCCCCTCATGATGGCGCCGGCGGTTTCATCCTCGGTGAAGACCATGATCATGCCAGACCGGTAGGGGGCGCCCGAACCGTACCAGCCCGCCGACCCCGAGGGGCCGTGGCCCTCCACGGAGACCCGGCTGAATGCCTTGACATTCAGGTCGGCCAGCAGGCCCTCCACGCACTTCTCGTCCCCTTCCAGGTACAGCAACATCACCATCTTCATGGTCGTAGCCTCTCGTGGGTTGACGATTTAGGTTCCGGCGGCGCGTCACCTCGCCCCTCCGATTCCGCATCAGGCTCCGGCGGCCGCCGCCTGACCTGCCTCGACGACTTCTTCCGGGATTTCCTTCTCCGGCTTCTCCCGACGCAGCAGGAAATAGATCCCCGGGACGACTATCAGCGTGAGAAGCGTCGACGCCAGCGAACCGGTGATCAGGGCTACCGCCAGGCCCTCGAATATCGGGTCGAACAGAATCACGATCGCCCCGATGATCACGGTGCCCGCGGTCAGCGCTATCGGGCGCGTTCGCACGGCGCCGGCCTCGATCACGGCCTGCTTCAGGGGCACCCCCGCTTCCAGACGGGCCTCGAGATAGTCGATGAGCAGAATGCCGTTCCTGACCATGATCCCCGCCAGGGCGATCATTCCGATCATCGACGTAGCGGTGAAGAAGGCGCCGAACACCATGTGTCCGGGGGCGATTCCCACCAGCGTGAGCGGAATCGCGGTCATCATGACGAGGGGCGTGACGAAGCTCCCGAACCACGCCACGAGGAGGCCGTAGATCAGGAGGAGGGCGCCTGCGAACGCGATACCCAGATCGCGAAATACCTCGTAGGTCACCTGCCACTCTCCGTCCCACTTCATCACGGGCTGCTCGACCGTTCCCGGCTGACGCGTGTAGAGCTGTCCGAGCCGCGCTCCGGACGGGAGCTCGATCTCGGCGACGGTCTTCTTCAGGTCGAGGATCGCGTACACCGGGCTCTCCTCGGCCCCGGCGACCTCGGCCGTAACGTAGACCACCCGCTGCCCGTTCTTCCGGTCGATCGGTTGAGGCACGGATACTGACTCCGAGTCGACCAGCTGCCCGACGGGCACCATGCTTCCGTTGCGCGAGGCCACGTGCAGGGCCCCGATCCGGTCCGCTCCCGACCTGGCCTCCTCCGGCAGACGAACCCGCACCGGGACCGGAAGTCTCGCCTCGGGCGCGGAGAGCTCCGTGGCGACGACCCCGCCAACGCCCACCGCCAGGGCATGCACGACCTGCTCCTTGGCCACGCCGGACAGGGCCGCCTTCTCTTCGTCCACCGAGAGCCGCAGCTCCTCCTGGGGATCGATCAGGGACCAGTCGATGTCCACCACCCCCGGGTGCTCGGCGAATCGAGCCATGACCTGTTCGGCTACCTCTCTCTGAGCCACTTCGTCCGGTCCATAGATCTCCGCCACCAGGGTCGAGAGTACGGGCGGCCCGGGCGGCACTTCCACCACTTTCACCCGCGCCCCCGTGCCGGAAGCCGCGACTACCGAGTCCACGATCGGACGAACGGACTTGGCGATGCCGTGGCTCTTGGCGCTCCGCTCAGACTTATCAACGAGGTTTACCTGAATGTCCGCAACATTATTGCCATTACGAAGATAGTAATGCCGGATCATGCCATTGAAATTGAAGGGCGCTGCCACGCCGGCGTAGACCTGGACGTCGGCGATTTCGGGCACGTCCTCGAGTGAGCGAGCCACGTCGAGCGCCAGGCCGGCGCTCGTCTCCAGCGTCGCGCCCTCGGGCAGGTCGAGGATGACCTGCATCTCGTTCTTGTCGTCGAACGGGAGCATCTTCACCATCACCGTTCGGGTGAAGAACAGGCCCGTGGCCCCCAGCAGGAGAAGCGCCACCACCGCGAGCGCTCCGACCAGGCGGGCTGGCTTCTCGAGCAGCGGCTCCAGGAGCCAGCGGTAAGCCTTGTAGATTCGGGTTTCTTCCAGCACGTAGCCCGACTGCCCCTCCTCGACCGCGTGCGCCTTACCGAGCAGCCGAAAGGCGAGCCACGGGGTGCCGATGAGAGCCACGAGCAGCGAGAACATCATCGCGAGGCTCGCGCCGATCGGCATCGGGCTCATGTAGGGCCCCATCAGTCCGGACACGAACAGCATGGGAAGAACGGCCGCGATCACGGTCAGTGTCGCCAGGATCGTGGGATTCCCCACCTCGTCCACGGCGGCCCGGGCGGCTGCCCGGAGCGGGCGGTCCTTCATGCGGAAGTGCCGCTCCATGTTCTCGGCCACGATGATCGAGTCGTCGATCACGATCCCGGTGACGAAGATCAGGGCGAACAGGGTCACCCGGTTCAGGGTGTACCCGAAGATCTGATACACGAACAGGGTCAGAGCGAAGGTGATGGGCACCGCCAGCATCACGACCACCGCGCTCCGCCAGCCCATGAACACCGCCACCACGATGCCGACCGCGATCACGGCGAGCCCCAGGTGCTCCTTGAGCGTCGCGACCTTTTCCCTCGCCGTCTCGCCATAGTTGCGAGTGACCAGCGCCTCGACGTCCGCCGGGACCACCCTTCCCTCGAGCCGCTCCAGGGTGTGCTCCAGTCGGCGACCCACCTCGGTCGCGTCCGCCCCCGGACGCTTGGAGACCGATATGCTCACCATGGGACTCAGGGAACCGCCCGGCGTGCCGTGAAACGTGTAGCTGTCCACCTCGGCCGGACCGTCCCTGACTTCGGCGATGTCCCCGACCTGGATGAGCTGCCCTTCCCTGACGTCGAGAACGACTCCGGCCACATCCTCGGCGTTCGCCAGGAACTCCCCTCCGACGACGCGCACGACGCGATCCGCCGCAGAGTACCGCCCGGCCTCGAAGCTCACGTTGACCGCCCGCAGGCGCTCGACAACGGCGCCCGGGTCCACTCCGAGCTCGGCCATGCGCTCGGGCGACAACTCCACCCGCACCTCGCGTGGCTGCCCCCCGGTCACCTGTACGTCCCTCACGTCGGGGACCGCCTCGAACGAAGTCCCTACCTCTTCCGCGATGCGCCTGAGAGCCGCGTGGTCCCGATCGCCGGCGAGCGTCACGCTGAAGAAAGGCACGTCATCGATCGCCACGGTCTTGACGAGCGGAAACGTCAGACCGGTCGGCATTCGGTCCGCGTGCTTCATCAGGGTGGCATACAACCGGATCAGGCTGTCTTCGAGATCGCGTCCGACCTCGTAGCGCACCGTAACGAGGCCGAATCCCGGCTGCGCGTGCCCGTACACGTACTCGACCCCGTCGATGCCGGATAGCACGTTTTCGAGCGGGATCAAGGCGCGGTTCTCGATCTCCTCCGGCTCGGAGCCCGGCATCGGAAGGTAGATATCGGCCAGCGGCACTATGATTTGAGGCTCTTCCTCGCTCGGGAGGGTGGCGCTCGTGTAGATGCCGAGCCCGAGCGCCGCCGCGAGCAGCAGGGGCGTCAGTTTGGAGGTGAGGAACGCGTCGGCCAGTCGCCCGGCGATCTCGGTCTTCATCGGACGCCCTCCGGCGTGAATACCCAGGCCACCACGTGTGTGTCGTCCACCGTCGCGCCGTCCACGAGGCCCGGATCCGGCTCACGCACCACGAGCGTCCCCTCGGCCAGGCCGGCCAGCACCTCGACGGCGTCGGCCGTCCGGCGTCCCGTGCGGATCCAGCGCAGGCGGAGGGCGCCGTCGGACACGATGTACACGCCCGTCAGCTGTCCGCGGCGCACGAGCGCGTCGCTCGGGACCCAGGCGCTCGGCTCACCCCGCCCTGCGATCTCCATTCGGACGAACGAGCCGGCCGTGGGAACGCCGGTGGGAAGATCGAAGGTCGCTTCGATCCGGAAGCGATGGCTCGACAGGTCGATCACCGGCACCACCCGGCGTACGGTGGCGGACCACCGCCTGCCGTCCCGTGGCGCTGCCACCGTGACCCGGTCGCCCTCCGACACGGCATTGGCCAGCGATGCCGGAAGGTCCGCCTCGACCTTCACGCCGCTGGCCCCGGAGATCACGAGCACCGGCCGGCCGGGCACCGCCAGGTCGCCGGGGTCCGCGAGACGCGCCGATACTGTCCCGTCGAACGGGGCCCGCAACGACACGTACTCGCGTGACGCACCCGCCTCCTCAACCATGGCCTCGGCGGTTCGGAGCGCGGCCTCCGCCTGGTCCAGCTCCTGCTTCGTCGCCGCCCCGTCCCGCTCGAGGCTGAACAGCCGATCGAACGTGCGGCGCGCCACCACGACCTGGGCTTCCGCGCGCGCCATCGCGGACTCGACGCCGGACGACTCCAGGCGTACGAGGATCTGCCCCCGGCGTACGCGCGCGCCCACGTCGACCAGGACGGATTCGACGGTCCCGCTCGCCCGGGTGGCCAGATTCGCGGTCTCCTGTGCCACGACCCTGGCCGGAACCTGCGATGCGGATTCGGACAGGGCCGCGGCGCTCACCTCCACCGTGCCGACGGCCTGCACGTCTTCCAGCTCCCCCGGCTCCGGCCGGTCGCATGCGGCGAGGGCCACGAGGGCCGGGACCACCAGCATCATGTATCGATTCATCGGTCGTTCCCGTTCTGGTGCATTGTGGTAACGAATCGGAGCCGCACTTCCGCCATCCGGAGAGCCGCCTGGGCGTCGATCGAGTGACTCTCGGCTTGCGCCCGCCTCGATTCCGCCTGCAGCAGATCCGCTGCCGTGGCGAGCCCTTCCTCGAACCGGCGGCGCATCAACTCAGCCCCTGCCTCGGCGGCCTCGCCCGCCGCCAGCGTGGCGGCCACGGCCTGTCGGGCCGAACTCACTCCGTCCCGAGCCTCCGCGAGTTCGGCCGTAGCTTCCCGGAGCGCCTGCTGATAGCGGGTTTCCGCGATGGCCTGTCCGGCGTCCGCCCTCTGCTTGTCATTCGAGCGGCTGAAACCGGAGAAGATGTTCCATTTCAGTCCGACGCCCACGGTCCAGTTGTCTCCATCGTTGCGGAACGCCTCGGCAGCGTGAATCCCGTAGTTGGCGAAGACACCGATCTCGGGCAGGTACTGGCGCCCAGCCCGCTTGGAGTCGGCCTCCGCGGCATCCCTCGCGCTGGCCAGGGCACGGAGGTCGGCTCGGATCGAAGCGTCGAACTCGAGCGGTGCATCGGCGACGCCCGCCGACTCCGCAGTCCCGATGCGAAGCGAGTCCGTGAGCACGGGCATCCGCGAATCGTCTCCGCCGAGGAACACGGCCAGTCGTCGGCGTGCGTCGGACTCCATGCGCTCGGCGTCCACCCGCCGGGCGACGGCGAACGAGTGGTCGGCGTCGGCCTGGAGCAGGTCCGCGCGCGTGAGCACTCCCTCCTCCACACGGCGCGCGAACACGTCGCGATTGGCGGCCGCCGACTCTTCGGCCCTGCGAGCCGCCTGGAGCTGCGCACCGGCCCGCTGCGCCTCCCGGTAGAGTACTTCGGTTTGCGTGAGGGTCGCCTCGCGGACCCGAGCGGCCGACCAGTTGGCAGCGTCCGCCTCCAGCGATGCGGCTCCGCGGGAAGTCCAGTCGGTGGGGCTGAACACCTTCCACTGAAGCGATATCCGGTTCATCCAGTCATTGATGGGATCCGGGTTGTTCAGAGCGTCGACCGCGAAGTCCGGCTCGCTGAAAGTTGCCTGCCGCAACTTGGTGCCGAACACGAAGACCGGATCGTTGGAGCGGATGAAACCGCTCTCGAAGTCCAGGCGAGGCCAGTAGACCGCCGACGCCCCTGAGGCTGCGGCGCTTGCCATGTCGGCCCGAGCCACCGCGATTCTGAGACCGGCGTTGCCCGCCAGCGCCTCGTCGAGTGCCGCCTCCAGACTGAGCGGCCGGCCTCCCGGGCTGTCCTGGGCCAGGAGTAGGTGTCCGTTCACAGGTACCGCCGTGGCAAGCGCCATCGCCAGCAGGGCTGTGACGCCAACCCTGGCGTGCCGGACTCGGGAGAATAGACCCCCGTTGTTGCTGTTCATGGCTCGTTCCATGGGTAGATCAGCGATTCGAGATGTCGCACGCGCGCAGACAGTCGATGACGCGCACGACTTTCTCGTCGCTGATGTCATAGTAGACGTTCACGCCATCTCGACGTGCCGTGAGGATTCTCTTGTCTCTCATGAGATTCAGGTGCTGCGACGCTGCCGCCTGTTCGAGCCCTGTCGCCTCACGTATCTCGGTCACCGTTCGCTCGCCTCCGTTGTCGAGGAACTCGATGATCCGAAGCCGAACGGGGTGCCCGATGCACTTGAGCACCCTGGCCGCATCGTGAACGGTCTCGACGCTGATCGTGCCCGTCTCGTGTTCTGGCATTGCGATCCTGCCTTCCCTTCTCAGCATCAACGGAGGTCGATGGCTCGCCCCTCGATCCTCTATCCTGGACTACATACCAAAGTATTCTAATATCTGAATATCTTTATTGTCAATACTCCATGGACGGTCGTTGCCGTTGACGGGCCACACCTGCCGGTCGGAAACGGGCGCTTTCGGTCGCTTACCATTATATTCTGATTTCCACGGCCAGGAATCGTGTAGAGAACGGCTCCGCAGTCCGTGCCGGCACCCAACCCGTCGGGCTCCCCCGCTGACCTCCGGGGATGCGTGCCTGCGCCGCGTGGAGCCGCGAGCCAGACAGGATGCGGACATGAAGCGAGGACGACCGACCAGGATTCGGGCCGCGGCACTCGCCGCCGCCATCGGAGCATTGGGCGTCCTGTATGCCTGCAGCCCCGAGGGCCCGTCGAGCGGCCTCCCGACCCATCCGTCGGATCAGTATTCGATCACACTCGAGTGGGACGCACCCACCGTGGACGCGGCCGGCCAACCTCTCACCGACCTCGCCGGGTATCGGCTGTACTACTCCCCTGTCCTGCCACCGTCGGGACCGGAGGGTGTGCGTCTCGACCTCGGTCTCGATACACGAGTCACGGTGTCAGGGCTGCCGCCCGGCAGCTACTTCTTCGCGGTCACGGCCGTAGACCTGGCGGGTAACGAGAGTGACCTTTCGGCCCCGCTCCCGGTGGAGACCGGCCCGTGAGATCCGCCCGGTTGCGGACGCTCGGGCTGGTGGGGACTGCCCTGATCCTCCTGGTCACCAACGCGGGGGTCGGCAGGGCGCAGGAGGTCCAGGCCGTCCCGAGTCCGTCGAACCTCACGGCCACGGCCATCAGCCCGTCCCGGATTGACCTGAAGTGGACTCGGGTCAACACGGGTCAGGTCGTCGAATACCGGATTTACAGGGCCAGCGGCGCGTTCCTCGGCAGCGTGGGTTCGTCGCAGAGCACCTACTCGGATACCGGGCTCCAGCCCTGGACCGAGTATCGGTACTACATCACGAGTGCGACTTCCAGTGGGAACGAGAGCGGCCCGAGCAACGTCGCCACGGCCCGCACGCTGGACGGCACTCCCCCGACCGCGCCCACGGGCCTGGCGGGCTCCGGAATCAGCGAGTCCCAGATCTCCCTCACCTGGTCTGCCGCG
>JBDGXI010000209.1:0-3171 GCA_039584685.1 Gemmatimonadota bacterium | reverse complement strand
CAGCGGGCACGGGCTCGACCAGGACGTGCGACAGAGCCTCCTTCCCCTGTTCGAGCGCTACGGCGTGGACCTGGTCACGGCGGGCCACGACCATCATTACGAGCGCACGTGGCCTATCCGGGACGGCCGCCGCGTGGTGGACGGGTGCGGGCCGGTCCACGTGCTCTCCGGGGGAGGCGGCGCATCACGCTACGCCCGGGACATCACGAACACGGTTCTCCTGGCGACGGCGCAGCGGGTCTACGAGTACGTCGAGCTGACCATCGACGCCGATCGCATCCGTGGGCGAACGATCGATCGCGGCGGACACGTGGTCGATGAATTCACCGTTCGCCGGTACGACGGAACGGCGGCAGGGCTGCCCGCGCGGTGCTCCAGATGAGGCTCGTGCCCCGTCGCGCGACGCCGGCCTCCCTGGCGACCACGCTTCTGATCCTGGCTCTCGTGGCGGGTCTCGCGCCCCTCGTTGCAGGGGCCCAGGGAGTGCCGACCGCTCCCTCCGACTCCGCGGCGGCTGACACGGTTCCGGAGGTGCCAGGCACCGCGGCCGTGGCCGACGCGATCCGCGACACGCTGCAGCGGCCGCCGGCCCGGTATTCGGCCGACTGGGTGGATGTCGTGGAGTTTCCGCTCAAGGTGATCGGCTGGCCGCTGGACCTGGTGCTGGTTCGCTTTCCTGCCTGGCTGGTGGGCGAGCTAACGGCGCCCCGCCCTCCCAGCGGTCTGGTGCGGACCTACCGGGCCATGTCCGAGTGGGGCGTGCGCCCGACGATCCGCTCCACCATCGGCCCGCGGAGCGCCGCGGCACTGGAGCTCCAGTTCGATCGCTACTACCCGTTCTACGTACACGCCGCGGTGTCGCGGCGCCTGTCGCAACGCTACCGGGCGGGGATCATCCTGAACGGGCGGACCACGTGGCTCTCGACCGAGGCGAAATGGCAACGGGACGCGCAAACGCCTTTTTACGGCATCGGGTCGCAGACCGTCGCTGACGACCGCGCGTTCTATCGACGTGACTGGTGGGACGTGTCCGCGCGCACAGGGTTGAAGGTCACACCGTTCCTGATTCTGGCCGGCGGGGCGGCCTACGAGCACAACGAGGTCGGCGACCCGATCGGAACATCGCAGTCGATCTTCACCGAATTTCCGACCGATTCCCTGTACGGGGCGAGTGAGACCACCGAATACGTGCGCCTGGAGCTAAGCAGCACGCTGGACCTGACCCGATGGAAGGATTTCCAGCAGACCGGAGTGACGGCGGGCCTGGCGGCGCGCTCGTTCTTCGGCCTCTCGAACACCGACTCCGACTTCCGGCTGCTGACCGGTTTCGTCCAGACGTACGCAGCGATCAACAGGCAGCAGCAGTTTGCATTTCGGGTGACCTCCGACATCGCCCGTGACGACGGTGGCGAGGGCGTGCCGTTCTATCACCTTTCCACTCTTGGGGGAAGCCGCAGCGCGCTGGGGTTTCCGTCCCGTCGGTTCGTCGACTACGACATGCTGTCTTTCATGTCGGAGTACCGGTTCGAGGTGTGGCGGGAGCTGCACAGCCGCATGCGGGCCGAGACCTTCCTGTTCTTCCACTACGGCGCCGTGGGCGAGACGATCGACAGTATCGAAGGCGGCGACTGGCACCCGTCCTACGGCCTCGGGCTGCGGCTCAGCCGGCCGACGGCTCTACTCGGATTGGCCTACCTCGGATTCAGCGCGGAGGGAATGACCGCGGGAATAAGGGGATCATGGCCATTCTGATCCGGATGCGAGGCCCGCTCATGGCGGCAGGTGTTCTCTCGGTCCTGGGGGGGTGTGCCCACCAGCCGCCCGTGCCTCTGCGTCCCGAGCCGATCGCGTACGCCGACACCCTGCCAATCGAGGAGCCGGCGTACCGGAAGCCCCTGGAGGCGCCCCTGCTGATCCGTGACGCGATCAGTGGACAGGTCTCGAAGGGGATCAGCGTACGGCGGCTGGTGAACGAAAACCACGAGGCGCTGAACGTCACCCGGCACGACGACGTGGTGAACTCGGCATGGTTCGAGCACCGGAATGGCCGGCGGTCCTTTTCGCCCGAGCAGATGTTCAGGGGACCGACGACGGGTACGGGCCCGGATACGACGGGCCCCATCGTGCTCACGCAGGCCAAGCTGCAGGGTATCTCACCGGGGTTCCACATCCAGGATTCCCGCGGCGTCCGCTACGTGGTGAAGTTCGACCCGCTGGGCTTTCAGTACCTCTCGAGCTCCGCCGGGGTGATCGCGAATCGCCTGCTGTACGCGGCCGGCTACCACGTGCCGGAAGACTACATCTTCCGGTTCCGTCGGGAGCACATCACGGGCGTGAAGAAGGGCGCGACCTACGAGGACGAGGAGTTCGTGGAGCGCCCGCTCGAGATCGACATGGTGGACGAGATCCTGTCTCGCGTGGACACCCTGCCCGACGGCCGCTTCCTCGCCGTGGCCAGCCAGTACGTGCCCGGTCCACCCCTCGGTCCGTTCCACTTTTCCGGCACGAGGAAGGACGACCCGAACGACTGGTACGCGCACGAGCATCGCCGCGACTTGCGAGGATTGTACGTGGTATCGTCGTGGGTTAACCACGTGGACATGCGTTTCGCGAATACTATGGACGCGTTCGTGGACCCGGGGTACGTGCGCCACTACTTGATCGACTTCGCGGCGAGCCTGGGAAGCGGCACCATCCGGCCGCATTATCCACGGGAGGGCGAGGAGTACAACTTCGATTTCTGGCCGACCACGGCGCGCCTCTTCACGCTCGGATTCTACCGCCAGGGCTGGGAACGGCAGCCGTCCGAGGTGATCGATCCGTCCATCGGATGGATGCAGGTCGAGACCTTCGTTCCGGAGGGCTGGAAAGCCAACTGGCCGAACGAAGCGTTCGTGAATCGGACGGACCGCGACTCCTACTGGGGCGCGAAGCTGGTGGGCTCGTTTACGGACGAGCAGATCCGGGCGGCTGTGGATGCGGGCGAGCTCCCGAGCCAGTTCGCCGCCGACACACTGGCCGCCATGTTGAGCTACCGGCGCGACCGGATCGTGGAGTACTGGTACGGCAGGGTGTCGCCGGTGGAGAACCCGGAAATGCAGTTGGACGCTGCCTCCAGTTCGGGCTTCGGGCTCACCTTCGACGACTACGGCATCCGGGATGGAGCGTGGC
>JBDGXI010000006.1:0-52932 GCA_039584685.1 Gemmatimonadota bacterium | reverse complement strand
GGACATTCACCTGGAGATTCTGGACGGGGAGTTCGCCGAGGTGATGGGACCCTCGGGATGCGGGAAGTCCACCCTCCTGTCGCTGATCGGTCTGCTGGACACGCCGACCGACGGGGATTACTGGCTGGACGGCGAGCCGGTGGCCAACCTCACGGCCTCCGAGCGGGCCCGGGTCCGGAACAAGCACATCGGGTTCATCTTCCAGGCCTTCAACCTGATCGGCGATCTCACCGTGTACGAGAACGTCGAGCTGCCGCTCACGTATCGCGGCATGGCCGCCGCCGAGCGCAAGGACCGGGTGCACCGGGCGCTGGAGCGCGTGGGCATGAGCCACCGCATGGATCATTGGTGCACCGGGCGCTGGAGCGCGTGGGCATGAGCCACCGCATGGATCATTATCCCTCGCAGCTCTCCGGCGGTCAGCAGCAGAGGGTCGCGGCGGCGCGCGCCGTGGTGGGTGATCCCCTGATCCTCCTGGCGGACGAGCCGACGGGGAATCTCGACTGGTCGCGGCGGCGCGCGCCGTGGTGGGTGACCCCCTGATCCTCCTGGCGGACGAGCCGACGGGGAATCTCGACTCGACCAACGGCGAGGCGGTGATGGAACTCCTCAAGGAGCTGCATGCCGAGGGATCCACCATCCTCATGGTCACGCACGACCCCCGCTACTCCGCGTACGCCGAGCGTACCATCCACCTTTTCGACGGGCGCATCGTCGAAGAGCGCTCGTCGGCGACCGAGGCGAGCTGATCGTGAGTACGCCCACAGCCAGCATCCTGATCGCCGATGATCAGGCGGACGTCCTCGCGGCGCTTCGCCTCCTCCTGAAGGGGGAAGGGTTCGACATAGCCACGGCGACTTCGCCCGCCGAAGTTCTCGAGCTCCTCGAGCTCGACGAGTTCGACTGCCTGCTTCTCGATCTCAACTACACGCGCGACACCACCTCCGGTCAGGAAGGGCTCGACCTGATCCCCCGCATCCAGGCGCTCGACAGCACACTTCCCATCATCGTCATGACCGCCTGGGGCAGTATCGAGAGCGCCGTGGAAGCCATGCGCCGCGGGGCGCGCGACTACATCGAAAAGCCGTGGGACAACGACCGCCTGCTGGCGACCATCGCGTCGCAGCTCGTGCTCGTGAAGGCCATTCGCCGGGCACAGTTCCTGGAGGCCGAGAACGAGATGCTGCGGGATGCGGACGTGCCCGAGCTGATCGCGGACTCCCGGATCATGCAGCCCGTGCTTCGCCTGATCGAGCGGGTGGGACCGTCCGACGCCAACGTACTCATCACGGGCGAACCAGGCACGGGCAAGGAAGTCGTCGCCCGCTGGCTTCACTACCGGTCGAATCGCTCGGATCGCCCGCTGGTCACCGTGAACACCGGCGGCCTGTCGGAAGGGGTGTTCGAGAGCGAGATGTTCGGACACGTGAAGGGGGCATTCACGGACGCCAAGGCCGATCGGGTCGGGTACTTCGAGCTGGCCGGGCACGGGACCCTGTTCCTGGACGAGATCGGCAACCTTCCGCTCACACAGCAGGCCAAGCTGCTGCGCGTGCTAGAGTCCGGCGAATACCAGCGGGTGGGCTCCTCCAAGGCCCGGAAGGTGGACGTCCGGATCATCACCGCCACCAACTCCAACCTGGAGCGGTCGGTGGCCGATGGCACGTTCCGCGAGGACCTGTACTATCGCCTGAACACGGTCGAGATCCAGCTGCCTCCGCTGCGTGAGAGGCAGGAGGACATCCCGCTTCTGGCGGCTCATTTCCTCCGGATCAGCGGAGCCAAGTACGGGCGCCCGGACATGAGGTTCTCGGCTTCCGCCATGGACGCACTGCTCCGGCACCCGTGGCCCGGGAACGTCCGCGAGCTGCGACACTCCATCGAGCGGGCCGTGCTTCTGACCGAGAATCACACGGTGGACCTCGAGCATCTCGGCCTTCGCCAGGCCATGGAGGGATCCCTGCGCCTCGAGGCCGTTCCGCTCGACGAAGCCGAACGTATTCTGATCCGGAAAGCTCTCGCGCGGAACCGCGGGAACGTGAGTCGCGCGGCCCACGATCTGGGCCTCAGCCGCAGCGCGCTGTATCGGCGCCTCAAGCGGCATGGCCTTCACGCCTGAGGGAGCACGGGGAGGGCCGCACATGATCCAGCGCGGCGTCAAACGCCACCTGCGAAAGCGGTTCACCTACCAGAGGGCCATCCCGCTCCTGGCCGTGCTATCCGGCGTGCCGGCGGTGATCGTCGCCCTGGCGCTCGTGTGGACCGGCGACCACGCGAGTCGAACTCAGTGGACCGTGACCGTCGTGGTTCTCGGCGCCTGGATCTCTCTCCTGATCGCGATGCGAGACCGGCTGGTACGCCCACTGCACGCCGTCTCCAACATGCTGGAAGCCCTGCGCGAGGGTGACTACTCTCTTCGTACCCGGGCCCCGGCCAAGGACGATGCCCTGGGCCTCATCCTGCACGAGGTCAACGAGCTCGCCGGCTCTTTCCACGACCAGCGACTGGATGCGCTCGAGGCGTCGAACCTCCTCACCCGCGTGATGACCGTGATCGACGTAGCCCTGTTCTCGTTTGACGATCACGACCGGCTGCAGCTCATCAACCGGGCCGGCGAGGACCTCCTCGGACAGAGCCAGAGAGACGTCCTGGGCCGCACGGCGGAGGAGCTGGGACTGAGTGAGTGCCTGGCCGGTCAAACGCCGCGGGTCATGGACGTAGGTGTGGCCGAGGGTCTCGGACGCTGGGAGCTGCGGCGACGCAGCTTTCGCTGGGAGGGACGCCCGCACAGGCTCGTGGTGCTGGCCGACCTCAGCCAGGTTCTGCGCGAAGAGGAGCGCGTGGCGTGGCAGAGGCTGATCCGGGTGCTGAGCCACGAGATCAACAACTCGTTGACGCCGATCAAGTCGATTGCCACCAGCCTCGGTGCGCTGCTCGATCGGGATGACGTGGCGGGCGAGGACGCGGAGGACCTGAAGGAAGGTCTGCGGGTGATCGCCGGCCGATCCGAGGCGCTCGGTCGCTTCATGTCCTCGTATGCACGCCTCGCGAAGCTTCCGCAGCCGCAGAGGCGAAAGCTCGACGTGCGGGATTGGGTGCGCCGGGTGGCGAGCCTCGAATCCCGGATCGCGGTCCAGGTCCTGGACGGGCCGAGTCTCACGATCGAGGCGGATGGAGACCAGCTCGATCAGCTCCTCATCAACCTGCTGGACAACGCCGTGGATGCCGCGCTCGAAACCGGAGGTGCGGTACGCATCGGATGGGACGAGGTGGACGGGTGCGTGCAGGTGCGGGTGGTGGACGAAGGTCCCGGCCTGGCACAGACCGCCAACCTGTTCGTCCCGTTCTTCACGACGAAGCCGCGCGGTTCGGGCATTGGCCTCGCCCTGAGTCGGCAGATCGTCGAAGCGCATGGCGGCCGTGTGACTCTGCGCAACCGGACTGACGGTCCCGGCTGCGTGGCCGAAGTGAGGCTGCCGAAGCGGGAGCCAGCCGGAGTCGCGCCGGCTCCGTGACCGTCCGCATCAGGATCGTCGGTCGCAGACGACCTCTCCCTCATCGGTGGCCGGTTCCTCAGGGTACGCGCCTGAGAGCGTTGAACAGGAGCGGGAACGTGGCCATGGACAGGCCCCGGTGCTGCGGATCGATGCCGAACAGTACGACCCTTCCCTCTCCGAGCGGGACCTCGACGACCGCAGAAGCCCCGGCCAGGACGGTCACCCCGTGCATCCAGCCGCTGAGCACCTGCGGCCTGGCGCCGTACGTGGCCACGGACACGCCGGAACTCGCCGCCGGGAGGTCGAATGCCGCTCCTTCCTCGAGCCACGCGGCCGTGTGCGGTGGCATCGACCGGCCGACGGCCGTGGTCGTATCGACCTCCACCGCGACCTGTGCTCCAGGCGCGAAGTACACGTCCTTGGCTTGGTCGCGCAGGCGGTCGACCACGGGGAGGTTCAGTTTGTCGGCGGTCCACGAGGCGGACCGGCCGAGCGCCACCAGGGTTCCGCCTCCCTCCACGAAAGCGCGCAGAGCTTCCACCCCGGCGGGCCCGAGGCCACCGGTGTACTCGACCGGCATCTCTTCCGGCTCCCAGCCCTCATCGAGCACTTCCGGATCGATCGACGGAAGGACGATGCTCGTGAAACGCCGCGTCAGCTCTCCCTGCCTGACCTGCTGGTTGCTCAGCGAGGCGTACGGGATCTCGTAGCCATCGAACACCCAGCGGGTCCAGCCTTCGTCCGCCGCTGGAACCCATGGCTGATACAGGCCCACGAGCAGTCCGGGTTCCGCCGATACGCCATCCGCGTGTCGGGGAGCCGGCGCGGGCACCCCCTCCATGCGCACGAGATCACCTTGCGGCATTCCATGCGCAGGCAGTGCACTCACGCCCAGGAACAGCGGCAGATTGTGCGCCGTAACGTCGTAGGGCTCACGCGGAGATCCGCCTGGAGAGTCTAGCTCGCCCGGATAGACCTGCGGCGCGAGCAGCATCTGCGCGAAAGAGGCGTAGGGCTGGCGCATTTCCACCACCAGGCTTCCAGCCGGATAGATCGAGTCACCGTCCGTGAGGTCGCTCACGGCCACGTCGATCTCGACTTCCCCCGTACGCAGGATCCTGGTGAGCTCCGCCACTCCTGCCTCGTTTCGCTGTCCGGCCGGAATGATCCAGGCCGCCGGCCACTCCGGCCATCCCTCCACCGCCCGTTCCCCCACCGCCGCGAAGTTGTCCAGCCAGACCTCGCGGGATCCGGCGGCCGAGCGCAGCAGGGCGATCGCTCCCGTTTCCATGTAGTCGAGGATATCGGCCATGGCCCACGGCCCGCCGGGCCAGGGAACCGGATTGTTCCAGGTCGGCCCGCGAGCAGGGCTTTCTCCGTCGGCCGCGAGCAATTCGGTCGGAAGCACTTCGATCGGCGTCGCGAGCTCGGCGCTGGCGGTCTCGCTGAGGATGCGAACGCCTCCATGGTAGTGCGAGTAGGCCCTGGCGGGACTCCATGCGTCGTACTTTTCGTTCACCGCGACGCCCGTCTTTCCCTGCCGCAGGAGCTCCCAGGCCATGGTCGTACCCAGCGAGTTCGTGGCGGCGGTGAGAAGAGGATCCACGTTGGGCTCGATCGGATCCGTCCATGGCGGCACGAAGTACCTGCTGCCGTACGCACCCTGCTGATGGATGTCGTGCACGATCTGCGGATGCCAGACGTTGTGCACCCTCTCGACCACGTTCCGGGTCTCGATCTGCGTCAGGGAATACCAGTCACGGTTGTTGTCGTGGCCCGTGTAGTGGTGGTACAGGAACGGCGGGACGGATCCCTCCCACGGCGTGCCGAGCGACTCCCGGTACCACTCCGCGACCATGTCCACGCCATCCGGGTTCAACGCCGGAACGATCAGGACCACGCATTCTCGCAGGACTTCGAGCAGCACCGGGTCCGTGGCCGAGGCCAGCCGATACGCGAGATTCAGAGGCATCAGTGAACTGCCGACTTCCGTGGGATGTATGGCCGCCGTGATCAACACCACCAGCCGCCCTCCCCGGACCAGCTCCTCGCGCTCCTCCGTGCCTTCGATGCGGCGTGGGTCCGCCAGGCGGGCCTGCTCCGAGCGGATCTCTGCCAGGCGTGCGTGATTCGCGGTATCCGTGATGGTCAGCAGCACCATCGGCCGATCCAGCGTGCTCCGGCCGATCGTGTCCAACGCCACCCTGTCGCTCTGCTCTGCAAGCGCTTCCAGGTACCCCGTAACCTGGCCCCAATCGACTACCTGGCGGTCATCCCCGGGACGGAAGCCGAGGTGGACTTCGGGTGGGTCCGGGGGCAGCTGCACGCGCCGGGCAGCGTTCGGCTCCTGGCCCATCGCGGGGCCCGCGAGACACACGAGGACCAGTGCGGCGAAAAGCCGCCACGATCGGTCAGGCAAGCAGTGACGGAACATCGGCCAGTGAGCTCACGAGGTGGTCTGGTCGCTCTTCCGACGGCGCCTCCTCGAACAGCGCCGGATCGAACTTCCCGGTTCGAACCTGTACGGTCGTCAAGCCGGCCGCGCGTCCACCGCGCACGTCGGTCTCCGGGTCGTCTCCGACTACGGCCAGCGCTTCTCGCCGAAGACCCAGAAGTGATGCAGCCGAGTCGAAGAACGCGGCTGACGGTTTTCCTACCAGCGTCGCCTGCTGGCGGCTCGCGTACTCGAGGGCGGCCACGAACGGACCGGCGTCCAGGGTCGGCCCCTCGTCGGTGAGCCAGAAACGGTTTCGATGGATTGCCACAAGTCGAGCGCCGCCGCGCAGACTGCGAAATCCGGCGTTCAGGCGTTCGAAAGTGAACCCGGCCCCCAGGTCGCCTATCAAAACCGCGTCCGGGTCCTCGTCCTCGTCCACGATCTCGAAGTCCGCGAAGTCTTCACGAGTCGAATCCGGGACCAGGAGCTGAATGCGGCGCACGCCTTCGTCGCTCAGCCAGCAGGCGGCCGCTACGGGGGCGCTGAAGATCTCGGATCGGTGCACCGACAGCCCCATCGATTGCAGCGATGCCGTGATGTCGGACCTCGACATGCGGCTCGTATTGGTCGTGAACACGAACGGTATGCCCGCTTCCCGCAGCTGCGCTATCGCGGTGGCGGAGCCCGGGATCAGCTCCCGCCCCTGGTAGACCGTTCCGTCCAGGTCGATCAGCAGACCCTCCACCGATCGCATCCATCAACCTCCATCGTTTCGAATGTCGCTGCCGGGCCGTGTCCACGGACACTTCCGTCACAGCCCTTGCTGCACGTCGCTCGGCCGGCGATGCTTCCAACCCCAAGCTAGATGGTGCGACTGAACCGAGAAACCCGGACGGAAATCGTGCCCGAACTCGCCCCGTTCTCCGCCCTCCGCTTCACCGACTCGGCCGGCGACTTGTCGCTCCTGCTGGCACCTCCGTACGACGTCATCGATTCCCGCGGCGCCGCCGACCTGAAGGAGCGGAGCGAGCATAACTGCGTCCGCCTGATCCTCCCCGAAGGATCGCCGGACGAGCGCTACTCGAACGCCGCCGCCACGCTCGCCCGTTGGATCTCGGATGGTATCCTGGCGGTGGACCCGGAGCCCGCCGTGTACGTGTATCGACAGGAGTTCGAGGTAGACGGCACGCGGGCCGAGCGGCTGGCCGTCTTCGCCGCCCTTCGCCTCAGCCCCCTTGACCGGGGAGAGGTGCTCCCGCACGAGCGGACACACTCCGGACCCAAGAAGGACCGCCTCGCGCTCACGCTCGCGACCGGGGCGCAGCTGTCGCCGATCTTCATGGTGGCACGCGACGAGTCATCTGCCCTGTACGACCTGGAGCGGGAGGTGGTCGCCGGGGCTCCAGTCGTCGAAGCGCTCACCCCGGATGGAATCCGGCACGCGCTGTGGTTGATCTCCGGAACTCGTTGCGAGGAAATTATTTCGGCTGCCGCATCTCACCCGCTGCTCATCGCGGACGGACACCATCGCTATGAGACCGCGCTTGCGGCTGCCGACTCGCTTGGTGGCAACGTAAAGGCCGCATACTTAATGGTGTGCGTGGTGAGTCAGCGGGATCCGGGTCTGGTCGTGCGGCCCACGCATCGCATCCTCACCGGCTCACCGGTCGGGGTACCTGTTTCGTTCGACTGGATCGCGGCGCTGCAGGAGGCGTTCCTGCTCGAGGATCTCGGACCATTGTCCCCTGCGGAGGCCGAGGAGCGGGTCGCCGGTGAGGGGTCCGGTTCCCTGATCGTCGTTCCAGCCGCGGGGGATCGGGCGTGGCTGGCGGTGGCTCGACCCGAGGCTCTCCGCGCGGCACGCATTTCATCCGAGCGAGCCAGGATCGCCCCGGTTGTGTTCGACGAGTTGATCCTGGGCGCGCTGTACGGGCTCGACGCGGACCGGGCGGCTCGAGATGGGATCCTCTTCTACGCCCGCGACCCGGGTCCCGCCGGGAACGTGTCCGACCGGGGGTGCGGGTTCATTCTCCCACCTGTATCGCTCGAGGACGTGTGGACCACGGCAGCTGCAGGAGGGCGACTGCCCCCGAAGTCCACGTTCTTCGAGCCGAAGATGCCGTCGGGCCTGCTCTTCAGGCCCCTCTGAGACTGCATCCCGCATCCCGAGGCAAGTTTCGCGGAGACGTTTGCCGCGGCCGGGGGTGCGGCATACCTTCGGGCGCCATGAATACGAGAGAGTCAGGCCGGGATTCCCGGCGGATCATACGCGTCGCGCACAGTCCGGATTCGGACGATGCATTCATGTTCTACGGGCTGGCCTCCGGCGAGATCGATACGGCCGAGCTCGGTTTCGAGCACGAGCTGCAGGGAATCCAGGAACTCAACGAACGGGCCATGCGGGGCGAGCTCGAGGTGACGGCTGTGTCGATCCACGCATACGCCTATCTGACCGACCGCTACATCCTGTTGCCGCACGGTGCCAGCATGGGTGAGGGCTACGGCCCGCGACTCGTGAGCCGCGAGCCCCTGGATCGTGATGCGATCCGCTCCTCCACCATCGCCATTCCGGGCGAGCTCACGTCCGCGTACCTGGCCCTGAAGCTCTGGGAGCCGGCGGCCCGTACCGTGGTCATGCCCTTCGACGCCATCCTCGAGGCCGTGCGAGACGGAGCCGTGGACGTCGGGTTGATCATTCACGAAGGTCAGCTCACGTACGCCGATGCCGGCCTGGTGCTCCTGGAAGACCTGGGCAGGTGGTGGAAGGAAGAGACGGGGTTGCCCCTGCCGCTGGGAGGAAACGTGATCAGGCGGGACCTGGGAGCCGATCTGATTCCGCGTGTCTCCGACTACCTGCGGCGCAGTATCGCATACTCGCTCGACCACCGCGAGCAGGCTATGGACTACGCGATGGGCTTTGCCCGGGGGCTCGATCGACGGACCGCCGACGATTTCGTGGGAATGTACGTGAACCAGCGGACGCTCGACTACGGACCCGATGGACGCGAGGCCGTGCGGCTGTTCCTGGCGCGTGGCGTCGAGGCCGGTCTCGTGCCCGGGCCCGTGGACGTCCAGTTCGCCGACTAGGCCACTCCGCCCCTGAGATACGCGTCGAGCTGGGCCACCCTGAGCCCGGCTATGCGGCGAAGCGCCGATTTCTGAGTGACGTAGACCTGGGCGTCGCCCGCGAGCGCGGTGGCGATCTGGATCGCTCGCGTGAGGCCGCCGCCGATCTGCGTCTTCACCTGGGCCGCCTGGCGGCAGATCGTCGCCGATACCGGCACGACCTCGAGGCCGGGTAGCGCCGCCACCAGCCTCTCCACGCGTTCCGCCGTTTGTTCCTGTCCCGATCGGTATGGCTCTACGAGCAGTTGATACACGGTGACAGCCGATGTCCGCCCCTGGAAGTCGCCGTCGCGCAGCCCTCCGAGCACGGCGCGCGTCAGGGGGAGATAGGTCGGATTGCCCGTGAGGTGGAGCGCGAGTACGCCTGCATCGATGTACACCACCCTCGCATCGGCGAGCACCTGTTGGAGGCCGCTCGTCTCACTCACCGGTAACCTCCGGCCATAGATCGCTTGCGGCCGAGCTCGAGTTCGACAGGAGTCCCTCGAGCTCCGACACGACGTCACGAGGTTCCGCCCGCATTTCGATGACCTCGCCGGCCACGGTCACGAGTAGTCGGTCTCCGGCCCGGAGGCCCAGTGCCTCACGTGCCTCCCGGGGCACGACGATCTGGTGCTTGCTGCTCATCTTCACCGATGAAGCCATCCCGCCCTCCGCTGGTTGACCCTTTACAGAACAACTTTACCTGGATTCGGGAGGAGCGAAAGGGCGTGCGGGCAGGTAACTCAGAGAACCTGGTACAGGAAGGCGGCGTAACCGATCAGGAGGAGGATCCCTTCCGGGCGGCTGACCCGCTCCCCGGTGTAGGCGAGGGGGATCAGTGCCAGGCAGAAGATCATGGCCGGCACCACCTGCGTGACGACCGTGGCGGAAGTCAATCCGAGGGGACTGATGAGCGAAGCTGTCCCGAGCACCAGCCCCAGGTTGAAGATGTTCGACCCGATGACGTTGCCGATCGCGATATCGCCCAGTCCGCGTGCCGCGGCGGCAATCGTTGACGCCAGCTCGGGCAGAGACGTCCCGACGGCCACCATGGTGGCCCCCACGACTTCCTCCGGAACCTGGTATGCGATCGCGATTCTCGTGGCCGACTCGATCATCCACCAGGCACCGGCGAGCAACAGGCCCGTTCCGAACGCGACCCGGAGCCAGTTGAGGTAGGGACGCCGCGCCGCGCCCCTGTCCGTAGCATGGGCCTCGATACGGGCCGCCTGATACTGTCCGGTCTCCGTCTCGGACTTGGCCCATCGGACCAGATACAGCATGTAGATGGTGAATCCGCCGACCAGGACCAGTCCGTCCAGCAGGCCGATCACACCGTCGGAAGCGAAGACCATGACGGCGGCGAGGACCAGCACCATGAGCGGTGCTTCGCGCTGAAGCAGCTTCCGGTGCACGTTGATCGGACGCACCAGTGCCCCCAGACCTACGATCAGCCCCACGTTCGCGACGGTCGATCCCATCACGTTCCCGACCGCGATTCCCGCCTGGTCTCGCAGGACGGCAGCCGAGGACACCACCAGTTCCGGCGCCGATGTGCCAAAAGCCACGACCGTGAGCCCGACGAGCATCGGACTCACGCCACGATGTTCCGCCACCCGCGAGGCTCCGGTGACGAGCCAGTCCGCGCCGAGTGTGAGCGCCGTCAGTCCGACGAGGAACAGGAGTGCGTCTATCAGGACCACGGTATCCTCATGCCACGAGTGTGGAAAACCGTGTCGCCGACGCGTGCTCCGGCATCGTCGATGTGGACAACTGTGGATAAGTCGTCACTCGAAGTACAACCGCATAACCGCAATTCAATGATATATTTACGCGATCACGACGTCTGAGCCTGGACTGCCTCGGGGGCTGTCCGGGCCGGTTTCTCCCCATGTTTGGCGGTCGTCTCGATCTTGTCTCCGCCCCGCCCGCCCATGTGGAGTTTTCCGTCCACCTGGCCGCCCTCATCGAGCTTGATCCGTCGGCTGCGGATATCGCCCTCGACCCGGCACGTGGTCTGCAGCTCCACGCGGCTCTCCGCTTTGACACTGCCGTTGACGCGTCCTGCCACGATCGCGTCCTGCGTAATCACATCCCCCACGACCGCTCCATCCTTGCCGATCACGACGCTCTTCGCCGCCTTCACCGACCCCTCTACCTGGCCTTCGATTCGGATGGTGCCATCGCTGGTGCAGTCGCCGACCACCTTCATGCCCGGTCCGATGATCGAGACCACGTCTCCCACGTCCCGCGGAGCGCTGTCTGTCCGATTCCTACTCTTCGTCATTTCGCTCATCCTTTCACCGTCCTCCCCGGCGCGCTTCGCGCGTCCCGTCCTCAGGTCCCTTCCGTCAGGTAATCGAGCGGATCAACCGCCTGGCCCTCGATCTGGAGCTCCACGTGGAGGTGTGGAGCGGTCGACCTTCCGCTGTTTCCCGACAGCGCTATCACCTCGCCCATCTCCACCGAATCACCGACGGACACGAACAACCAGGAGTTGTGCGCATACAGACTGCTCATTTCATCGTCGTGCGACACCCTGACGAACAGTCCGTATTCCGCTTCCTCTCCCGCTTCCGTCACCGTGCCTCCCCGGGTTGTACGGACGTACGAACCGGCTGGCACAGCAATGTCCACTCCCGCGTGCTCTCCGGCCGGAGACGCGGTGGTGTCGCCGAAGCTTCGCGTGACGAACCCCTGCTCCACGACCGGCCACACGAATCGGGCTTCCTCTTCCTGCTCGCTTTCGCGGCGAGCGGTCGCATCTTCCTCCGACAAAGGCGGCAGGAGAATGTCACGTCGCGAAGCTCCCAGCTCGCCGCCCATCACACCCCTCAGCTGTCGGTACTCCGACTCGAGCCGCTCGAGCCGCTCGGCCACCACGGCCATTGCCGCGTTTTCCTCCTGCAAATCGGAGACCTCGGCTTCGAGTGCCGCTACCAGATTCCGGGATGTCAGTTCGTGGGTGAGTCTGCCGGCGGCGAAGAAGGTCGTCGCCAGAACGATGAGTGCGAGTCCGCCGAGGACCATCACACGACCCAGCGACAGCTCGACGGTTCGCGAATTCACCTGGCCCTCTCGCACGACGATCAGCGTCCAGCGCCGGCTGCCTTCCCCGCTCATAGCGCGCCGAACAGTTCGTCGGCCTCAGCCGGAGCCAGGAGCTCCCGTGCCAGCCGCTCGAAGTCGTCGGGGTCCCGGAACGGGATCCGAATCTCCCCGGCCGTCTTGGAGCGCAGGGAAACCTTCACGTCCGTTCCATAGGCCCGCGAGAGCAGAATCGCCGCCTTCGTCGCCACCGGATCTACGTGCGCGGGCCCTCGCTTAGCGCCCGGTCCCTCTCGCTTCCTGCCACTGCGAGCCCGTGCTTCCGCCTCGCGCACCGACAGCCCTTTCGCGACCATTTCGCGCGCAAACAGGACCTGTGCCGCTTCTCCATCGATCGAGAGAACCGCGCGCGCATGTCCGGCCGTAAGTGAGCCATCGCTCAACAGCTCGCGGACTGCCGCCGGAAGCGTGAGGAGCCTGAGAGCGTTGGCCACAGTGGAACGGTCGCGCCCAACCCGCCGGGCCACTTCCTTCTGCGTGAGCCCGAACCCGTCGATCAGCTGCTGGTAGCCAACGGCCTCCTCCAGGGGCCCCAGGTCCTCGCGTTGCAGGTTCTCCACGAGGGCCACGACGAGCATCTGCTCATCGCTGAGAGGCCGCACGATCGTCGGGGCCTTTTCCCAACCCAGCCTCGTCAGCACTCGCCAGCGGCGTTCGCCGGCGACCAGCTCGAAATCGGGACCGGATGGTCTCACGACCAGGGGCTGGAGCAATCCATTCTCCCGAATGGACGCCTCCAGCTCGTCGAGCGCACTTCCTTCGAACTGGCGTCGCGGCTGATATGGATTCGGCCGGATGCGCCCTATGTCGAGCTCTCGAATCGGATGCGCGCCGCCTTCGGGTTCTTCCAGATACTCGCCGAGCAAAGCTCCCAGACCCTTGCCCAGGCGCCGGGATTCAGGCTTGACCAACTACGGCCCCCTTCCTGTCTTCGTCCCGTCGAACGATCTCGGAGGCCAGGCTGAGATAGCCGCGCGCCCCGGTGGACAGAACGTCATACAACGCGATCGGCTGGCCGAAGCTGGGCGCCTCGGCAAGCCTGACATTACGGGGAATCCATGTCTTGAAGACCTTGGCCCCGAAGTACTCCTCGGCCTCTCCCTTGACCTGTTTCGAGAGATTGAGGCGCGAATCGAACATCGTGAGGAGAACTCCCTCGATGCCGAGCTCCGGATTGATGCTCCGCTGAACGATGCGCACGGTATTCAGCAGTTGGCTCAGGCCTTCGAGGGCGTAGAACTCGCACTGAATGGGAATCAGCACCGTGTCGGATGCGACCAGAGCGTTGAGTGTGAGCAATCCGAGAGACGGAGGCGAGTCGATCAGCACGTACTCATATCGATCGCGAATCGGCGCCACGAGCTCGCGCAGTATCCTCTCGCGCCGTGGCCGCTCGATCAGCTCGACTTCAGCTCCGGCCAGGTCCCGGCTCGCCGGAACTACGTCCAGCATCGGGAAATGGACCGCCGGATGTATGGCATCCTCGATGGCGCGACCATCGACCAGACAGTCGTAAACGTCCGGTGCATCGCCGTCGCGAGCGATTCCGAGACCGCTCGAAGCGTTCCCCTGCGGATCGCAGTCAATCACCAGGGTCCTCTTCTCTGCGATCGCCAGGGAAGCGCCCAGGTTGATGGCCGTCGTCGTCTTCCCGACGCCACCCTTCTGGTTGGCTATGGCGATGACACGGGACATCGCTTCTCCACGCGTAACTAGTTCACAATAAACAACTTATAGCTTGTTACCCGCGGAGTATTGGACGCCGTGGGGGCCTCCGTCCCGATGTCGTGCATCCTCCAGATCCGCAGGGGGCGGAGAATATACGGCGGGTCCGCACGCCCGCCAAGAAAACCGGTGTTGCACGTGAAACATCGGGGTGCCCACCGGTCCGCCGTTGCACGTGCAACACGCCCTGCTCGATGGCTCGTTCTTTCCACGCCGCCACCGGCCGTCGATCAGGAGTGTTCCCCGGGCCTCGAATGTTTGCGCACTTCCACCAGCAGGTTTTGAAGATCGGAAGGGGATACGCCCGGCATCCGCGCCGCCTGTCCAATCGTCCGTGGCTTCACGACCTCCAGCTTCTGGCGGGCCTCGAAAGAGAGGCTGAGGAAGGTGAGGTATGGGGCATCCTCCGGCAGCGGGTGATTCTCGCGCGCGGCTAGCGCTTTGACTCGTTCCTCTTCGCGCCGGATGTAGCCCTGGTATTTGATTTCCATCTCTACCACAGCGAGGGCGTCGCGTCCCAGTCCCGGATCTTCCACCGGCCCGCCTTCGCCGACCAGCTCGTACAGGGTAACCTGCGGTCGCCGCGCCAGGCGCTCCAGGGGCAGGCGCTCCGTCAGCGGGCTCGTCCCCCGATCCGTGAGCCATCCATTGGCTGCCTCCGGGTCCACGCGTTCCTCTTGAACCCACACGCGGGCTCGCTCCAGCTCCACGAGGTGGCTGTCCAGACGCTGGAGTTCGTCATCGTTCAGGAGTCCGAGTCGGGCGGCCACCGGACCCAGGCGCGAGAGGGCGTTGTCTTGCCGCAGCAGCAGTCGGAACTCGGCCCGCGAAGTAAACAGTCTGTATGGCTCGTCCACTCCCCGTGTCGCCAGGTCGTCCACCAGGACTCCGATGTAGGCCTCGTCACGACCGAGAGTCCAGGGCTCGCGCTCCAGCGCTGCATGGGCAGCGTTCACTCCCGCCACCAGTCCCTGTCCCGCAGCCTCTTCGTAGCCGGTCGTCCCGTTCACCTGACCCGCGAGGTACAGGCCACGCAAGGCTTTCAGCTCCAGGGTCCGCTCGAGCTGCAGGGGAGGGAAGAAGTCGTACTCGATGGCATAGCCCGCCTGCGTCATGCGGGCATGTTCGAGCCCGGGGACGGTGGCCAGGAACTGCCGCTGCACGTCCGGCGGAAGAGACGTGGAAAGCCCGTTGACGTAGAGCTCCGACGTCTCCAGGCCCTCCGGCTCCAGGAATACCTGGTGGCTCGTCGCGTCGGGGAACTTCACCACCTTGTCCTCGATCGATGGACAGTATCGCGGACCCTGTGACGCGATCGCTCCACCGTACAGAGCCGACCGGTCCAGGTTGGCTTCCACGATTCGTTTCACGCCGGCGCCGGCGCGAGACATCCAGCACGGTCGATTCGGCAGACCTCCCCTCGCCTCCCAGTGCGAAAACTGGTAGCCCTCGTCCTCGCCGTCCTGGCGCTCGAGACGGTCGAAGTTGACCGTGCGCCCGTCCACCCGCGGCGGAGTGCCCGTCTTGAAGCGCTCCGCCTCCAGACCGAGGTCGCGAAGCTGGTCGGCCAGGTCCACCGAGGGCGCGTCACCCGCTCTACCGGCAGCCAGCTCCTGATCCACTCCAATCTTTATGCTGCCCCGCAGGAACGTCCCGGCCGAGAGAATTACGCTGCCCGCCGAAAACTCGCTGCCGTCTGAGCACACCACTCCACTGACGCTGTCGCCGGCGACCTGGAGAGCGGCGACTGTACCCTGGTACAGCTCCAGCCCCGGCTGCCTTTCGAGCAGCGAGCGAACTTCTCTCGAGTAGCGTCCTCGGTCGCATTGCGCCCGGGGCGCCCACACTGCGGGTCCCTTGCTCCGATTCAACATGCGGAAGTGGATCGTGGTGCGGTCGGCTGCGCGGCCCATAAGTCCGCCCATCGCATCGACTTCCCTGGCTACCGTTCCCTTGGCGACACCACCGATCGCAGGGTTACACGACATCTGTCCGACCCGGGCCAGGAACGAGGTCACCAGCAGGGTGCGAACTCCCAGCCTGGCCGCCGCGTTCGCGGCCTCCACGCCAGCGTGCCCCCCACCGATCACGATCACGTCGTAGTACATTGCTCTCCTGGAAGAGTCGCGGAGCGCCATCGAGTCTACGCTCGCCGCTCCCGGTTGTCTCTCAGCCGCCCGGGTCAAGACCCGGCGCGCCAAACTAGGGTAGATGGGCAGTGCAGCCAAATAGCGGGGAATCCAGCCTGGCAGTCATCCTGCACGGACGGGTGCAGGGCGTCGGGTTTCGCTGGTGGACCTGCCGGCAGGCGAGCGCCATCGGAATTCGGGGGACCGTGCGCAATCTCCCGGACGGCTCGGTGGAGGTGCGCGCGGCAGGACCCGACGACGCGCTGACCCGCTTTCTCGGGGTTCTCCGCCGTGGTCCTCCCGGGGCTCGAGTAGACACGACGGAGTTCCTGCACCCGACTGGCGATTTACCCCCGGACTTCCGGGCCATTTACTGAACGGCACTTTCGGGCTCACTCGGTGTATTTCTGCTCCTGATATCTCTTACCTGCGCACGAGGAAGAACGGGTTATGATAGAATTGCCAGACGTCGAGCGTATGATCGACGCCTTCGCCGGCTATGCTACGGGCAAGACTGTTTCCGTCGTACTGGTCGACGACAAGAAGACTGTCGACCTGGACCAGGGCCGCGGCGCCGCACAGATCCAGGGCCATGCGATCGACACCGTCGAACGGCACGGCAAGTACGTCGTTCTTCGCTTTCGGTCCGAGGTCAGCCTCGTGTTCGACATGGGCACCGATGGCGAGGTGTATCTGGAATCCCAGACCGCACCTCCCCGCGAGACCAGCAAGATCCGGCTCCAGTTCGCCGCCGGTCGCGAACTCAGGTTCGCTTCCAGCAGTGCGGGCGGGGACGTCTATCTCCTCGAAGGCGAGGACCTCAGCGGCCTTGGACTCCTGGACAACCTCGGCCTCGATCCGCTGAGCGAGGAGCTGACGGCGGCGCGGTTCATCCACCTGGCGCAGAATCGCGGCCGCAGTTCACTCAAGGGCTTCCTGATGAACGAAGAAGTCGTGGCCGGCATCGGGAATGAGTACGCGGACGAGATCTGCTTCCAGGCGAGCATTCGGCCGGACTGCAAGATCGCCGATATGACGGACGATCAGCTCGCGGCCGTGCACAAGTATCTGCGGCGCGTCCTCCGGCGTGCCACCCTGCATTGGCAGGCGGCTCACTCGGACCCCGGGTGGTTGATCAACCGCAGACGGCCGGGGCACACCTGCCCGCGGTGCATGACCGAGCTCGAGTCGTTGAGCCTGGTCGGGAAGCGGACCTATCTGTGTCCCAGGTGTCAGCGGGCGGCGTGAGCCGCCCTGCCTATTTCCCGACGCAGAACGAGCTGAATACGCGGTCGAGAACGTCCTCGCCCGTCACCGCCCCCAGAAGATCCTCCAGGGCGAGCGTCGCGTCCTGGACGTGCGTGACGGCGATCTCGACAGGTAGACCGGCGGCTCTCGCGTCCTGAAACGCCGACACGTCATCCCGGGCCCGTCTCAGGCACTCGACCTGACGGGCGCGCGTGACCACCGGTGTTTCCTCGTCCGAACGAATGCCCGAATAGACCCGCTCGAGCAGCGCGTCCCGCAGCCGCGGCAGCCCCTCGCCCGTGTGTGCCGATACCGGCAGTTCCGCCACCGACTCCTGGAGCTCCTCCCGTGCTGTCCCACCACCCCGGGGAGCGTCGCCCAGGTCGGACTTGGTGCGCAGGACGATGGCGCGCGCCGCCTCCGGACTTCCGACCTCGGCAAGGAACTCGAGCTCGTCCGGACCCGGCGATCGTCCGGCTTCCACGCATAGCAGGACCACGTCCGCGCGTTCCAGGTAGGACCGGGCCACTTCGATGCCCATGCCTTCTACACGCCCGGCTCCCTTCCGCAGCCCTGCCGTATCCACCAGTCGAAACGGATAGCCGTTCACGCTCACCAGCGCTTCGATGGCGTCTCTCGTGGTACCCGGTTCTTCGGTTACGATCGCTCGCTCAAAACCCAGTAACGCATTGAAAACACTAGACTTACCAACATTCGGCCGACCCGCGATCACGGTAAGGGCGCCGTCTCTGAGAAGCTCGCCTTCGGGAGCCAGCTCCAGCATGCGGCGCAGAGCCGCGTGCAGCCGGCTCGCCGCGGCTTCGATGCTCGCCGCGGGAACGGGGCCGTCGTCCTCCTCCGGGAAGTCGATGTCGTAGGCGACGAGACCCTGGAGATTGAGCAACTCCTCCCTGAGCTCTTCGATGCGCCCAGACAGGCCCCTCTCGAGCTGAAACAGTGCCGCCCTGTGCATCGCCGGCGATCGAGCATCGATGAGGTCGAGCGTCGCCTCGGCCTGCATCAGGTCGAGCTTGCCGTTCAGGAAGGCGCGGCGTGTGAACTCGCCCGGCTCCGCGGGCCGCGCTCCGGCCTCGCACACAGCCGAGAGAACGAGTTGTGGAACGAGCGACCCGCCGTGGCAGCTGATCTCCAGCATATCTTCGCCCGTGTAGGAGGCCGGACCGGCGAAACGCACCGCCACGACGTCGTCAACGGGCTTCTGTGTGGCGGGGTGCCGTAGTGTGGCGTAGCGGGCCACGCGAAGGGGCGTCTCCGGTAGCCCCAGCCGATCTGCTACCCCCGCCGTATCGGGACCACTGACACGCACGACGGCCAGCGCGCTGCGCCCCGGCGGAGTCGAAATGGCCGCGATCGTGTACTCAGGCATGCGAGCGTCGGGCGGGGGTTCGGCGGGTGGCGCGTGCCTACCCGCCGGCCGCGTCGTCCTTCCGGCTCTTCGGCTTCATCTGGTCCGCCTTCCGCTTCGCCGCCCGCCTCTCCTTCGACAGAAACAGCTGCTGCGGCAGCGAGGCGATGTTGCTGGTGGCGTAGTAGAGATTCAGGCCGGACGGGAAGTTCGCGAACATGACCGTGAACACGATCGGCATCATGTACGTCATCATCTTCATCTGGGCGTTCGCTTCCATGCCGCGCTGACCGATCCAGGACAGGAGGAACATCGATCCGCCCATGATGAGCGGGATGATATAGAGCGGATCCTTCAGGGACAGGTCCGGAAGCCACAGGAAGGGCACGCCCCGGAACTCGATCGTGCTCTGGAACACGAAGAACAGCGCGAACAGGATCGGCATGGGCAGGAGCATCGGGAGACACCCTCCCAGCGGGTTCACGTTGTGCTCCTTGTACAGCTTCATCATCTCCGACTGCAGCTTCTGCGGCTCGTCCTTGTACTTCGCCTGCAGCTCCTTCATCAACGGCTGCACCTGCATCTGCGCCATCTGGGACCGCATGGACTTCTGGTACAGCGGGAAGAGCACGACTCGCATGAGCACGCCGAACAGGATCAGCACCCACCCGTACGCGAGCCCGAGGAAGTTGTGCATCCACCCCAGGATCACCATCACGATCCCGACGAGGGGTCGGATGATGGGACGCATCCACCGCCAGCCGTACGGGTTCACATGCTCCAGGTCGCGTGATCTGCCTACCGCTTCGAGGCGTCCGTACTCCTGTGGGCCCATGTAGGCCTGAAACCCGAATCCGCTCCCCGCCGGCGCGGGAAGTGAAGCCACCATACGGGCCGTATGTTCCGTGGGTTCTCCCATCACGAGCATCCCGCCGAACCGGGGCCCCTCCTCGGGCGACACCAGCGCGATGACGAAATACTTGTTCTTGACCGCCACCCAGTCGAACGGCCCGCCATCGGCCGTCCGGAGCTCACCCGGCGCGATCTTGTCCAGGTTGACGGACTCGATTCCCCCGCGCTGATTCCGCACGACGTACGCGAGCTGCCGATAATCGTCGCGCGGACTCTTCTCGTTCGTCTTCAGGCCCTGCCCCAGGGATGTGAGGATCGAGTAACCGCGATCGCCGATCCCCTCGACCCTGCCCGAGACTTCCACCAGGTAGCTGTCCAGCTCGAACCCATACGTGACCACGAATTCCGCGGATCCGGACGGGAACGGGTAGCGGAATACCAGCGAGTCTCTAGGGTTGCTCTCGGAAACCGTGAGCTCCGGCCGATCGACGGTGAACGACCGGCCGTCCAGACGAACCGTGTCGCCCCCGACGGTGACGCGGAACCCGAACAGCCTGTCTCCGTCGCGTACCAGCTGCGCCGGGTGCTCTCCCGCTCCGTTGGGGGTGTACGACTCGTACTCCAGTACCTCCGCGGACATCAGCGCCGCCCCCCGCGTCGAAAACCGCAGACGCAGCAGGTCGGTGGTGACCGTCACCGTATCGGCCGGCGCTTCCGGCAGATCGGACAACTCCTCGGTTGCGTTCGGGACGGCTCCGGTCAGCGAGTCGGGGAGCGCGGGCTCCTCGGCGGGGCGCATCTCCGCCCGTCCCGTGTCGAGATCGGCGGGAAGCGCTCCTTCGCTCACCAGCGCCGAGTCCGCTACCATCTGGCCGGGCGGCGGCTCGGGTGTCGGAAACAGCAGGTTGCTCAAGAAGATCACGCCGATCGTGAGCACGACGGCCAGGACCACTCGCTTCTCCATCTATCCTCTACCCGGTATGGTTTCGCCGACCGTCCACGCGTCCTCGCCTTCCACATCCGGAACCGGGTCGGGGCCCCGCCCACCGAACGGGTGGCAGCGGCCAATTCTCTTCGCCGCCAGCCACGAGCCGCGCGCCGCCCCATGCATCTCCACGGCCTGGCGCGCGTACTCAGAGCAAGTAGGCGTGAAGCGGCAGCTCGCCGGCAGAAGCGGCGACACGCCCGCCTGATAGGCCCGAATGCAGAACACCAGCAAGCCCTTCACTCGTCCCCTCCTACACACCCGAAGAACGCCTTCGCGAGCTCGCTCGCGTCCGCCCCGTACGCACCCGGCCGCGCGCGAACGAGGATCTCGGGCGGCGGCTCTTCACCGCGGGCGCCGGGCAGCCACTCCGTACGGACCACCTCACGCAGCCGCCGTTTGAGTCGGTTGCGCTCGACGATGGTGTGTCCATGACGGGGAACAACGATGCCCGCGCGTGCCGAACGGCTGCGGGAAACGCCTCGGTACACTTCAAGCGGCCCACATCGACGACGCGAGCCTTCCTTGAGGAGGACCCTGATGTCCGACCCGCTTCGCAGGCGGGCCGACCTCGGATACCGGAGACGGCGCCCGTCAACCAAGGCTCGGGCGATCGCTTGCGGAGACTAGCGGCGGTGCTTCGGGCTCAGCTCGTCGCTCACCGTCAGGGAGTGACGTCCCTTGCGGCGACGACGGGCGAGGACCTTGCGTCCGGCCTTCGTCTTCATGCGGGCCCGAAAGCCGTGATCCTTCAACCGCTTGCGTCTGCTGGGATTCCTGAACGTCGGCTGCATTATCTTCTCGCTCGCGCATCGGGGCTCGTACCCCGCTCATTTGACAGAAAGCCTCTAAGAGTAGGGGCGATCCCCCGCGCTGTCAATCAATTCGACACCTTTTCGTCCCGCGGATTCGAGGTGTCTCGCGATTAATTGACACTGTCTGGCGCTGTCTCTACAATGGACGGCCCCGATTACCTCCCGACTCAAATTGGGCACTCATGGAGCTGACGGCCGCCGAAGTCTGGACCTCGATCATGACCGCCGCGCGGGGCGTTCTGCCGGAGCAGACGTTTCGCACGTGGCTGGCATCCGCCGAGGCCGTGGGCCTGTCAGACGATACCCTCGTCGTCGCAGCTCCGACCCGCTTCGCGGTGGAGTGGATCGAGGACAAGTACGGCGACCTTCTGCGTGATCTGGCGGGAAAGGTTCTCGGCAGGCCCCTCGAGCTGCGCTTCGAGCACCACGGCGCCACAGACCGACTGGTCTTCCCGGATATCGGGTTGGATGAGCCACCCGAGCTAGCCGGAGTCGCGCCGGAGCCAGCGCCGGCCGCCCGCCCCGAAACGAGGACTGCGAGCGAGGGGGCACGGCACGCGGGTCTCAACGAACGCTACACTTTCGAGCGCTTCGTCATCGGCGGAAACAGTCAGCTGGCCGCGGCGGCGTGTCGTGGCGTGGCGGACTCTCCTGCTCAGCTCTACAACCCGCTGTTCATTTACGGGGACACCGGTCTCGGCAAGACGCACCTCATGCACGCGATCGGGCACGACATCCTGCAACGATCACCGGAAACGCAGATCGCTTACGTCCCGTCCGAGCAGTTCACCAACGAGATGATCTCGGCTATTCAGAGCGGCCGCACGGCTGAGTTTCGCCAGCGCTATCGGCGCATCGACGTTCTGCTGGTGGACGACGTGCACTTCCTTGGCAACAAGGAAGGCACCCAGGAAGAGTTCTTTCACACGTTCAACTCCCTGTACGATGCCCACCGCCAGCTCGTCATCACGAGTGACAGGCCTCCGCAGGAGATCCCGGGGCTCCAGGAACGGTTGGTTTCGCGGTTCGAGTGGGGGCTCGTCACCGACATCAAACCGCCCGATTTCGAGACGCGCGTGGCCATCCTCCAGAAGAAGGCGGCCGAGGACCGGCTGACGCTCGACGAGGAGGTCATAGAGTTCATCGCCCGCAATCGGAAGGCTTCCGTCCGTCAGCTCGAAGGCGCCGTGATCAAGCTTCTCGCTTACAGTTCCCTCACGCGACGCGAAATCACTCTGGACCTGGCGCGCGAGGCGCTCGGACCGCGTCTGGAAGAAGAGATTCGAGCGCGTGTCACCCCGGCCGAGATCCGGCAGAGGACGGCCGACGCATGGGGCGTCTCTGTCGACAATCTCGTTTCCAAGCGTCGCACCAAGCCGCTCACCGTCCCGCGGCAGGTGGCGATGTACCTGATCAAGACGACGCTGGATCTGCCTTACACGGAGATCGGAGGTCTGTTCGGCGGGCGTGACCACTCGACAGTCATCCACTCCGTGAACAAGGTCGAGGCTGACATGGCCTCGGATGCCGATTTCCGAGCGCGCGTGCGGCGCCTGCAAGACGAGTTGGCACACTGAGTCCTAAGGGTAGTTGGTTTTCACCACGAACGCTGTTGAAAAGAAGTTGATGTGTGGGCATTCTGTCCGCGAAATCGCCGGAACGGTGGATACATGTGGACGTCTCAGCTACTTTTCCCGCGTAGTGAACAGCGGGTCAGAGACCGGGCGGTCGGAGCGGGTGCGCTCATTCGCCGTATCGAGCGGCGTTGTCCACGTTTCCACGGCCCCTACTATTACTTCTATTTAGATAGTTAGAAGAGTAGGAGATAACGGCTTTCCCCGGCCTCGAGCCGGCCGAAGGAGCGAAAGAGGATCTCCATGAAGCTTTCGGTCACACGAGACAGCCTGCACAGTGGGATGGGAGCCGTATCGGCCACCATTCCCACCAAGACCACGCTACCGGTGCTTTCGAACATCCTTCTGGACGCGCGGGATGGGAAGCTGACCCTGAGCGGTACCGATCTGGATATTTCCGTTTCCGTGTCGATTGACGCGGAAGTGGAAGAGGAAGGATCGGTGACGGTGCCGGCCAAGAAGTTTGCGGAGATAGCGCGAGAGCTTCCGGCTGCGCCGGTACATATTCGCACGGACGGAGTCGAGATCCAGATAGAGGGCGGCAAGAGCCGCTTCAAACTGTTTGGGCTGCCGACGGAGGAATTTCCGAGCTTCCCGGAAGTGGATTCCGGAGATGCGTGGACGATGCAGGCGGCGGATCTGCACGAGCTGATCAGCAAGACTTCGTTCGCCGTATCGAGCGAGGAGAGCCGGCCGATTCTGAATGGCGTGCTGTGGCAGCTGCGAGAAGGAACGGCGTCTATGGTCGCCACGAATGGACATCGCCTGGCCAGGCTGACCGTGCCACTGGAAGGCGGTGGAGCACCGGAAGCCGACCTGATCGTTCCGCCGAAGGCTCTGCAGCAGGTGAGCCGGCTGTTCGAAAAGGAAGGAGAGGTCGCGGTCTCGAGATCGCAGAATCATCTGGCGTTTCGGACTCCGGCCCGCTCCGTGTACACGCGCCTGATCGAGGGTCCGTATCCGAACTACCAACAGGTGATTCCGTCAGACAACGACAAGAAGGCGACGGCCAACCGTGACGGACTGGCCGCAGCTATCCGCCGTATGGCGGTAGTTGCGAGCGATCAGACTCACCGTGTGCGCATGAGCTTCAGCGCAGGAACTCTAGCCTTCCGCGTCCAGACGCCCGACCTGGGCGAGGCGGAAGAAGAGATGGCCGTAGACTACGACGGCGAGGCGCTCGAGATCGGGTTCAACGCCAACTATCTGCTGGAAGTGCTTCGCTACATGCCCGCTGACGACGTCCTGGTAGAGTTCAAGGCGCCGGAGCGGGCGGCGACGTTCAAGCCGGCTGGTGGCGAGCTGGACTACCTGTGCCTGGTGATGCCGCTGCGGCTACTCGACTGATCGTGTTGGGTCGTGGACCCGCCGCGGTGCCGAATCAGTCGCCGCAGTAGTCGGCCCACAGGTTGCGGTCCTCGAGGACTCTGACACGGGCCAGACCACAGGTGGAGGGAAGCGCCGGGGAGATCCGTTTCCATACGACGCGCGCCAGGTTTTCAGTCGTGGGGATCATACCAGCGGCGAACTCAGGCAGGTCGTTGAGCAACGCGTGGTCCATCGGTTCCCGGACGAGCTCCCGGAGAAGGCGGTCGAGAACCGCCAGGTCCACGACCATGCCGGTTTCCGGATCGATCTCACCCCGGACGGTGACTTCAACGCGGTAGTTGTGGCCGTGGCCCGAGGCCCGGGAACAGAGGCCGAAAGCGGCTTCGTTCCGGGCCGCGTCCCAATCCGGGCGGTAGTAACGGTGTCCGGCCGGAAACTCTACTGCACGCGTCAGGCTGGCGCTGGACATGTCACAAGATAACGTCTGCCGCGTTCGACGAAATGCGGAGAGGGGATAGAAGACCATGCTGGACAGTCTCCTGCGACCCAAGTCAATCGCCGTCGTGGGTGCGAGTCGCCGGGCCGGGAGCATCGGAAACGGGATGCTCAAGCACCTGGTGGGGAGTGGCTTCACAGGACCGGTCTACCCGGTCAACCCGACCGCCGTTTCCGTGAACTCCGTGCCGTCGTTTCCATCGATCGGGGCCCTGCCGACGGTGCCGGACCTGGCGGTGATCGTGGTCCCGAAGCACCTGGTCCTCGGCGTGGTTCGCGAGTGCGTCCAGACGGGTGTGAAGGGGATCGTCGTCATCACGGCCGGTTTCCGGGAAGTGGGTGGCGACGGGGTGGAGCTCGAGAGGGAACTCCTGGCCCTGGTGCGCGAGAACGGGCTCCGCATGGTCGGTCCGAACTGCATGGGGGTGATGAATACTTCGCCCGCCGTGTCGATGAACGCGACCTTCGCTCCCGCGATGCCGCAGAACGGGCCCATTGCGTTCATGAGTCAGTCCGGCGCCATGGGGATGACGATTCTCGACTACGCGATGGAGTACGGGATCGGCATCAGCCAGTTCGTGTCGATGGGAAACAAGGCGGACGTCTCCGGTAACGACCTGATCGAGTACTGGCAGGACGACGAAGAGGTGGGTGTCATCCTGATGTATATCGAAGGTTTCGGGAACCCCCGCCATTTCACGACCCTGGCTCGCCGGGCCACTCGGCGGAAACCGGTCCTGGCCGTGAAGGCGGGTCGGTCGGAAGCCGGGGCGAAGGCGGCTTCGAGCCATACGGGCGCCCTCGCGCAGGTGGACATCGCCACGGACGCGCTGTTCGCCCAGTGCGGAGTGCTCCGGGCCGACACGGTCGAAGCGCTGTTCGACGCGGCGATCGCCTTCAGCAAGGCTCCTCTGCCTCAGGGTCGGCGGGTGGCCGTGCTGACCAACGCCGGCGGCCCCGGGATCATCATCGCCGACGCCTGTGAGGGGTTCGGTCTCGAGGTGGCGCCCCTGGCCGATGAGACGCAGAGCCGACTGCGCGAGCACCTTCCGGCCGAGGCCAGCGTGGCCAATCCGGTGGACATGATCGCGAGTGCCACTCCGGAGCAGGTGGAACGAGCGACGCGGATCATCGCGGCTGATCCCGGGATCGACGCGGTCATCGCGTCATACGTGCCGCTCGGGCTCGAGGCGCCGGTCATCGCCGCTGCGATCAACCGGGGAGCCGAGGGGTGTGGAAAACCGGTCCTCGCCGTGTTGATGAGCAAGCGAGGCCTTCCCCAGGGAATGGCAGAACTTCAGGATACGCCGATCCCGGCGTATCGCTTCCCGGAGTCGGCCGCCCGAGCGCTCGGCGCGATGTGGCGCTACCGACAGTGGCTGGACCGTCCGGTGGCCGAAGTCCGCCGGTTCGACGTGGACTCGGCGCGGGTAGGCCAGATCATCGCATCCGCACTGCGTGAGGAACGGGAGCGCCTCACGGTTCCCGAAGCCTTCGAGGTCCTCGAGTGCTACGGGATCCCGATCGCGCCATTCCGGATCGCGACCGCCGAGGACGAGGTGGTCGGCGCGGCGCGGGAGATGGGCTTCCCGATCGTGCTCAAGGCGGTCTCACAGGACATCGTGCACAAGACGGAAGCGGGTGCGGTGAAGCTCGACCTGCGCGACGAGGACAGCCTGCGCGCAGCATGGAATGAAATCGCCGATGCCCTGGACGGCGAAGGCCCGGCGGCGCGCGCGGCGGGGGTGCTGGTACAGCGCATGTGGACCGGGGGACGCGAGACGATCGTGGGCATGACCATGGAGCCGCAATTCGGACCGATCGTCATGTTCGGGCTGGGCGGCCTGTACGTGGAAGTGATGCGGGACGTGGCCTTTCGGGTCCAGCCCGTGAGCACCGTGGACGCCCTGGAGATGATCCGCTCGTTGCGCGGCTATCGGATCCTGGAAGGCGTGCGGGGCGAGGAAGGAGTGGATCTCGCGAGACTTTCCGAGGTGATTGAGCGCGTGAGTCAGATGGTCGGTGACCACCCGCAGATCCGGGAGATGGACATCAATCCGTTCCTGGCGTTCCCGGAGGGCCAGGCCAGCGTGGCGGTGGATGCGCGCTTCCGGGTCGGGCCCGCGGACTCGCCGAAGGGCAGAAGCTGGTGAGACCGGCGGCGGAGCGGGTCGCGTGGGAGGACGAGGCCGAACGGTTCCCGGCGAACCTCGCCCTCACATGGTGGGAATGCCTGGTTTCTCCCGAACGATTCTTCCGTCGTGTCTCGTGGGAGGGGCCTTTCGCCCGGCCCCTCCTGTATTTTCTCATCGTGGCCGTCCTCGCGGCTCTGCTCGGGCTGTTCTGGTTTGCATGGAGCCCGTGGGGAGCTGCCGAATACGTCGGCCTGACGCTCCAACTGCAGCTCCTCAGCTTCTTCCTGACGCCGTTCGCGCTCCTCCTCTCGCTGGGGCTGGTCTCCCTCGCGCAACACCTCTTCGTAGTGCTCATGGCACCGGAGCGCAGAGGACTCGGGGCCACCGCCACCGTGCTGTGCTATGCCAGCGGGGTGGGTCTGGTGAAGGCTTTCGTCCCACCGGCCCTCGGGTTGGCGGGCTTTGCCTCCGGCGCATTCCGAGCCTCGTACCTGGTGTTCTACGTCAGCCTGTTCGCGGCCGTATTGGCATGGTACGTGGTCGTGCAGGTGGTGGGCCTTCGGGAGGCTCATTCGATCACGACCGGACGCGCGGCGGCCATCGTCCTGCTTCCGATGGCCATCGGGCTCGTGCTCACGGTGGTCCTCGCAATGGTGGTGGTCGCCCTCGGCGTGCTCGCGGACCTCCCCATTTGAGCGACCTGCGCCGCGCCACGGAGCGCATCGAGAGGGAGGAGTTCGCCCGCGGACACATCGGCCCGGGCGAGCAGCCTGCCACCCCACGACCCGCGGCCACGATCATCGTGGCGTGGGTTTCGCCGGAGGATGGCCCGTTCCAGGTGCTGCTGCTCCGCCGGCCGGACACGGCCCGCTTCGCGGCGGGCGCGTACGTATTCGCCGGCGGGGTGATCGATGAGGCAGATGGGTCGCCCGAGGCACTGGCGCTCCTGCCCGAGGCGCTGCGTGAGACGGAAGGGGCGGCTGCGGTCGCCGCCCTGAGGGAAATGTTCGAGGAGACCGGCATGCTGCCCAGCGACCGCCCCGTGGATCGGAAGGCGGCCACCAGGGTGCGGGAGCAGTTGCTGGCTGGAGACTGTGATTTCGCGGAAGCCGCTGCGGTCCTGGGAGCTCGGTTTCAGGGCCTGCGTGCCGTCTACCTGTCCCGCTGGGTCACACCCTCGCGCTTCTCCAGGCGGTACGACACCCGGTTCTTCCTGACGGTGCTTCCGACGTCGCAGGCCCCGATTCCGGAGCTCACCGACGAGCTGGATGGCTACCTGTGGATCACTCCGGCGGAAGCGGTTCGCAGCTTCGCGGCCGGAGAGCTCCCGATGCTGTTCCCGACGCGAAGCACCCTGCAGGCACTGTGCGGCGAACCCGACCTCGCACGGTTGCTCGAAAGGTTCAGGGGTCACGAGCCGGAACCCGTCGAGCCGCGCCTGCTGGTGCGTGGCGACACGGTACGTCCCGTGCTCCCCGGAGATCCGGAGTACGAAGAGGCCGAATGAGCGTGTCGGCCGACTTTCCGGTTGCGTGGTTCGTCTCTCCCAACCCGGGGCCCCTGACGCTCGAGGGGACCTGTTGCTACGCTGTGGGTCGCCGGCGGATCGTGCTCGTGGATCCGGGTCCCGCGATCCCGGGACAGATGGAGCGGCTCGAGGGACTGGTGGGGGATCGTCCGGTCGATGCCATCTGCCTGACGCACGCGCACGTCGATCACTCAGGGCTCGCACGGTCGGCGTCCGGGCGCTTCGGCGCTCCACTGGCCGCGTCGGCCAACACGCTCGAGCGACTGGGCGTGGGCGGGAACGCTCTACATGATGGGGACACGATCGAGGTAGACGACGGGGCGACACGGCTCCGTGCGATTCGAACTCCCGGACATTCTTCGGACCACCTCGCCTACCTCCTGGAACCCGGGCGCGCCGTGTTCACCGGAGACCTGGTCCTCGGGACCGGGAGCAGCGCCATTCTCCACCCGGACGGTCACGTGGGGTCTTGCCTCGCGAGCTTCGGTCGTGTTCTGTCCCACCGTCCGGGCCGGCTCTATCCGGGGCACGGCCCGCCGGTCGATGAGGGGGAGTCACGCCTGAAGCACTACGCGGACCACCGTGCCGAGCGGCACGCCCAGGTCGTGCACGCCGTGCGCTCCGGTGCCCGCACTGTGGCCGCTCTGCGTCGCCTGGTCTACGGTGACCTGGAGGCCGACCTGCAGGGTGCTGCCGAAGCCTCGATCCGGGCGCACGTGGTTCACATGCGAGAGCAGGGCGAAGAGGTGCCGACGATCGACGGGCTGGATGGCGTGAGCCTGCGGCCCGAGGAAGCATGAGCGGGCGAAAGGCCGGTTCGGTAGCGCTCGGAATCGTCTTTTTGACCGTGTTCCTCGACCTGGTCGGGTTCGGGATCGTTCTTCCCCTGCTTCCGTTCTACGCCACCGAGCTGGGGGCCTCGCCGTTCGAGGTAGGCCTGATCATCGCCTCCTACTCGGCGATGCAGTTCCTGTTCGCCCCGGTGTGGGGATCGCTCTCTGACCGCTACGGCCGCCGACCGCTGCTCCTGGTGGGACTGCTCGGTTCCGCGGCTTCGTACGTCGTTTTCGGGCTCGCCCGGTCCCTCGAAGTTCTCCTCGTGTCTCGAGTGATCGCCGGGATCATGGGGGCGAATATCCCGGTGGCGCAGGCCTACATCGCCGATTCGACCACGGTCGAGGGCCGGGCACGCGGAATGGGCCTCATCGGAGCCGCGTTCGGCCTCGGCTTCATCTTCGGTCCGGCGATCGGCGGAGGCCTCAGCCCGTGGGGCTACGGAGTGCCGGGTTTCGTAGCCGCGGGGCTCAGCCTGGCCGCGGCGACGGCCGCCTGGCTGTGGCTTCCCGAATCCCTTGCACCGGAGAACCGGGTGAGAAACGGACCCGGTGTGATGTCGGCGGTCACGGGACGGGCACGTGCCGCCGGCCGGGTCATGGCGCGCAAGCGGCTGCGGGAGCCGATCGGCGTATTCTTCCTCGGCACGATGGGTTTCGCCGGGTTCACAACCATATTCCCGCTGTTCCTGGAAAATCCGCTCGGACTCACGGCGCTGTATGCCGGCGGGATGTTCGCCCTCGTGGGGCTGGTCTCGGCAGGTGTTCAGGGTGCGCTGATCGGCCCGATGGTGGAGCGATACGGTGAACAGGCCAACGCGGCGGTCGGCGGGGCCCTCCTGGCGGTCGGCGTGATCGCGATGGGTCTGGCGCAGAGCATATGGGCCACGATCGTCAGTCTGCTGGCCGTCGGAGTCGGATGGGGCTTGCTCGCGCCTTCACTGCAGAGCCTCGTCTCGCGCCGCGCGATGGCCAACGAGCAGGGCGAGGTCCTTGGCGTGAATCAGTCCGCCAGCGCCCTGGCCCGGGTGATCGGACCGGTGGCAGCCGGCTGGGCGTACGGGGCGCTCGGGCCGGGGATGGGCTTCGTGGCAGGCGGCCTGCTGATCGCGGCCGCGGCCGCCTGGGTACGCCTCATGCCGGGTCGCGAGATCGCGGCGCCCGCTCCTCCCCGCTGACGAGCCGCCGAATGATGGTCCGGTTGGCGGCCGGGAACGCGTAGCGTCCGAGCTCCTCCGGCAGGACCCAGCGCGGTGACTCGGTGCCGGTCCGGCCAGGTGAAGGCCCGCCGGCCAGCCAGCGGGCGTGGTACAGGTGCAGCGTGATCCGGAAGTGGCTGAAGGCGTGCGCGACGGTGTCCGCCATGCCGATGACCTCAGCCTCGACACCCAGCTCCTCTCGTACCTCTCGCCGGGCCGCCTGCGCGGGCGTCTCTCCGGCTTCCACCTTTCCACCCGGAAACTCCCACAGGCCGCCGAGCAGTCCCCGCTCCGGCCTCCGGGCGATCAGGATCCGGCGATCCCGCCACACAAGTGCGGCGCCGATATCCCGATGTGGCACCGTCCCACGTTCCTTCCGCCCGGGCCGCAGGTCGATGGTCCCGTTCCGGCGAGCCACGCACAGCCCGATCACCGGGCACTGATCGCACCCGGGCGACCTCGGAGTACAGATCGAGCTCCCGAGGTCCATCAGCGCCTGGTTCAATCGACCTGCCGTTCCACCGGGTCCCGCGCCGATCAGGTCGCGCATCTGGGCCTCCAGCCGGGCCGGGGTGGCCCGCTCCAGGTCGTAGAGCCGGCTCAGCACCCGGCGCACGTTTCCGTCGACGGCGGGCTCGGCCCGGCCGAACGCGATGCTGGAGATCGCCCCCGCCGTGTAGGAGCCGATGCCGGGAAGAGATCGCAGGATATCCGGATCCTCTGGCAGTCGGCCCGCGTAACGTGCCTGGACTTCGCGGGCGGCGCGGTGGAGATTGCGCGCGCGGCCGTAATAGCCGAGCCCTTCCCAGCGTTTTAGCACGTCGTCCAGCGGCGCTTCCGCCAGGGTGGCCACGTCCGGGAAGCGTGCGAGGAAAGACTCGTAGTAAGGGATAACCGTCGAGATCCGCGTCTGCTGGGCCATTACTTCTGCGACCCACACGCGGTACGGATCCGATTCATTCCTGCCGGGAACGTCGCGTTCGCGCCCTTCGAACCACTCGAGCAGAAGTGTTGTGGCGCCGCTCACCCGGCACTGCTCCTCACCGGGCGTCCGTTCCCGCCTCTCCGGCCACACCGGGTCGCGGCTCGGAAAACCGTCCATCGAACAAACGGAGGGCAGGTCCGGCCAGGTTCAATCGACAGTCGCCGTCGGGTCCAGGCCCGTCGGGTACGCGGATCCCGAGATCGCAGCCGCCCATCACCCGGAGGTCCAGGCCCGGCTCGCACAGGCCTGCGGAGCGAAGTGCGAACACGGCAGCCATGGCGCCGCTCCCGCATGCCAGGACCTCGCCTTCCACTCCCCGTTCGAACGTCCGGATCGAGCCCCTTGTCCGATCCTCGAGACTGACCAGGCTGACGTTCGCACCTCCCGGGCCGAGGGCCGGATTGTGGCGAATCTGCCGGCACACGTCCTCGATCGATCCTTCCGGCTGCGAGTCGAGCGGAACGATCAAGTGCGGGACCCCGATACTGACCAGCCACCCCTCGGCGGGACCGAACGGTCCCTCGACCCTGATGCTCCTGACGACTTCGACCGGCATTCGGTATTCGAGATCCACCCAGTCGCCGTCAACTGCGGCCGTGATCACGGAATCCGAGGTCTCGATGAGGAATGGCGAGTCATCGACGAGTCCGCGGGCCACGGCGAAGTGAGCCGCGCATCGGGTCCCGTTGCCGCACGTTCCGTACGCCGATCCGTCCGGGTTGAAAAAGCGCACGCCCATGCGACCCCGCTGGATTGCCCACACGAGCGCGAGCCCGTCCACCCCCACCCCCGTGCTCCGGGCGCACACGTGACGGGCGATCGGCGCTCCCACCTCGTCGGGCCACCGCGCCTCGGTGATCACGAAGTCGTTTCCGGCCCCGGTATACTTGCTGAACTCCACGGGTCTCCCGCTCGTTTCAGATTTTCCGTCCCACACAGAAAAGGCCGCGGACTCGGCTAGCAGTCCACGGCCCTCTCTTCGACCTGACTCGACGCGGCGCAACGGCGGCTCCGCTCGTCAGGCACGCGCGCTCGGAAGAGGCGCGGGGGGATATCTCCCCCTCAGCGGCTCACGCCGAGGCGACCGCTCGCCCGTGTCGAGCCAGGCTCGGGTCTACTGGACACTGGATCACCTCCCTTCGAAGAGTGGGACATCGGGCACCACACCGGTGCCCTCGCCGCTCGAGCGGCAAAGGCTGAGCCGAAGTTGGGCACAGGCGCTTCGACGCGCAACGGCAGGGGGCTCAGGCTCCGCGATGCGAGAACCCGCCTCCGCACCTATCTTGCGGCGGCCGCGAGCGACCCGGGATCCGGGACGTACCAGGAAGTGAAGGAGAGACCACCGCATGTCGGACAACCCAGGCCAGACTCCGATACCGCTGCAGCGCGAGCGCGAGCATACCGTGAAGTTGCTGATCGACCACTACGCTGCGGACAACCTTACGGTGGAGGAGTTCGAGGTCCGCCTCGACTATGCGTATGCAGCGGCGACCAGGGCGGATCTCGACAACCTGCTATCCGGTCTTCCGGCCCTGGCTTCGATGACGGAGGTGGCGAATGTTCCGAGCGTCAGGCGAGCGCCCGCCGAATCCGTGCGCGACCACGGTTTTCAGATCGCCATCATGGGGGGCTACGAGAAGAAGGGCGAATGGACTCCGCCCAGAAAGCTGCAGTCACTCGCGATCATGGGGGGCGCCGGGCTGGATTTCCGGGAGGCCAAGATGCCGCCCGGAGTCACGGAAGTGAACATTCTGGCGATCATGGGGGGAGTCGAGGTCGTGGTGCCGCCCGGACTGGCCGTACAGACACACGGCTTCGGATTCATGGGCGGATTCGAAGGTATCGACCAGGTCGGTGTCGATACGGACCCGGACGCCCCGCGTCTCGTGATACGGGGAATGGCGATCATGGGGGGAGTCGAGGTCGCCGTGCGGCTGCCCGGCGAAACGGCGAAGGACGCGCGCCAGCGGCGACGCATCGATCGCAAGAAGCGCCGCCAGCTGCGCCGTGGCGGAGGCGAATAGGGTCATATCTTGAGTGCCGGGCCATGGCTCGGTATAGTCCCCTCGCAACCGGCGAGGGCGCCGGACGGAACACCACAAGCCAACGATTGTGAGGACCGCCATGTCAGGGATCCCAGAAGGATTCCACTATACCGAGGAGCACGAGTACGTCCGTGAGGCGGGCTCGGAAGGTGAGTACCTGGTCGGGATCACGGACTATGCGCAGGGTGAACTGGGCGACGTGGTGTTCGTAGAGCTCCCGGCTCCCGGTGACGCGTTCGAGAAGATGGAAGTGTTCGGAACGATTGAAGCCGTGAAAGCGGTCTCGGACCTGTTCTCTCCGATTTCCGGCGAGGTGATCGCCATCAACGAGACGCTCGAAGAGGACCCCGCCCTCGTGAACTCGGACCCCTACGGCGAGGGTTGGATGATCCGGCTTCGGCTCACCGACCCCTCGGAGATGGACGATCTTCTCACGCCAGAGGCCTATCGGAGCCTGATCGAGGACCAGTAGGGCCGTGAACCGAGCCGGACCCGGTCGCGGGTCCGGCGGGCCGCAACAGCTGCACCGACCGAAGCCTGCGCCGCTCGCGACAGGTTTCCAACGACGGCAGGGATACCCATGTCATTCGTCCCGCACAGTGAGGCCGATCGGCGCGAGATGCTCGCCCGGGTAGGCGTCTCCGATATCAGAGAGCTGTACGACGACGTTCCGGCAGAGCTCGTTCTCGAGCAGGACCTGGACGTTCCCGAGGCCCTGTCCGAGTGGGAGGCAGTGCGTGAGCTGACCCGGCTCGCGGAGGAAAACCGCGCACTCGTGTGCTTCGCCGGGGCCGGGCAGTACGACCACCACGTACCGGCGGCCGCGGACCACATCATTCGGCGCAGTGAGTTCTATACGGCGTACACGCCCTACCAGCCGGAAGTCGCGCAGGGCACTCTGCAGGCGATCTACGAGTTCCAGACGATGATCTGTGAACTCACCGGGATGGACGTGGCGAACGCGTCCATGTACGACGGGCCATCCGCGGCCGCCGAAGCGGTGGTGATGTCCCGTGCGGTAACGCGCCGCGACCGGGCTCTGACGGCGAGAACCGTGCACCCCCATTCCCGCAAGGTCGCGGACACGTATCTGCGCGGACTCGGGAGCGAGCTCGAACTGGTCCCGCCCGGAGCGGACGGACTGGTCGACCTGGACGCCCTGGGAGCGGCCCTGGGCGATGACGTGGCCTGCTTCCTGGTCCAGTATCCGAACTTCTTCGGCTGCATCGAGGAACTGGAAGCGATCGCCGAACTGGTGCACGCGGCAGGGGCGCTGCTGGTGGTGGCAGCGGACCCGGTGATGCTGGCCGTGCTCCGCACGCCGGGAGAGCTGGGCGCCGACATCGTGGTCGCCGAGGGACAGCCGTTCGGCAACGCACCCAGCTTCGGCGGTCCCGTAGTGGGACTGTTCGCGGCCCGGCAGAAGCTCGTTCGGAAGATGCCCGGACGAATCGTCGGTGCCACGGTCGACACGGAGGATCGTCGCGGTTACGTGCTCACGCTGCAGACGCGCGAACAGCAGATCCGGCGTGAGAAGGCCACGAGTAACATCTGCACGAACCAGGGACTCAACGCCCTTGCGGCCACGGTCCACCTGAGCCTGTTGGGCAGGGAGGGCCTGCGCGAGGTGGCCGAGTCATCGGTGCAGAACGCTCACTACGCTTGGCGCCTGCTCGCGGACGTAAACGGCGTCACGCCACTGTATCCCGACACCCCCTTCGCACGCGAGTTCGCCGTCGCTACCGAGGAGAACTCCCGGTCCATCCTGGAACGAGGGTTCGAAGCCGGCATCCTGGCCGGGGTCTCGCTGAGCCGGTTCGAATCGCTGGAGGCACCCGACGGCCTGTTGCTCGCGTTCACCGAGAAGCGGAGCCGCGCGGAGATCGACCGGCTGGTCGAACTGCTCGCGGGCTGAGGAGGAACAGATGGGCAAGCTGACCTTCCACGGGCAGTCATGCGTAGAGATCGTGACGGGTGACGGTACTCGCCTGTTGATCGATCCCTTCCTCACGGACAACCCGATAGCCGATGTGGGCCCGGAACACTTCCACGATCGGCTGGACTACCTGCTGCTGACGCACGGGCACTACGACCACGTCGCTGACGCGTGGCCCCTCCTGGCAGAGACGGGCGCCACGCTGATCGCCTCGTTCGAGATCGTGGCATACGCGCAGGAGGTCCTGGGGCACGACAAGACGCACCCGATGCACATCGGCGGCGGGTTCGATTTCCCGTTCGGGCGAGTGAAGTTGACCCCTGCGCTGCACGGCGGGCAGGTAGCCGGGGAGGGAGCGGCTGGATACACGACGGTCCCCGCGGGCCTGCTCCTGACGCTGGATGACAGGGGCATCTACCACGCGGGCGACACCGCGCTGATCACGGACATGACCCTGCTCGAAGGACAGGTGGATGTGGCGCTCCTTCCGATCGGGGACAACTTCACGATGGGACCGGAGGATGCGGCCCGCGCGGTGGACATGATCAAGCCGCGGGCGGTCATTCCCATTCACTACGGCACGTGGCCCATGATCGAGCAGGACCCGGAGGATTTCCGGGCCAGGGTCGAGCCGAGGGCGGAAGTCGTCGTACTCCAGCCCGGTGACGTGTACGAGTTCTGACGAAGGAGAGGCAGGCGATGGCCGGCTTTCCGTTGAAGGGCGAAACGACGCCCACAATATTCGAAAAATCCGAGCCGGGCCGCCGGGGTACCCGGATGACCCGGACGGACGTGGACCCGACGCCACTGGACGAGCTCATTCCGGGGCGCCACCTGCGGAACAAGCCGGCGCGGCTTCCCGAGGTTCCGGAGAGCGAAGTCGTGCGGCACTACACCGAACTTTCGCTCAAGAACCACCACGTGGACCGGGCGCTGTACCCGCTGGGCTCGTGCACCATGAAGTACAACCCCAAGGTGAACGAGGCGACGTGCAGGTTCGGAGGGTTCGCGGGGCTGCACCCGTTCACCCCGCAGGCGAGTGCTCAGGGCGCGCTGCGCCTCATGTACGAGCTGGCGGAGATGCTCAAGGAAATCGCCGGGATGGACGAGGTCACCCTGCAGCCGGCCGCCGGTGCCCAGGGAGAGATGACGGGCGTCCTGCTGATGCGCGCCTATCACGACGCCAACGGTGAGAGTGAGACCCGCCGCCGCGTCCTGTTCCCCGACTCGGCGCACGGGACCAACCCGGCGACGGCGGCGATGGCGGGTTTCGACGCGGAGGAGATCCCGTCGGACGCCTTCGGTCGCGTGGACCTCGAGGCCCTGCGGGAGAACCTGGACGACACCGTGGCCGGGCTCATGCTCACGAACCCGAACACGCTCGGCGTCTTCGAGTCCGACATCCTCGAGATCTCGCGCCTCGTGCACGAAGTCGGCGGCCTCATGTACATGGATGGGGCCAACCTCAATGCGCTGATGGGGGTGACCCGTCCCGGCGACATGGGGTACGACATCGTCCACTTCAACCTGCACAAGACGTTCAGCACTCCGCACGGCGGAGGCGGTCCGGGCTCGGGACCGGTGGGCGTGAAGAAACACCTGGCCCCGTACCTGCCCGTGCCGAAGGTGGTGTGCCGCGACGGAGGCTCGTATGGCCTGGACTGGAACCGTCCGGAGTCGTTCGGCAAGCTACACGGGTTCTACGGCAACTTCGGCGTCATGGTGCGGGCCTATACGTACATGCGCATGCTCGGTCGGAGGGGGATCCGCGAGACGGCCGAGGCCGCGGTGCTCAACAACGCTTACCTGACGGCTCTCCTCGAGGACCACTTCGACCTGCCGTACGGGCGGGGCATGCACGAGTCGGTCTTCTCGGGCGTCTCGCTCAAGAAGCGCACGGAGATCAAGACGATGGACGTCGCCAAGCGACTCCTGGACTACGGCTTCCACGCACCCACGGTGTACTTCCCTCTCAACGTTCCCGAGGCCCTGATGACGGAGCCGACGGAGACCGAGACGAAGCAGGAGCTCGAGCGCTACGCCGAAGCCATGCACGCGATCGCGCACGAGGCGGAAACCGATCCGCAGCTGGTGGCGACGGCGCCGCACACCACGCCTGTCAGCCGGCTCGACGAAGGACGCGCTGCCAGGCAACTGGACCTCAAGTGGAGTTTTCCCCGGGACACGGAAGCCTGAGAGAGACCCGGTTGCGCTTCCTGCTCGACGGCCCGGAGCCCGGCGCCTGGAACATGGCCGTGGACGAAGCGCTGATGGACTCGGCGAGAGCCGGCCAGGCGACCCTCCGTCTGTACGGTTGGGAGCCCGGCTGCCTCTCGTTCGGCCGCAACCAGAAGGTCCGCGGGCGTTACGACGGGGCACTGGCCGCCAGGAAGGGGATCGACGTGGTGCGGCGTCCGACCGGAGGCAGGTCCGTTTTCCATCACCGTGAGATCACGTACAGCGTCACGGCCCCGGCTGACTCGTGGGGAGGGTTGCGGGAGGCCTACCTGAGGATCAACCGCGCCCTGGCGGCGGGACTGCGACAGCTCGGCGCCCCGGTCCGCGTGGTCGGGCCCGGACGGGACGTCCCATCCCCGAAGCCCACGGTGCGCGCCTGTTTCCGGGACCCACTTCCGGGTGAAGTGGTCGCGGAAGGACGGAAGCTCATTGGTAGCGCTCAGTGGAGGGATGGGGGAGCGCTCCTCCAGCACGGGTCTCTGCTCCTGCACAACGACCAGGCCACGGTGGAGGACCTGCGCATCGAGCCTGGCGCCACCGATGTGCCGGCAACCGGCCTCGCTGAGCTCCTGGATCCTTTGCCCGATGTGGCGACCATTGCCGAAGCCCTGGCGGCATCGTTCGGTGCGGAGCTCGAGATCGAGGTGACCCCGGTCGATCTCTCGCCGGCAGAGCGGGCAGCGGCCGAGAAAGCACACGCGAGGTATCGAGACGACGCCTGGACATGGCGTCGCTGACCACCGTGGGAGGCTCGATGACTTTCTTCCGTGGACGGCAAACCGGCCCGTTCCTATCGACCTGTGCCCTCCTCGCGGTCGCGCTCTCGGCCTGCGGTGAATCGAGGCCGGCAGACGAGGGGACCCCGGGATGGGTTTCGGCGACCCGGTCCGAGCCCGAGGTGCCAGAGGCGCAGCGCTACGGCGGTACGTTGGTCGTGGCAGGCCGGGGCGACCCCGTGTCGATGAACTCCTTGGTGAGCACGGACTTCGAGAGTGCGCAGCACCAGATCCACGTGCTGTTCGTCACCCTCGTCGGGAACGACGCCAGGTACGAGCCGCAGCCTTACTTCGCTCGTTCGTGGGAATTCGACTCGGACACCAGCGAAGTGATCTTCCACCTGCGGCACGATCTCGAGTGGCATGACGGCACTCCGGTCACTTCCCGCGACGTGGCGTTCACGTTCGAGCGACTGAAGGACCCGGCGGTAGCGTTTCCCAACCCCTCCTACTTCGACTACTGGGACGCGGTCGATGTCATCGACCCCGTGACGGTGCGCTTCTTCCTTCGACCGCACGCAAACGCCCTGTACGGTTGGACACGCACAGCGATCATGCCCGAGCACATACTGGGTGACGTCCCACCGGAACAGCTGGAGTCGCACCCTTTCGGCGTCCTGGCGCCGGTGGGGAACGGACCGTTCAGGTTCGTCGAGAGGGTGCCGGGCGACCGCTGGGTGTTCGAGGCGAACCCGGACTTTCCGGAGGAGCTGGGGGGCAGGCCGTACCTGGACCGTCTGGTGTATCGCCAGATACCGGACGACTTCGCGCTCACGGCGGCGCTGCAGACCGGCGAGGTGGACCTGTTGATCGAAGCCTCCCCCGCCATGCTCGATCAGGTCGGCGGTGACACGACCATAGTGTCGACGTCGTACTCCGCGCCCGAGTACGCCTTCATAGCCTGGAACTCGCGCCGCCCGGAATTCGCGGACCCGCGCGTCCGCCGTGCGCTCACCATGGCCATCGATCGCGAAACGCTGGTCGAGGCCGTTCTGGGGGGCAATGGCACCGCCGCTCCCGGGCCCGTCGGCCCATGGCATTGGGCATACGACTCGACGTGGGAACCGCTTCCGTTCGATCCTGAAGCGGCGGCGGCGCTCCTCGACGAGGCTGGATGGAGGGATTCGGACGGAGACGGTACGCGCGACCGGGCCGGAGAGCCTTTCTCGTTCGAGCTGCTGGCCACGCCCAGGCGCGAGTGGGCGGCGGTCCAGACGCTGACCCAGGCCTCCCTCGGCCAGATCGGGGTCGAAGTCGAGCCCGTGGTCCGCGAGCAGGGTGCGCTGATCCCTCTGGTCATCGGCGCCGACCGGCGTTTCGATGCCGTGCTCATAGGGTGGGCGAGGGACGTCCCACTGAACGACGTCGACCTGTGGGCTTGCGACCAGGTGGGTCAACCCTTCCAGTTCACGAGCTACTGCAACCCGGAGCTGGATTCAGTTCTCGACTCGATTCCTCTCACGCCGGACCGGGGCCGACTCCGCTCCTTGATCGGTCGGTACCACGAGTTGATCGTCGAGGACCAGCCCTACACGTTCCTGTACTACGTGGACCGGGTGGACCTGGCCCGCTCCCGCGTGTACGGCACCCGCATGGACTCGCGCGGTGACTGGGTCGACGTGGCACGCTGGTGGGTGCACGATGGGAGTGGAGAGAGCCGCCGATGAGGTTCGCGCGAAACCCCGGTCTTTCTCTTGACATTCTGCGGAAGGGGCGGGTAGCTTCCCAACCCCCGACCGGGAGGCCTTTCGGCCGGGGCAGAAACTCAGACCACCGACTACGGCGGAGGACACCTTGGCAAGCTTGACTGTTTCAGCGCTCATGCTTCTGCAGGATGCGCAGGCGCTCGGCGCGGGTCAGGAGTTGAAGCTCGACGAGATCTGGGAGGCCGGCGGATTCATGATGTGGCCCCTTGGCTTCTGCCTCGTGGTCGGAATCCTGATCATCATCTGGAAGTTCATCGACCTCCTCATGAAGTCTCTCGGCAACAAGAGGCTCCTGAGCGAAGTGGACGGCATGATCGCGCAGCAGCGACTGGACCAGGCATTGGCCCTGTGCGAGGAGTCGACGGCCCCGGCTGGCGAGATCCTCGCCGCCGGCCTCAAGCGCTACAGGGAAGGCACCGAGCGCGTCACGCAGGCGGTGGAGAACGCCGGCGCCATCGAGGTCTCCAAGCTGGAGCGCGGACTCGTGTGGCTCGCCACCCTGTCGAACGTGGCCCCGCTGCTCGGGTTCCTCGGTACTGTGATCGGGATGATCCAGGCCTTCCAGGCGATCGAGATCGCCGGTGAGGTCGAGGCGACGCTAGTCGCGGGCGGTATCAAGGTCGCCCTCATCACGACCGCTTCCGGCCTGACGATCGCCATTCCGATCAGCGTCGCGCACAACTACTTCGTGGATCGCGTTGACCGCATCGTGATCGACATGGAGGAGAGCGCGCAGAAGATGATCGACGCCGTGCACGCCGTGGAGCGTGGTACCGGCTGACCGCCGCACACCGATAGGCGTCCCCGAGTAATGTGGAAGGCCCGGAGAACGTTCTCCGGGCCTTCTTGCATCCCGGGCATCCGGGTGCGAGCCCTAAAGACAGGGCTTCCGGAGGCCTTCCCGCACGCAGATTCGGACGCCCCGACTTGCTATTTCCACACAACACCCTGATTTTTCGCGCCACACTGCGGGGCCCAACGAGGCACGGCCCTCCGACGTTCACTTGATACGAGGCGACGTCATGAGCAGACACCCTGTCAGGTTCTGGTGGACGATCCTTCCCTCGCTGTTCCTCCTCTTCACCGCACTTCCCGCCGCTGCCCAGGAGGGCGCCCTTTCCGGAACCATCACGGATGGTCAGACCGGCTCCGGACTTTCCTCCGTCCAGGTGTCGGTTCACCTGGCCGATGGGACCGCGGTGACGGGAGGCTTCAGCGCCTCGAGCGGTGCCTACCGAATCACGTCGATTCCGGCGGGCACGTACTCGGTGACGTTCACGCTTCCCGGATGGACGATCGTCGAAGAAGAAGGGGTGGAAATCGCTGCGGGTGTTACGACCAGCCTCAGCGTGACGATGGTGGAGCGCAGCTTCAGCCTGAACCCGATCACGGTGACTACTTCGAGACGGGTGGAGAAGGCCCTGGATGCGCCGGCGGCGATCGAGGTCGTCACTCGTGAGCAGATCATGGATCGGCCGGCCGTCACGCCGGTGGACCACGTGAAGGAGCAGGCCGCCGTGGACTTCGTGCCCACGGGCCTCCAGAGCAGCTACACGGTGGTACGAGGCTTCAACAACGTGTTCTCGGGCGCCGCCCTCAACATGACGGACTTCCGGATCTCCCGCGTGCCTTCGCTTCGTGTGAACGTCTCGTGGTCCAACCCGACGACCAGCTCCGATATCGAGCGGGCGGAGGTCGTTCTCGGGCCGGGCTCGGCCCTGTACGGACCGAACGCGGCCAACGGCGTGATCCACTTCATCACGCGTTCCCCGATCGACGATCCCGGGATGGACTTCGCCCTGTCGAGCGGCCTGCGGCAGCAGGGAGCGACCAGCCAGCAGGCGAGAATCGGGGGCAACCCGCTGACGTTCACACAGGCCGGCACGGACGAGTTCACGTGGCAGTTCGAGGGGCGGATGGCCTGGAAGACCGACAACGACAAGTTCGGAATCAAACTGTCGGGGAGCTACTTCACCGGTCAGGACTTCGGCTACATCGATCCGGAGGAGAAGAACCAGCAGTCGATCGCCATCGCATGCCAGGCCGCCGACTACTCACTGGCCAGCAACGCCTGCGTCAACTTCTCGGGCGATCTCTCCGCGGGCGATACGCAATCGCTCGTGACGAGAGTCGACAACGTGGCCGGAGCACCGCAGGGACAGGCCAGCATCGGGGATCCGCAGAGTGACGGCACGTTCGTCAACAACACGGCGCGCGATGCCGACCTGAAGCGTTGGAACCTGGACCTCAGGACCGACTTCCGTCCCAGTCCCGAGACTTCGATCATCCTGTCTGCCGGTCACGTGGACGCTGTCAACAGCGTTGATCTGACGGGGATCGGCGGCGGGCAGGTGCAGAACTGGGGCACGTGGTACGCCCAGGGCCGATTCAACTGGAAGCGCCTGTTCGGGCAGGTGTTCTGGAACAAGAACGACAACGACGATACTTACCTTCTGCGCTCAGGCCGCCCGCTGATCGACAAGTCGTACCAGGTCGTGGCCCAGCTTCAGCACGGTTTCAACTTCAACCCGCAGAACGCGCTCACCTACGGGCTCGACTATCTGTACACGAAGCCGCAATCGGAGGGCACCATCAACGGGCGTCACGAAGACGACGACGACGTCACCGAGGTGGGCGGATACGTGCAGTACGACGGTCAGCTCACCCGCAAATGGAACCTGGTGGCGGCAGCGCGGCTGGACGATCACACCCGCCTCAAAGACCCGGTGTTCTCACCGCGGGCGGCGCTCGTGTTCAAGCCGACCCCCGAACGCAGCATCCGCGCGACGTACAACCGCGCCTTCTCGACGCCGAACACCCTGAATTTGTTCCTCGACATCTCGGCCCAGCCCATCCCGCTCGGCGGTCCGTTCTTCTATGACCTGCGCGCGCAGGGGGTCACCGAGAACGGGTTCAGTTATGATCGGATCGGCGGCGTGCCACAACACATGTCACCGTTCAATATCTCGGGAGTGGGGGCGGGCGGGCCGACCTTCGATCCCCGTGCCTACGTGGCGACGAACAGCGCCAGCACGTGGACCGAGGCACAGACCGCCTTCGGCGCCGTCACGCAGGGAGCGTGCGCCGCCGACCCGACCGGTCCCCAGTGCCAGGCCCTGGCGGGCGCGCTCGGCGCGTTCCTGGCCACGGCGGCTCCACCCGATGGTGCGGTCCCGATCGTGGCAGGCATTCTCAACCCGACGACGCAGACTTTCGTCAACACGACCACGGATCTCTCGTCGGTTCCTGATGTTCCAGCCCTCGATCCGACGATCTGGCAGACGTTCGAGATCGGCTACAAGGGACTGCTGCTGGGCAGCAACCTCCTGCTCGGTGCGAACGTGTACTACAGTGACGTGGACAACTTCGTGTCGGCGCTGGAGCCGTTCACGCCCAACATCTTCCTGGCCGGCCAGCAGCTGGCGGGATACCTGATCTCGCAGGGAGTGCCGCTGGATCAGGCATCCCTGATCGCCAGCAACGTGGGCTCGGCGGAGACCGAGGAAGGCCTCGTAGGTCTCCCGCTCGGCGTCATGGCGCCGACGACGGCCGGCGGCCAGACGGCGTCCCCGGTCCTCCTTACCTACAGGAACCTCGGCGACTTCAACTTCTTCGGGGCCGATGCATCACTGACGTACGTACTCAACGAGAGATGGGAGTTTGGGGGGTCGCTCTCTTGGGTAGAGAAGGACCTGTTCCCGACGGGCAGCGATGATCAGGGCGAGCCCGTGCCGCTCAACGCGCCGAAGTGGAAGGGTGCGCTGACCGCCGGCTATCGCGCCCCGGCGAGCGGCTGGACCGGTGCAGCCCGAGGGCGGTTCGTCGACGGTTTCCCGGTAGCCTCGGGCGTGTACGTCGGTGAGGTCGATGCGTATGCGCTGCTCGACCTGAACGTGGGGTACCGCTTCCCGGGCCGCAGCGGCCTCACGCTGCAGCTCGACATGCAGAACGTGTTCAACAGCGACTACCAGAGCTTCGCGGGCGTGCCGAACTTCGGGCGCTACACCGTGGTGCGGTTGCTGTGGAGCATGTAGTCTCCGGCAGTCGTTGATACCTCTTCCAGAGCGGGGTGCCGGCCCGGTCGGCGCCCCGCTCTTTGCTGTGAGCAGAACGGGGAACCGGACGTGCGAACAATCATGAACGATCGGTCGACCCGGCGGGCGGTCGCTCTCGTAGCGGCGATCGCGCTCGGGGCCGCCTGTTCGTCCACCCCGCCTCCGGAGGACATCGACGGTGGCGGCGTCAGCCACGTCGAGCAGGCCCTGGCCGACTACAGCCGGATGGGCTTCCTGACCGGAACGCCCGACTTCCCGGTGGTCGGCCGGGTAGTGGCTTTTCGGGGGCCAGGCGATTCGGCTTACGTCGCGGTGCTGGCTTCGATGTCCCCGCAGGCTCTTCGGTTCGCCCGCGAGCGCGCCCTGTTCGCGGCGAGCTACCAGGTGCTGGCCACGGCCGCGTCCGGGGCCGACACGGTACGGCGGATGAACCGGCGGGAGATCGTCCGCCTCGAAGACTTCGCCGAGACGGCCAGCGACGACGAACGGATCTTCTTCCAGCGCTTCATGACACTGCCTTCCGGGTCCTACGAGATCACCCTGACGGTGCGCGAGCTCGCGAGCCGCGACCAGGCGTCCCGCGCGTTCCAGGTGGAAGTGCCGCCGTTCGGAGAGCCCGGAGGTCGGATCACCGATCCGATCGTGGCCCTGCGTGCAGTGGCCCGGCAAGCATACCGGCAGCATCCGCCGGCGATCATCTCGCCGCGCTCGACCGCGGCAGCAAGCCGCGAGCCGCCTTTCCTGCTGGTCGAAGTGTACGACGAGGTCTCGGACACGCTGACCTTGAAGGTGACGGATGAGGGGATACTGCTGTGGGAGCAGGTACTGGTGCCCGAGGCGGCGGCCGGCCCCGAAGAAGCTCCACGCACCGTCCTGACGACGCTGCCCTTGTCGCGGATCCCGCCCGGACTCGCGGAGCTCACGGTAGCGACCGAGGACGGACTGGAGACGCACAGCCCCCTGCTCCTGGCGCTGGACGACGTGTGGGCCTTCGGAGACTGGGACGATGTGGTCGAGCACCTGGCCTACGCGATACACTCCGACAGTCTCGATCGCTGGGTGGACGCGGACGTGCCGGACCGCGCCCGCCTGTGGACCGCGTTCTGGGACAACACGGATCCTGATCCGGCGACCCCCAGGAACGAGTTTCTGGGCAGGTACTTCGAGCGCATGTCGCGGGCGGAGGACCGGTATGGCGAGCCCGGAGTACCCGGGTGGAGGACGGATCGGGGCCGCACGTACGTCCAACTGGGCCAGGCCGACAGCGAGATCGTGCTCGGCGGCGGAGACACGGGGCAGTCCTATCAGATCGAGTGGCGATATGACGAGTCCCTTCCCTTCGAGGTCGTTCTTCGCTACGTGGACGTGAACGATTTCGGAATATTCCGGATCGACCAGCGGTCCCACCTGGTCCTGCGGGACGCGAGCCGCCGACTGGCGGAGATGGAACGGTCCGGCGAGTGGGTGGACACGCGCGACATGGAAGAAGACCGGGATGACTAGATCGGGTACGGTGGAAGACCGAGCGCGGCTGCCTTTGTGGGTCGCACTCGCGATCCTGGCGGGGCCGGTCGCCAGCGTGGCACCCGCCCTCGGTCAGGAAGTCCCTGAGCGATCCGCTTCGGCCGATCCGACGATCATCGCCCTGGAGGGCCGGCTCGCTCGAGGGTTTGCCCTCAGCACGGCGCGGGAGACGGCCCGGCGACTGTCCATTCAGGCTGACTCCGCCAGTCCCGAGTTCATCCTCCTGGCCGCCCGCGCGCACGCCGAAGCGCGTTCATGGAATGCGGTGCGTCGCCTGCTCGCCGACCGGAACTGGCTCGATGTTCTGGACGAACGTGAGGGCCGCCTGCTTCTATCTCGCTCGCTGCTGGCGCTGGGCGATCTGGATGGGGCGATCGCCGGGTTCGAGAGGGCCGGAGTGGAGCGCCTCTCGACCCCGGACCGGGTGCTGTATGCCCGGGCGCTGCAACGCGCGGCCCGCCCGGCCGATGCGGCCCGCCAGTACCTCGCGGCGGCCGAGGGCGACCGTGAGCTGGCCGGCTGGCTGCGCCTGTCGTCCGTCCAGGCGTGGGCGGAAGCCGGCATTCCCGACAGCGCGCTGACGGCGGCCGCCGGCCTCGCAGACGATGCGTCGGTATGGCGGGACTCCACCTTCACCGAGCTGGCTCGAGCGTTCTTCGTCGCGGGCGACTCGGCACGCGCCCTGACCATGGTCGACTCCCTCGGCAGGCGGGCCAGGGCACAGCTGGCCGGCGAGTGGATCGTTCCGTATCTCGCAGCTCGAGGAGACACGGCGCTGGCCCGCGGCGAGGCAGAGTCCGCGCTCAGGTACCGGGGCGTGGGTCCCGAGGCGGGAGCCTACTTGCTCACACAGGATTCGACGCCGCAGACCCTGCGACGCGTTGCCGATGTCGAGGCGCGCCAGGGCCGTCCGGAACGTGCCGCCGAGCTTCTGAGGGTCGCACTGGAATTGGCGGAAACAGACGGGTCCGAGGGCGAGGACGAGCAGCAACGAGTGGAGTTGACGCTGGCCCTGGCCGAAGCCCTGTTCATTGCCGGACAGTATGCGGCGGTCGGCCGGGTGCTGGAGCCGTGGCTCGACGTGATGGCCGACTCCGAAGCGCAGTCCGTGGACCAGAAGACCGGACAGCGCATGCGGTTCCTGGCCGGTCGCGCGCTGTACCGAAGGGGGCTGCGGGATGACGCGAGGGTGCTGTGGAGCCTGGTGGCCTCGGACCCGCTCGCCCCCGATGGAGCCTACGCGGCCTTTCTTCTCGCCGACATTCAGCACGACCGCGGCCGCCTGGCGACTGCGCGCGCCGGCTACGAGGAGACGGTAGCCAGGTTTCCCCGGTCATCCCACGCGGGGACCGCCCTGATTCGCCTCGGGATGATCGACCTGGTGGAGGAGAAACCGGAACAGGCCATCGAACACTTCGATGCCTACCGGCGCCGCTTTCCTGGAGGCAACTGGTATGGGGCATCCATATTCTGGGCCGCCACGGCCCGGGAGACCGCCGGGGACAGCGCCGGAGCCAGGGTGCTGTACAGGCAGGCGATCGGCGAGGATCCTATCGGCTACTACGGGATCGAATCGGCGCGCGCCCTGAACGCGGAGCCGTGGGACTACCTCGAGATGCGGGCAACACCTCCCGTTCAGCTACGCCCCGACCACGCGGCCCTGATCCGCCGGATGACCAGCCTGCGCGAGCTGGGCTGGAAAGGCAGGGCTCTCAGGGAACTGTCCGCCCGGTCCGGCCCGCGGGAGACGCGCGACGACCGGCTGGCCCTCGCCGTCGGACTCAACGAAGCCGGCTTCACCTGGCAGGGCACGTCCATCGCCTGGGGCGTGTACCGGGCGCGGTCCGGCATCTGGAGTGAAGACCTCCTGCGAGCCGTGTATCCCGTGATCTACGAGCCCGTGCTCGTAGAGCGCGCGAGCGTGGAGAGGCTCGATCCTACGCTGGTAGCCGCCCTGGTACGCCGCGAGTCGCAGTTCGACCGGGACGTGGTCTCGGGTGCTGGCGCCACCGGGCTGATGCAACTGATGCCGGCCACCGGTGCCGAGGTGGCCCGCCGGGTTCGAATCGCGGAGTATCGAACCGAGCAGCTCGTGGTACCCGAAGTCAATCTCGTCCTCGGCAGCCGATACCTGCGGGAGCTTCTCGAGCGGCGCGGGGGCGCCGTGGTCCCGGCGCTGATTTCCTACAACGCGGGGCCGCACCGGTACACTTCCTGGCGCCGTTTCCCGGAATTCTCGGCCAGCACGAGCCTGATGATCGACCGCATTCCGTTCAGCGAAACCAGGCGCTACGTAAAGGCGATCCTGTCCTATCGCTACATCTACTCCAAGCTCTACGATCTGGGCGCCGTATCTGGTTGACTCGGCCTTGACGCCGGAGTAGGATCAACCGTATGGGGTGCCGCCCCGGCACCCCTGTCGTGCAGACGTTTCTTCTCACCAGGAGGACACCGAATGTCCAGAGGCAAGGTCAAGTGGTTCCACGATGCCAAAGGGTACGGTTTCATTGAGCTCGAGGACGGCAAAGAAGTCTTCGTGCACTACAGTTCCATCAACATCGAGGGCTACAAGACTCTGGCCGAAGGCCAAGAGGTGGAGTTCGAGCTCACCGACGGCGACAAGGGGCCGCGTGCGGCCAACGTCACACGGGTATAGCTCCCCACCTTCGTAGAGGCAGTCTGCGGCGCCCCGGCCGATTCGGTTCGGGGCGCCGGCGTATCCAGGAGCCCCGCAACGCGACCGAGCCACTCAAGTGAGCGAAACAGACCGGGTCCCCACTCTCTATCTTCTCGACGGACACGCCCTCATCTATAGGGCGTTCTTCGCCATGATCAGCCGCCCGCTCACCACGTCGAGTGGCGAGAACACCTCGGCCCCGTTCGGCATCGCGCGGTTCCTCATCCGGCTCATGGAGGCCCATGATCCCGACTACGTGGGCGTGGTCCTCGACGCGGGCGACAGCTACCGCACCGAAGTGTTTCCGGAATACAAGGCGACGCGCGAGAAGATGCCGGAGGAGATGGCCGCCTCCCTGCCCCGCGTGCGCGACATCGTCGAGGGCTTTCGCGTTCCGTTGATCGAGATCGAGGGCTGGGAAGCGGACGACGTGATCGGGACCCTGGCCCGACAGGCGGCGGCGCAGGGTGTCCGCACCGTGATCGTCTCGGGCGACAAGGACTTCTATCAGCTCATCGACGACATGACGCACCTCCTCAACCCGGGCCGGGGTGGGCCGGCAGGGGTGGACGAGGAGCGAGTCACGCCCGGCAACGCGTCCGAGCGCCTCGGCGTGTCGCCGGAACACGTCACCGACTACCTGGCCCTGATCGGCGACTCGTCCGACAACGTTCCAGGTGTGCGCGGGATCGGAAAGAAGACGGCGCCCGGCCTGATCGAACGCTTTGGAGACCTCGAGCAGATCCTGGCCCACGCGGACGAGATCGAGGGCAAGCGCGTCCGGAACGCCCTGCTCGAATACCCGGACGCGGCGCGCCTGTCGAAGGAGCTGGTTACGATCCGCATGGATGCGCCGATCGAGCTGAACCTGGAAGACCTGGCCCGAAGCGAGCCGGACCGCGAGCGTCTGCGGAAGATCTTCCTCGATCTCGAGTTCCACGGCCTTGCCCGGGACTGGGCCCCGGATGAGCGCCCTCCGCCGGTGAGCACCGCGCCCCCGGTGGCTGGCGGAGCAACTGCGGCCGCTTCCGAGGAGGTCGAACGGAGATCTGCCGGTCCCGGCTACGAGCTGATCACCGAAGTCGACCGTATCCCTGCCGTCGTGGACGAAATGAGGAACGCCGGTACGATCGCGGTGGACACCGAGACTACCAGCACGGACCCGATGCGTGCCGAGCTGGTGGGCGTGTCGCTGTCGTCCACCGAGGGAGCGGCGTACTACCTGGCGTTCGGTCACGTGCCTTCGGCGGTCGCCACCGACTCCGACGGCAACCCCGTCCTCATGCTCGACGCGGTGGAGCCGGTGCCAAACCTGCCCCCGATCACTTCGCGGGCCATGGCCCCGCTGAGGGAGCTGCTGGCCGACGACGCCGTTCGCAAAGTCGGACACAACATCAAGTACGACATGCACGTGCTCGAGAGAGCCGGCGCGCCGCTCGGGGGCGTCTACTTCGACACATCTCTCGCCTCGTACGTGCTCGATCCGGGTAAGCGGCAGCACGGACTCGACATCCTGGCTCTCGACAGGTTCCAGACGAAGCTCACCTCGTACGCCGAGGTGGCCGGTTCGGGGCGCCGCGAGATCCCGTTCCCCGAGGTCTCCCTCGCGGCCGCGGCCGCCTATTCGGGTGAAGACGCCGACTACACCCTGCGGCTGTACGGCCGGCTGAAGGACGACCTCGAAGCGCATTCGATGCTCGATCTGCTGGAAGACATCGAGATGCCGCTGGTACCGGTGCTGGCGGACATGGAGAAAACCGGCGTCCGCATAGACCTCGATGTGTTCGACGCTCTGCGGGAACGGTTCAGTCGCGAGATCGCCCTGATAGAGGAGGAGATCTACAAACTGGCCGGCGGCGAGGTGAACCTGCGCTCGGTGCCCCAGATGCGGGAGCTCCTGTTCGAGCACCTCGAGCTCCCGGTGCTCCGCAAGACGAAGACCGGACCCTCCACGGACGAAGGGGTGCTGAGCGAGCTGGCGGCCCAGGGGCACGAGATCCCGCGTCTCATCCTCGAGTACCGCGAGCTCGACAAGCTGGACGGTACATACGTGTCGAAGCTGCCCCTCCTGGTCCACCCGGAGAGCGGCCGTATCCACACGACGTTCAACCAGACCGTGGCGGCCACCGGCCGGCTCTCCTCCTCGGACCCCAACCTTCAGAACATCCCGGTACGTACGACGCTGGGTCGCGAGATCCGAAAGGGGTTCGTGCCGGACGAGGGTTACCTGTTCCTGTCCGCCGATTACTCGCAGATCGAGCTCCGGGTGCTGGCGCACCTGTCCAAGGACCCGGCGTTCGTCGAGGCCTTCCGGGCGGATCGAGACATCCACCGCGAGACCGCAGCCCGCATCTTCGGGGTCGATCCGGATGCGGTCAGCGGCGGCATGCGGGACCAGGCCAAGACCATCAACTTCGCCACCATCTACGGGCAGGGACCGGTCGCGCTGGCCGGACAGCTCGGGATCAGCCGTACCCAGGCCGACGAATTCATCGCCAACTACTTCGAGCGCTTTCACGGGGTACGCCGCTACCTGGACGAGATGAAGGAAGCGGCGAAGGAGCTCGGTTACGTCGAGACCCTGCTCGGACGCCGTCGCTACATCCCGGAGATGCGCTCACGCAATCCAGGCGTGCGCGGGTTCGGCGAGCGGTTGGCCACCAACTCGCCCATCCAGGGAACGGCGGCCGACCTTCTCAAGATCGCCATGATCCGGCTGCACGATCGGCTGGCGACGGGCGACACCGGCGCCCGCATACTGCTGCAGGTGCACGACGAGCTGCTGCTCGAGGTGCCCGAAGCGGCAGTGGAGGAGACCCGTGCGATCGTGCGCGAGGAAATGGAGGGGGCCATTCAGTTGGACGTCCCCCTGAAGGTCGACATGGGGGTTGGCCCGAGCTGGTACGACAGCAAGGGCGGTTGAGTGCCCGCAGCCGAAGGCCTTGGCGTCGTACGTAACAGAAAAGGGTATTGCGAATGACTACCAGAGGCATGGCCGCGGCGGCAATCACCTTGCTGTTTGCCAGCAGCACAGCGCTCGTGGCCCAGGAATCCGGAGCGGACCAGGAGGCGCTCGCACAGGAAGCGGCCAACCCGATCGCGAACCTCGTCAGCCTCCCGATGCAGAATAACACCGACTTCGGACTCGGTCCCAACGACCGTTCCGTGAACGTGTTGAACGTTCAGCCGGTCGTCCCACTTGCCGGGGGGAAGATCGTCACGCGCACCATCTTCCCGTTCGTGTGGCTGCCGGACTTCAGTTCCGAGAGCGGGAGCTTCTCGTCGGGACTCTCCGACATCACGTTCACGGCTTTTTACGTACCGTCCGAGGGGTCCACGATGTGGGGTCTCGGTCCGGTGGTGGTCTTCCCTTCAGGGGGTTCGGAGCGCGGCTCCGAGAAGTGGAGTGCCGGAGTATCGGGCGTCGTCCTGGCTCAACCGGGTGACTGGACCGTTGGGCTGCTCGCCAACAACGTCTGGTCGTTCGCCGGCGACTCGGAGGCCGACGAGGTCAACAAGGGTCTCCTCCAGTATTTCATCGTCTACCAGCTCGGCAACGGCTGGTACGCCAACAGCGCACCGATCATTACTGTGGACTGGACGGCGCCTGAGGGCCAGCAATGGCGCGTCCCGGTAGGGGCCGGTGGCGGCAAACTCTTCTTCCTGGGGAAGCTTCCCGTGAACATCCAGAGCCAGGCTTACTACTTCGTCGAGAAGCCTGACTTCGGCCCCGACTGGCAGCTGAGGGTCCAGGTCCAGTTCCTGTTCCCGCTACCGGGAAGCTGATGGAGAGTCTCGCCTCCGGCGAGTGGCAGAAAGCCCGTCAGTTGACAGACTCTCTGCTCCTTGTTCGCCACAATGTCCCACCGTTCGACCTGATCGGTGGCCACCCTGTCGGTTGCGCCAGCGCAACATCTCCCGCCTTCGTCTGCATAACTGATTGTTGTATAATCAGTTGACGGATCACGCGCGAGTGCCCGGCTCTCGGAATACTCCTTGCGCGACGAGTAGGCTGCCTGGTTGTGTCATATCATCATCCCACTCAACTTCCGACACGGAGCCGATCATGCTCGCGAAGTTCAGCCTGCGATTCCTGGCCCTGACGCTTGCGCTCGCGATGACTCCCCTGGCCGCAGCTGCACAGGAATCATCGCTGGATGTTCAAGAACCTGCCCCCCGGCCGGCCAGCGAGCTGGTCGGGGAAGAGCAGTCGGTTTCGGACTCGGGGTCCGTGATCGCGGTGCTCGCATCGTCAACGTACCACGCGGCACTTCTTGCGCCGCCGGCCGTCGACCTGCCGACAGCTGACGATCTGAGAGAGGACGGAGAGAACACTCCCCTGGCTCCTGCCGAAAAGGGCTCGGGTACCGGGCTGGGATTCATGATCGGGGGAGCTGCCGCATTCGTCGGAGGGCTCCTGATTGGCGGAACCGCAGGCACCATCATTGCGGCTGGGGGCGTTGGCCTCGGGGTATACGGAGCCATCATTTACTTCTGACCGGATGAAACGGGTGCCGCGGGCTTTGGTTCGCGGCACCGGTTTCTTCCTTTCTATCGACCGGAAGAA
>JBDGXI010000208.1:0-3227 GCA_039584685.1 Gemmatimonadota bacterium | reverse complement strand
GAGCCCTCGCATCGGGGCGGTCTACCTGCCGTCGGAGTCAGTGAGTCTGAGGGCATCGGTCAGCCGCGGATATCGGGCGCCCAGCGCGGCGGAGCAGTATACCGAAACCACTCAGTTCGGCTTCGACGTCATTCCGAACCTGGCGCTGACCGGTGAACGAGCGTGGTCGGGCGAGATCGGCACCACGGCGCAGATCGGGGGCTGGCTCCGCCTGGACGGTGCCGTCTTCTACAGCGATTTCCGGGATCTCATCGAGCCCTCACCCGTGGCTGGCCAGTTCTTCACGTTCCAATTCCAGAATGTGTCGAAGGCCCGGGTCTTCGGGCTTGACACCGGGGCACAGGTCGGCCTGCTCGGGGACCAGCTCGGATTCAAGGTCAACTACCTCTACCTCAATTCCCGTGATGAGCGCACGGGTGAGGCCCTTCCCTATCGCTCTCCGCACAACGTGACGCTCACGGTTTCGGCGTTCCGCGAGCTCATTGCGGTCGACTACCTGTACCGCAGCGAGGTAGAGGAAGTCCTGGCGTACCCGCTCGACCCGAGGGGACCGATCTCCGTGATGGATCTGCGCCTGTCGTACCGGTTCGGGAACTGGTTGGTGATGGGTAAGGTGGCCAACGTCCTGCAAAGCGAGTACGTGGACATCCAGGAGCGCAATCCTGGTGCCAGTCGGCTGTTTCGCCTCACCATCATGCCCCGATTCTGACCGGGGCGCCCTGGGCCTAACGTCCGGGAACAGGGCTGCCACGTCACGCCACATGCGCGGGGCCGACAAGAGAGACACGGGCCCGATCCCTTCAGCCGGTCTGGCGAGCCAGAGCCAGCGCGAAGCGGTCGGATCCGTCGGTGAACCAGGACTCCACTCGGTACCCGGAGGTCTCGAGCAGGGCAGTGGCGGACTCTCGGGTGTACTTGTGGCTGAGCTCCGTGCGTATCGTCTCACCGGCCTGCAGCTCGACTTCCAGATCGATCGACGGAATCAGGATCCGCTGCTCGTGGAGCGATTCCAGGTGCATCTCGATCCGCGACTCGGCGGCGCTCCAGACTGCCCGGTGCCGAAACGCGTCGAGGTCGAAGTCGGCCCCGAGTTCCCGGTTCAGCACTCGCAGCATGTTGAGGTTGAACGTGGCCGTCACACCCGCCTCGTCGTCGTAGGCGCGCACCAGCGCGTCGAGGTCCTTGACCAGGTCGAAGCCGACGAGGAAGCCGTCCGCGCCAGTCATCTCGGCCTGGATGGAGCGGAGGAATGCTGTGGCCTGCACGGTCTCCAGGTTTCCGATCGTCGACCCGAGGAAGGCGAGCAGCCGCGGCCGACCGGCGAACGGGAGATCTCGCGGATGCTCGAAGTCCCCGATCACGCCCTGCACCATGAGATCCGGATAGTCACGAATCAGGGTGTCGGCGGCGTGCCGTGAAGCCTCGGCGCTGACATCCACCGGCCCGTAGCCCTCGAGCAGTCCGAGTCCCAGCATGGCATCCAGAAGGATCCGGGTCTTTCGGGCTGCCCCGGATCCAAACTCCACCAGGACGCGGGGCCGGATGGCTTCGACGATGTTCCCCGACTCCCGCTCGAGTATCTCGGTCTCGGCCCGCGTGAGATAGTACTCGGGCAGCCTGGTGATGGTCTCGAACAGGTGCGAGCCGCGGGCGTCATAGAAGTACTTGGATGGCAATGTCCTGGGCGACGATGTCAGGCCTGCCCTCGCGTCGGCCGGGAGATCGTAGGAGCCCGCCTTGTCGCGCAACATGTTGCGGAGGACGATCCTCGATCCGGCGGCGGGGCCCGTCATCGGCTCTCTCCTCGGGCGGCGATGTGGCCAAGATTCCAGACGATCGGACTCACCAAGGGAGAATGCTGCCGTGTGAGCCCGTCGTCAAAGATGGGAGCCACCAGGTCGACAGTTCTGCCTCTGACTCTTGCGAGGGCCTCGATGATGGCCGTATGGGCCGCATCCGGCCCCGGCGAGAACCTGCATTCGGTCATTCCTGCGGCGCACTCCTCTCGATTCGACGCGGGTCCCCCGGGGGGCGAGGCTCCCGCGGGGCAACCTATCCGAAGGGTGCGCCGACATACAACCGGCTCCCGCCACGCACGTGCACCGGAAGTCCACCACCCCGTTGGGCGGGGAAGTGCAACCGTGACCACTCGTGATATACTTCTACCTGCGGGTCGGGTGCTCCCCCCTCGGCCACGGCCCGGGCTTCTTGATGCTTCTGCGCTCGAAACGTTCTTCGGCGCGCTCGGTTCCAGTCGGCGTCAAAATGGATGCATAGCCATGTCCGGTTCGAAGCAGGTATCGCAGGACCGCGCGCAGGTCAGCGAACAGGAGGCGCGCCGCGTCGCCGAAGCCGCTCGCCAGAAGGAATGGGACGACGCCACGTTCGTTCGCGACATGTTCCTGGGCGACTTTCGGCTCGATCTCATCGACCCCTACCCGGATCCGGATGACTTCATCGGTGAGCGCTGCCGGACGTTCCTCGTCGAGCTCCGAGCGTTTCTGCGCACCGTGGACTCGGAGGAAATCGATCGGAACCGCCAGATCCCCGCGAGAGTGATGGACGAGCTCCGACGCATGGGGGCTTTCGGCCTCAAGATCCCCGAGGAATACGGCGGGCTCGGGTTCGGGCAGACCGAATACAACCAGGTGATGGCAACGGTGGGCAGCGTCGACGGCAGTCTGGTGGCGCTTCTCTCTGCACACCAGTCCATCGGTGTCCCGCAACCGCTGAAGATGTTCGGGTCCGAGGAACAGAAGCAGCGCTACCTCCCACGACTCGCGGCCGGGGCCGTGTCCGCGTTCGCCCTCACCGAAGAAGACGTGGGGTCGGACCCGGCGCGACTCGCCACGACGGCCTCGCTGAGCGAGGACGGCTCTCACTACGTCCTCAACGGCGATAAGCTGTGGACCACCAACGGGACGATCGCGGAGCTTCTCGTCGTCATGGCTCGTCATCCGGACTCCAGGAAGATCTCGGCCTTCATCGTCGAGACCGGGTGGGAGGGAGTAGAGATCACCGGGCGCAACCACTTCATGGGCATCGGAGGGATCGAGAACGCGAACATCCGGTTCACGAACGTGCGGGTACCGGTCGAGAACCTGCTCTGGGAGGAGGGCCGCGGACTCAAACTGGCGCTGATCACGCTGAACACAGGCCGCCTTTCGATTCCGGCGGTCGCCGTGGGCAGCGGGAAGACGGCTCTCAGATTCACGCGAGAGTGGGGC
>JBDGXI010000056.1:0-13449 GCA_039584685.1 Gemmatimonadota bacterium | reverse complement strand
ACCGTTGCGCGCCGCAAGGAGGCGGGACGGCTCCGCCCGGACGAGTCGGATCGTCTGCTGCGCATGGCACGGGTCGTTGGCCTCGCGCTCCAGTTGTTCGAGGGGGACCTCGAGGCGGCGCGGCGCTGGCTCCTCTCGCCCCAGCCGGCCCTCGGCGGGGAAGCCCCGGTCCGGCTGGCCAAAACGGAGATCGGCGCCCGCGAGGTCGAGTACCTGGTCGGTCGCGTCGAGCACGGAATCCCCCTCTGAGTTCCCTGGGAGGGCGCTCACCGTGATCGAGGCGTGGCGCATCGTGAAGCGCCGCTGGGCCGCGACCGCTTTCGACGGCGAAGGGGCGCGCCGGTTCGGCGGTCGCTGGAACGCGCCCGGCCGGCCTGTGGTCTACGTCTCGGGCTCCCGCGCCCTCGCGGTCCTCGAGGTCCTCGCGGGACTGGGCTCGACGGCGACTCTACCGGCATGGGTGCTGATCGGGGTCCGCTTCCCCTCCTCCCTGGTGAGCGTTCTCGAGCTTGCGGACCTCCCGGACGGCTGGGACGCGACCCCACCGGGGCCGCCATCGCGGGCCGCAGGCGACCGCTGGCTGGTGGAGGCCCCCTCCTCCGTGCTCAGTGTGCCGAGCGCGATTGTTCCCGCGGAGCCGAATTACCTCCTGAACCCGAGCCATCCGGATTTCAGCCGGGTCGAGATCGGGGAGCCGGAGGAGTTGAGGCTGGATGCGCGCCTCACGGGGCGGCGCAGCGTCTAGACCTCGCCACCGGCCAGGCGCAGCCCCGCCGGCCCCGATGCCTTAAGTTCAGACCGGACGCGATCGCAGTGATTCTTCGAGGGGCAACACCGCCATGAACGACCTATCCGATTTCCAGAGACGCCGCGCCGGGCAGCAGGGCATCGACTTCCGGGCCATCGACTGGGACTCCATGCGGAAGCTGTTCCGCTGGGGACTCGTGATCGTCGGGCTGATCATCCTGTGGAACGTGCTCAGCCGGCTCGCGATCTTCTATACCGACTGGCTGTGGTTCCGGGAGCTCGGGTACGAGCCCGTCCTCATCAAGATCGTGGTGACGGGCGGAATCCTGTTCACCGCCGGGGCCGCGGTCTTCCTGGCCGCCGCGCTGCCCGGGCTGATCCTGGCCGCCCGCTCGGCCGACCGTGCGCCGCTTCCCGAGGCGCCACTGGAGGTGTCCGACTACGCGCGCGTCCGAACGTTCCTCGTGCGCGGCTGGTTCGTGGGGGTCGCGTTCCTCGCGTTTCTTTTCGGCTCGTACGCGGCGTCGAACTGGGAGACGGTGCTGCTCGCGCTCAACGCCGCCTCGTTCGGCGAGTCGGACCCGATCTTCGGGCGGGACTTCTCGTTCTACATCTTCACACTGCCGGCCCTTCGCTTCCTGCACGGCTGGCTCGTGGCGGTGATCGTCGCGCTGGGGGCGATGGTGCTCGCCTTCCACAACGTGACGGGCCGCCTGCGCGGCGAGACGGCCCAGTTACCCGTGGCGGCGCGGCCGTGGCTGGCCGGCATGGGCGCGGCCCTGTTCCTGCTGATCGCGGTCGGGCACTGGCTGGGCCGCTACGAGCTGCTGTTCTCGCCGACGGGGACGGTGTTCGGGGTCGGGTGGACGGACGATCACATCAACCTCCCGGGTCGCACGATCCTGGCCGTCGTCGCCGCGGTGGTGGCGGGCTTTCTGGCCTTTTCGGCGATCCGCTTCCGCGGTTTCAAGTGGATCGTATGGCCCGTGGGCGCTTGGGTGGTGCTCCTGGTGCTGATCGGGTCCGCCGCCCCGGCGCTCATGCAGCGCCTGCGGGTCGAGCCGAGCGAGCTGGCGCTGGAGCGCGAGTACCTGGCCTCGAACATCGAGTACACCCGCAAGGCCTTCGCCCTCGAGGGCATGCAGTCGCGCGACCATCCGGCGCGCGGCGAGATCGAACCGGAGATGATCGCCGAGAACGAGGGGACGCTCCGCAACGTCCGCCTGTGGGACGAGGGCCCGCTGCTCCAGAGCTACAACCAGATCCAGTTCTTCCGCCTGTACTACGACTTCCTCAAGGTGCACACGGACCGCTACATGGTGGACGGCGACCTGAGGCAGGTGATGCTGGCCACGCGCGAGCTGTCGGCGGACAAGCTGCCGGCCGAGGCGCAGCGGTGGGTCAATCGGCGGCTCCAGTTCACGCACGGCTACGGCGTGGCCATGAGCCCGGTGACGGAGGTCGAGGCCGGCGGACGGCCGACCTTCTTCATTCGGGACGTCCCGCCGGCGGGGCGGATCCCGCTCGAGCGCCCGGAGATCTACTACGGGCTCCGGAGCCTGGACTACGTGATCGCTCACAGCGGCATGCAGGAGTTCAACTACCCCGGTCCCGAGGGCCCCGAGTACACGAGCTACGAGGGAACGGGGGGCGTGGTGCTCGGCTCGTTCTTCCGCCGGGTGCTCTACGCGTGGCGGTTCGGCGACCTCAACATCCTGATCACGGGCGAGGTCGGGCCGGAAAGCCGGATCCAGTACCTGCGCACGGTCGGCGAGCGGGTGGGCACGATCGCACCCTTCCTGCTCAAGGACCGCGAGGCGTACGCCGTGGTGGCGGACGGGAGGGTGCACTGGATCCAGGACGCCTACACGGTGACGCACCGCTACCCGTACGCCACCCGCTGGAACGCCAGCTTCAACTACATCCGGAACAGCGTCAAAGCCGTGGTGGACGCGTACGACGGGACCGTGGACTTCTACGTCTACGAGCCCGACGATCCGCTGATCCGCACCTGGTCGGCGATCTTCCCCGGGCTGTTCAAGCCGCAGGCGGAGATGCCCGAGCATTTGCGCGAGCACGTGCGCGTGCCGCTCGACCTGTTCACGGTGCAGACGCAGATGCTGCTCCAGTACCACATGCGCGACCCGGTGGTCTTCTACAACAAGGAAGACCAGTGGGACATCCCCATCCAGAGCTCCTTCGGGCGCTCCCAGCCCCTGCGCCCCTACTACATCGTGGCCCGCCTGCCAGGCGAGGTGGGGGAGGAGTTCCTGCTCATCCAGCCCTTCACGCCGGACAACCGGCACAACCTGGTGGGGTGGATGGCGGCCCGGAACGACGGGGAGCACTACGGTGAGCGCCTCCTGTTCAACTTCCCGACGGGCCGGCACGTGGACGGCCCGAACCAGATCGAGGCGCGGATCGACAACGACGCGGTGATCTCCGAGCAGTTCACCCTGTGGGGACAGGTGGGCTCGGAGGTGGCGCGGGGGATCCTCCTGGTGATCCCGATGGGGGACGCCATCCTGTACGCGGAGCCGGTGTTCCTGAAGCCGGAGACGCTGGAGTTCCCGGAGCTGCGGCGCATCATCCTGGCCGACGTGGGTCAGGTGACGATGCACCGCACGCTGGACGCGTCCGTGGACGCCCTGATCGGCCAGCTGCCGGCCGTGGCGCCGGTGACGGACGAGGCGGTGCCCCAGCCGCGCGCCGCCGACACGGAGGCCGCCGCCGGGGAAGAGGCCGCGCGGGCGCCCCGCGAAGTCGCGCCCGTGCCCGGAGGGCCCGCTGAGGTCTCGCCGGCGCTGGCGGACTCCATCCGCGACGAGCTCCGGCGGACGATCGAGCGCCTGCAGGAGCTGCTGCAGCGTATGGAGGGCGGCGGAAGCTAGGGTTCTCCCGCTGGGGCTGCCGGAGCAGGGGTGCGGTGGTGGGTCTTCAGCTTCCCGTGCGCGTTGCGCAGAAGTACCCCTCCGCCACCCGGCCCCGTCCCTCGCCGCTGGCCCAGGTTCCGGCGAAGCCACCGGAGGTGATCTGACCCGCGTAGAGCGCGGTGAATCCTTCGTCAAAGCGCGACGCCGACAGCCGGTTGGCCAGCGACCCGAATCGCAGGGTAATCGACACGTAGGGGCTGCCGTCACGAGTCTGTCGGTTCTCGATCACCAGGACACCGGGCTCATCCGGGTCCGTGGAGCCCAGGCTGCCGATTTCCAGGGCACCCACGTCGTCAAGATCGAGGTCGGTCCAGCCATAGTGTGTGTATCGCACGCCGGGGATCGTCGTGCCGTCCGCAGTCGCCCGCACGAGGTGAGCCGGGTCGTTCGCCCTTAGGACCATGGATCCGGTCACGGATGTCCTGGCATCGGGTGACCGCGCCGCCACCAACGTTAGCCGGTACTCGCCCTCGAGTCCGTCCGCTGTCGCGTCGGCCGGCAATTTCGCGTCTACCTCCAGGCACTGCGAATCGGCGGACGCCCCGTGCGCGCGGCAACCGGCCACTGACAGGCAAACCGCGGACAGACCGAGGCCCAGCGTCGCCAGCCGGCTCATCGGGTGCCTCCCTTCGGCATCTCCTCCGCGGGCCTATGTGTAGGCCGCAAGCCGCCCTTGCCGTCGGTGAACAGCAGGGGAACCCGGAGCACGTCGTCAACCAGCGTTACGCCAGGCTCGTCCGACAATGCCCGGAGCGGGGCTGCGAGAGAGTACGGATCGGCTCCCGACGGGTCCACCACGTAACCGAGATCCTCGAGCGACTCGACCGTCACTACGCTCAGCGGGTTGAACCCCAGGTCGATCGCCGGGCTCATGAGCTCCGCGCCGAACACCGACTCGCGCCAGTGACTGTCGAGGCTGCCCGTGTCGAAGATCGCGTCGTCGTTCTCAACCGGGACCTTCGCTCCGGTATACGGGATTCCACCTACGTCATCGAATGCCACGAGCGCTTCGGGACCCGTGAAGTGCGCATCCGCACCCGGTGTTCCGCCCTGGTTGGGGTCGGACGGATCGGCCAGGAGACCCAGGAACGACCACAACACGCCGTACCCGAGCACATGGCCCATTTCGTGTAGAATGACGGAGTCGAGACCCGGCCAGCCCAGGTCATCGATGTCGAACCACATAACGCCCAGGATGGGCAAGAAGTCGCTGCTCCGAATGAAGCAGGGTCCCGCCTGTCCGAGCACCTGCCCGGGTCCGTCGATCGGCACGAACTGGACGTAGATGAAAAGATCATCCACGAGATCGGCTGTCGGAGGGATCATTGTCCCCCCGCACTGCTCGCCGAACGGTACCAGGAGCCAGAGAGCCTCCAGATCGCCCGTGATCAGCCCTTCCCAACGTCCGGCGGCGTCCAGGAAGAGCTGCTCCTGCTCGGGAGTGGGGTTGGTGCCGGGCAAGAACTTCACGTCTATGTCGTAGCCCGCCCCCGGGGGCGAAATGTCCGCGCAAGCGGTTGCGGCGAGCGCGACGTGATACCCGGTGATGACCGAGGACTGTTCGAAGCTGGTGATGCGAGCGAAATACGTTCCGGCCGGCAGTTCATCGACGCCGCACACGCGGGCGATGCTGCTGTAGCGGCCCGAGCCGCCATCGTCGTCGGAAGCGATGAGAGCGAGGCTTTCGTCGAAAAGCTCGAGCACCGTGTCGTCGTCCGTCTCACCCGAGGTTTCCAGCACCACGACGGAGGATGCGCTCAGCGTGAACGTGATCCAGTCTTCGTCTGTGTCGGGGTCGATATCGTGCTGCTGCGGGGTCCCCGGAAGGATCGGAGTGGCTTCACCCGGAGTGTTGTCAGGCTCATACGGGTCACCGCCGCCCGTCGGCGTGATCGTGATCGAAATGGTTGCCGTCCCGGTGGCGTCGCGCGAGTCCGTTGCCGTGAGAGTGATCGTATGAGCTCCGACTTGCAGCGCGCTGCTGGTGAGCGAGGTTCCGGTGCCGAGGGTGCCATCCACGTCGGATGTCCAGGTGAGGTCGCTGCCCGACAACTCGCCATCCTCCGCATCCGTCCCCGATCCCATGAACGTGATGGACGTGCCCGAGACGAAGCTCGAACCGTCCGGCGGAGATGTGATGGACGCCGAGGGCAACTGGTTCGCCTCGATCGTGACCTGTACGCTCTCCGTTCCCGATTCTCCGCGGGAATCTGTCGCACTCAAAGTGACAGAGTGGACGCCCACGCTGAGAACGCTCGTGGCGACCGATGGTCCCGTGCCGAGGCTGCCGTCGCGGTCCGAAGTCCATGCGAGCCCGCTTCCGGGCACACTCCCGTCTTCGGGGTCGACCGCGGATCCGCTGAACGTGACTTCGGTACCCTCGACGAAGCTCGAACCGTCGGCCGGAGCGCTGATCGTGACCGAGGGCACCTGGTTCCGAAATACGTCAATGATCACCTGAGCCGTGCCGGTAGCGCCCTGCGAATCCCTGGCTGTGAGAACCAGCGTGTGGGTGCCCTCCGACAGGTTCGAGGCCGAAAGGGGAGAACCGGCCCCGAGAGTCCCATCCAGGCTCGAAGTCCAGGAAAGCCGGCTCGAGGGAATGGCTCCGTCTTCCGGATCGCTACCCGAGCCTTCCAGTTGAACGGGGTCTCCCAGGTAGTGACTCGACCCCTCGGTTGGAGAGGTGATGACCGCCGTCGGATTCGCGTTGGGCTCCGTGGAATCTCCGCAGGCCGAGAAGCCGACAACCGCTGCCACAAGTGACAAGCCGAGCGCTACCCGCATAGTACGGTTCCTCCGGTCGGGCCTGACTTAGTACCGGCAGTCCCACGGGAGCGCCGGACGTGATCACGACTCCGACAAGGTAGCGGCGCGAGTTCAGACCGCCATAGTTGCGGCCTGCTCCTCCCGCAGCACCCGCAGCACCCGCATCGGCTCGACCCGGCTCGACCCGGCTCGGCAGCCGGTCGGCGTCGCCGGCACGGAATTGTCACACCCCCTCCGCATCTTCCCGGTGGACCCGAAGCACCGGAGGTGCCACATGACACAGCCCGATTCCGACAAACCCCGCGTGCCTTTGACTCGCCTGCTGGCCGTCGAGCCCGGCACGCCTCACAGGCACGAGAACCTGACCATATTCCCGCTTCTGGCGAAGCGGCAGACCGACCTTCCGTACCTTCTCCTGGGCGATGCGCTCGATCTCGGCGTGCTCTCGATCGGAGAGCTCGGCTCGGGCAGTGTCCCCAGCCTCGTGGCCACCAACAAGAGCGACCTCGACGTGCTCCTCCTGGACGGGGAGCAGCTGATCGGGGCCAAGCAGAACCGCATCACCAACCGAACCATCGTGCTGGCCGCGAAGACCGAGACCGTGATTCCCGTCTCCTGCATGGAGCAGGGCCGCTGGCATGACGTGAGCGAGGAGTTCCGGCCGCGTCCCAAGCCCCGGCACGCACCGCCGCGCGTCCGTCGCAGGGCCCGCGAGGTGGAGTCCATGTACGCTGCCTCCCCCGCGCAGGCAGATGCCAGCGTGCTGCACCAGGCGCAGGGCCGCGTGTGGAACGAGATCGCCGGGGTCGGCGTGTCCATGGGAGTCGACTCGGCCACCGGTGCCATGGACGAGATCTACGACCGGCATGCCGAGAGCCTGGACGATTGGATCTCGCACTTCCCGAGCGCCGACGACCAGGTCGGACTGCTGGCGTTCGTCGGCCGGCGGCCGCTCGGGCTCGACTTGGTGGGCGGCCAGTCCCTGTACGCCCGCCTGCACGAGCGATTTCTCGGTGGATACTGCATGGACGCGCTCGCGCGTGCCCGGGTGCGGAAGTCCGGTTACCGGGACGTCCCGGTAGACGCCGCCGGCAAATTCCTGTCAGTCGTCGGATCGGCCGCTCGCGGGGAGGCCCCCACGGTCGGGAAGGGTACGTATCATCTCCTGTCCGGCCGGGCGATCGGAGCCGAGCTCAGCGACGACGTCGATCGGACCGAGCGCCTGGTCCACCTGTCGGCGTTTCCAGGCGAGTCCTCGGCACGTTCCGGCCGCAGTCCGGGCGGCACGGGCGGCACGGGCGGCACGGGTGGCACGGGCGTAGACACGGGCCCCGTCTCCCGCCCCATCGCATCGCCGAGCCGCAGGCGCGGCTGGGCCAGGGATCGAGGCTCGGACGAGAACTGACCCGGGGTCACCGGCGCCCGACTCCGGGTCGGGCGCCTCCATGAATGCCCGATCGGATCTGTACCGTTCCCCGTCCCTCTGAAAAAGTGGGAAAGTGGGAATTTTGCAGAGGGTCCCGGATGCCCCCCACTGACTTCCCATGGCAGCATCCGCGCGCCGGTCCCGCTGACCCCGCTGTCACACCCCCACCGTAACGTTTCGGTAGAGTTTCGGGCGCTGGCATCTCTAGAAGCGACGACTCCCGAGTCGACGACAGCCGGTCGCCTGCAAGCCATCACCAGGGTGGAGCCATGGACAGCCGCGCAGTAGTTTCCCGTGCGCCTCGCAGGATGCGCTCACATGGCCCCGCGCACCCCTCTAGCGGACAGTTCGATGACCGAGCCGAACGCCGTACCCCGACATCTCCTCAGCGTGTGGAATCCCTCGTATGCCGACGATGCGATGGACCGCCACCTGGAGGTCCTGCTTCGCTGGGCGGCCCGGGCGGCGCAGGGCGAAGTCGCCGATTCCGAGGTCTACGTGTGGTGGGCCAAGCTCCGCTCGCCCAACCGGGACGAGCCCCTTGGCCACAAGGACGACGTTCTGGCGCTTCAGGCGCAGATCGACGGCGGCGCGGAGACGCACCTCTACCTCACGGACTATCGCTCGCTGTACGCGGGCCACCTGGTCGAGGTCACGGGCCGCGACGTCCCCGGCGACGATCCGGACGAGCTTCTCCACATGCCGTCCTACTACCGGGACCGGGAGGTGGACTGCTGGTTTCGACTGGCCGACATCCGCCGCCTGATCGCCGGTGATGGGCCGGCCACCAACGAGGAGCTCCGCAATCTCCTCAACGTGCGATACCATCACCGCCCGGTGTCGATCTACGGCGGGATGATCGAGCTTCCGCTCGTGGTCGAGAGGCAGGACGGGGCCACCTGGTTCGCCGATGCGGCCGAGCTCACGGGCGGTCGGCGCTGGGTGGTGCGCGACTCGGAGCTCAGGGGCGAGACCGAGCGCCTGTCCGCGGAGCTCAGGGACAACCTCCTGGGGCAGGAGATCTGGGAGGCGCTTCATCCCACGTCCCGCACGTTCCTCACCACGGGTGAGGCGGTGTTCCGCTCCCGGCGCGACGATCCGGGGTTCGACTTCTCGCCCACCGCCGTCGAGTACTGCAAGGCGATCGAGACCGAGCTCAACGCCGCCGTCTTTCCGGCCGTGCAGCCCGTCGTGGCTCCCAAGCCACCTGCCGAGCGCGAGATTCGGGACGGGAAGAGCGCGCTCGACCTCGGGAAGTCCGTGCCGCGCCAGACGATCGGTGCGGTGCGTCACCTGCTGGTGAACCGGCCCGAGCTGAGGCGCGCGGTGGAGGAAGCCTTCCCGGTCCGCGACGCCGCCTGGCTCACGACTACACTCCCCGACGAGCTGGAGCCGCTTCTCAAACTCCGCAACCCGGCTGCGCACGACGAGCGGATCACCCGCGAGCGCATCGCCGCGTGGCGCCAGAGAATCCTCGGCATCGGGTGCGAGGGCCTCCTGGTGAGAATCGTCCGCATCAAGCTGGAGGGAAGGGCGTGATGGCCGAGCGGATCTCGAAGACCCAGCGCTGGCTCGACCTCATCGCGTTCCTGGTGGGGCGCAAGGTGCCGGTCGAGGTGGATCAGATCATGGAGGCCATACCCGCCTACGCCGAGAAGTACGTGGAGGGCGACGAGAAGGCCCGCGAGACGGTGCGCCGCATGTTCGAGCGCGACAAGGACGAGCTCAAGGCCCTCGGGATCCCGATCGAGACCGTTCCGCTGTCCCTCAGCTACGGGGCGGAGGTGGTGCAGGCCTACCGGCTGCAGGGTAAGGACTTCTATCTCCCGTACCTGAAGCTGATCTCGGCGGATGCCCCGGGGGCGGGCATCTCACCCTCGGCCACTCACCCTGCGGCGGGACTCGCGCAGATGGAGCTGTCGGAGCGCGACATCGGGGTCGTGCATGACTCGCTGAACCTCGTGTCGTGGATTCCCTCCTCGCCCTTCAAGCGGGAAGCCGATTCGGCGCTTCGGAAGCTCACTTACGACCTCGGGAACACGCTGCACGCGCCGCGAATGGCGGACTTCTCGCCCGTCCTGTACGTGGACCGGCCGGGAGCCAGTGAGATCCGGTCCCGCGTCCGGATCCTTTCTGATGCCCTGCTGGCCCGCAAGCGCGTGCGGTTCACGTATCACGGCATCCACCGCGGCGTGGACACGGAGCGCGACGTGGCGCCGTATGGCCTCCTGTTTCAGCGTGGCCACTGGTACCTGATCGGCCACGACGCGACCCGCGAGGCCGTCCGCGTCTTCCGGGTGGGGCGAATGGAAGACCCGTGGCCCAACAAGAAGTCGCCCAAGACTCCGGACTACGAGATTCCCGCCGACTTCTCGCTCGAAGAGTATCGAGACCGGGACGCCTGGGAGCTCGGGTCGGAGGACGACAAGACGCTCGACGCCCGCGTGCTGTTCGAGTTTCCGACCTCGCTGTGGGCCGATCGCAACGGCTACGGAGAACTCGAGCAGGAGATGCCGGACGGGTCGCAGGTGCGATCGTTCGAGGTGCGGCAGGTGAGTCCGTTTCTTCGCTGGATCCTCAGCCTGGAGGGAAGGGCGCGCATCGCGGGTCCGGTTGCGCTGGCCAAGGGGCTCCAGTCCCTGGCCCGTGAGGTGTTGGCCGTGTACGAGGCCTCGGCTGCGGTGGCGTCGGCGGCGTCCGGTGGCACGGCCCCAGCGGCAGACCCCGGTTCGTCCGGAGGCGCCCAATGAGCGAGCAGGGGACGGCCGGCGAGCAGCTCGAGCGCATCCTCTACCTCCTCCCACTCGCCAGCCAGGAGGGCGGGGTGCCCCTGGCCGAGGCGGCGGAGCGCCTGGGCGTCAGCGTGGAGACCGTGCAGCGGGACATCGAGGAGGTCACGGCGCGGGCATTCTACCACCCCGCGGGAGGGGCGGACGAAATCCAGATATTACTTGAAGCAGACAGGCTCAAGGTCTATTCACACAAGAAGTTCAACAGACCTCCCAGGCTGTCGGGACGGGAAGCCCTTTCCCTGGCCATCGGGCTCCGAGCGGCGGCGAACGAGGCGTGTGCGACCGATGCCCCAGACCGTGCCGCCGAGATCCGCGACCTGGCGCACCGGATCGAGATGGAGCTCGCCGTCGCTTCCGCCGACGGAGAGGACGAACGGTTCGAGATCGACGAGGGCGACGACGAAGGCGCGGCGTTTAGGACGCTTCTCAAGGACGCCGCCCGCTCGCACACCCGGTGCCGGATTCGCTACCTGAAGCCTGGCGACGCGGAACCCGGCGAGCGAGAGGTCGATCCCTATGCCGTGGTCTACGGCTCGGGCAAGTGGTACGTGATCGGCCACTGCCACCTGCGCGGCGACATTCGGGCCTTCCGGGTGGACCGTCTGCTCGAGGCGGCGGCGGTGGATTCGAGCTACGACGTGCCTCACGATTTCGATCCGGCCGCGTACGTGACGGGTGGGCGCGTGTTCCGCTCAGATTCTGCGGAGGAAGAAGTCGTGGTCCGCTACTCGGCGCGCGTGGCCCCGTGGGTCCGCGAGCACGGACCCGTCGACGAGCTGGACGATGGGCGCGTTTCGGTGAGCTTCACGACAGCCGATCCGGGCTGGGTAGTGCGGCACGCCCTGGGCTACGGGCCGGAAGCGGAGGTGGTGCAGCCGCCGCCGGTCAGGGACATGGTGGTGGGGGCGGTGTTGGCGGTGGTGTAGGTGGACCAATCCCTTGCGTTCGGCCACGATCTGATTGCTGAGGGCTACGAGAGTGCAGGTCACGCTGAACGTCGTCGATGCGATAGCCTCCGCGTGACGTTCACGGTGCGAGGGTTGCCCCCCGCAGCGCTGCAGTTGGCCGCGAGCCCGGTGAGCTCCACCTCGTGATCGCCCGCATCTACCTCGACGAACGTCACCGTGTCTTCGAGTGCCAGAGCCTGATCCTGCGCGCCGTCGAGCGTAGCCACGTAGCCGTCCGGGTCGAGGGAACTGCCGCCCGTCGTCACGCTGACCTCGACTGAGCCGGTGGTCGGCGTGATCGGGCCGTTCGGTTCCTCGTCGTCTCCGCACGCGCCGACCGCGAGTGCGAAGGCAAGCAGCCCCGCGAGTGTACCTCAGCAATCCGATCGTGGCTTGGACATGGCTCGCTCGTTCCTATGGCCCGTGGGATGCGGGCACGCTGCGGCGTGGACCTGGCGCGAAGGAGGGCGGGGTCTGCGAGGCACACCATAAGTATAGGATCGTTGTGTGGCGCCGAAAGGCGCTTCGTTGAGTTCTGATGGTTGGACTCGAGCTGCGGCACCAGAAGGGCCGCCGGGACGATGCGGCCCGATGACAGGTTCAGGAAGATATCTTCCTGAAACTGCAGGTGGCTTTTCCGGAGGTGTTATCCGTGACACCTGGCCGACAGACAAGGAAGGTCGGCACCCTCGAGCCGGGTCGGGGTCTCAACGGGAGATTCTACCCGGCAGCATGGCGATCGGCCGGCAGCGTTGTGGCGCAACTGGGGAACGAGCACATGGACGACGCGAGCAGCCACGGAGGAGAACGGCGCGGTGGCCCACCGTCGGAAGACAGGGTGCGGCTCGAGCTCGTGCTGTTCGCCGACCTCATCCGACGCCTGGAGAGCGAGGGCCGGCTCGCGGACGCGCTGCCCTTCGTCCTCCGCCGGCTCGGCGACCTCCGGCAACTCCTGTTCGACTACGAGGTCCGTGCCACGGAGCGGCTGCTCCCGATCGAGGACCCGAACGAGCGAGAGGCTCGGCGCGTCATCCGCGAGGTGGAAGAGCGCGCGCGGGAGATGAGGGACGAGTGGGGCGAGCCCTGGACTCCGGACGGGGAAGAGGGGCCCGAGTCATGACGGCCCCCGCCCTGCGCTCGAGGGACCGGGCCGTGGAGGCCGCTGGCGGGTGGCAGATCGCCTTGCGCCGTGACAACCCGATCCCCGGCCGGCCGAAGGCCCTCGAGCTACGCAGCAAGGACATGTCCGTGCTGGAGGCCCTGCCCGATCTCGAGTTCCTGAATCTCAACGCCACCAACGCGGCGATCGAGCCGGTCAATCGGCTGTCCAGGCTCCGCGGGCTGGCGGTCGACTCGTGGGTCGGCGACCTGAACTTCGCGAACCTCCCGCGCCTGGAGTGGTTCCATGTGACGGAGTCGGACGAGGGGGCCCTCGACACCTTGTACGCCGGGCACGACCGCGTGCACCACGTGGAGATTGGGAAGTACCGGAGGCCCGATCTGACTCCCCTGACCGGCCTGCCGGCGCTCGTGCGGCTGGAGGTCTTCAACACGCGCAAGGCCCTCAGCCTGGACGGGCTGCTCGATCTCGCCCCGTCACTGCGGGCCCTCGACCTCGCGCTGTGCACCCGGCTCGAGTCGCTGGATGGAATCGGCCACCCCGGCCTAGAGAGTCTCGACATCCAGGGATGCAACCGGATCGACGACCTCGCCCCGCTGGCCGACGCGAGGAATCTCAAGCTGCTGCAGCTTGAGCAGGCGGCGACGCCTCAGGGCGGGCAGTTTGAGGCGAAGGAGTACGAGGATGTGGCCAACCTCGAGGCATACCGGTTCGA
>JBDGXI010000207.1:0-3734 GCA_039584685.1 Gemmatimonadota bacterium | reverse complement strand
GTCCCTGTTCATCAATTCCGAGAAGGAGATGGAGCGGAACAGGGAGCGCTATCTGTTCCTCCGCTGGGGTCAGCAGGCGTTCGGCAATTTCAAGGTCGTCCCGCCGAGCACCGGTATCGTTCACCAGGTGAACCTGGAGTATCTGGGCCGCGTGGTGTTCGACACGGGCAGCGGCGACGACCGGCTGCTGTACCCCGACACGCTGGTGGGAACGGACAGCCACACGACCATGATCAACGGGCTCGGAGTTCTCGGGTGGGGCGTCGGTGGCATCGAAGCGGAGGCGGCCATGCTGGGGCAGTCCCTCAGCTTCCTGGTTCCCGAGGTGGTCGGCTTCCGGTTGCACGGAACGCTTCCCGAAGGGTCCACCGCCACAGACCTGGTGCTCCGGGTGACGGAGATGCTCCGTGCGAAAGGAGTGGTGGGTACGTTCGTAGAGTTCTACGGCGAAGGCCTCGCTTCGCTGGCGCTGGCCGACAGAGCCACCATCTCAAACATGTCGCCCGAGTTCGGCAGCACGTGCGCCGTCTTCCCGATCGACGCGGAGACACTGGCCTATCTGCGCTTCTCTGCCCGCGACGAGAGTCACGTCGCGGCGGTCGAGGCGTATGCCCGGGCGCAGGGCCTGTTCCACACCGCCGACTCGCCGGTGCCGGACTTCACGGATACGCTTTCCCTCGACCTGGCCACCGTCGAGTCGAGCCTCGCGGGACCCAAGCTGCCGCAGCAGCGAGTGCCGCTGACGCGCGTCCGCGAGTCGTTCGAGGCGGTAATGGCGGAACACGCAGAGGCGCGGGGGCGGGAGTCGGTGCCGCGTCCAATCGAGATGCTCAGCCTCGAGGACGAACCCGTCGCGTTCGATCTCGCGGACGGCGCCGTGGTGATCGCCGCCATCACGAGCTGCACAAATACCTCGAACCCGAGCGTCATGGTGGGGGCGGGCCTTGTGGCCCGGAACGCAGTGGCCCGCGGACTGGAGCGTAAACCCTGGGTCAAGACGAGTCTCGCTCCGGGGTCCAAGGTCGTGACCGAGTACCTGGCGACGGCCGGCCTGCTTCCTTCGCTCGAGCAGCTCGGATTCGCGGTCGTCGGTTACGGGTGCACCACGTGCATAGGAAACAGCGGTCCCCTCCCCGAGCCGATCGCGGCCGCTATCAAGGAAGCCGACTTCATGGTGGCTGCCGTGCTGTCGGGCAATCGGAACTTCGAGGGACGGGTCAACCCGCTGACCCGGGCCAACTACCTGGCATCGCCGCCCCTGGTAGTGGCCTATGCCCTGGCGGGCCGCATGGACATCGATCTGACGCAAGAACCCCTGGGTCAGGACCCGCAGGGCCGCGACGTGTACCTCGCCGACATCTGGCCATCCCAGGAGGAGGTACGAGATACGGTCCGGACATCCGTTCGTACCGAGCACTTCCGCGAGCAGTACGCCGGAGTTTTCGACGGAGATGCGGATTGGAGGGCGCTCCCGATCCCGGACGGCAACCGATACGAGTGGGATGAAGCATCCACGTACGTGCGGCAGCCCCCGTTCTGCACCAACATGTCGAGGAATCCCGAACCGCTCAGCAACTTCCACGGAGCCCGGGTCCTGGCTCTGCTCAGCGATTCGGTGACCACCGACCACATTTCGCCTGCCGGCGCGATTGCCAAGGACTCGCCGGCGGGCCGATACCTCATGGAACGTGGGGTGGCGCCGGCCGACTTCAATTCCTACGGCTCACGGCGCGGCAATCACGAGGTGATGATGCGGGGCACGTTCGCGAACGTGCGCCTGAGGAATCAGATGGTCCCGGGGGTCGAGGGAGGGTTCACCCGGCATCTTCCCTCCGGCGAGCAGATGCCTATCTACGATGCTGCCATGCGCTACGAGGAAGAGGGCGTGCCTCTGATCGTCGTCGCCGGGCGTGAGTACGGGACGGGCTCCTCCCGCGACTGGGCGGCCAAAGGCCCCCGGCTCCTCGGAATCCGCGTCGTGATTGCCGAGAGCTACGAGCGAATTCACCGTAGCAACCTGATCGGGATGGGCGTGCTGCCTCTTCAGTTCGCCGCCGGACAGTCTGCCGGATCCCTCGGCCTGACGGGTACCGAGACGTTCGACGTTACCGGAATCGATGGAGATCTCGAGCCTGGCGGTTCCGCGTCCGTAAGGGCCCTGTCCGCCGACGGAGTGGAAGCCGAATTCGATGCGATCGTCCGTCTCGACACCGAAGTCGAGGTCGATTACTACCGCAATGGAGGGATCCTTCAGACTGTGTTGCGCCAGTTGGTGTAGCGGCCCGCGCGCGGGCCTGACCCTTGCAGAAGGAACGCGGCAGACCTTGACCCGCCCAACCCACAAACGGAGTGACCGATGACCAATATCGGAGTACGACATTTCGGGCTGCTGGCCGCCGTCCTGGCCGCGGCCTGCTCCTCGGCACCACCGCCCCAGACGGCGCCGACGGCGGTGGCCCCGGCCGACATGCAGCAAGAGACCACGGACACGGAGGCCCAGCTCCTGACGCCACCCGCTTCCGCCGTTGCGGCAGCTGAAGCAGTCCAGTTGACCGGAATCGAGATGGGCACGATGTGGACGTTTGAGAACCCGCCGCTGGACTACTGGGAGGAGACGTACGGATTCCGGCCCACAGCAGAGTGGCTCGAGCACGTGCGGTTGTCGACCGTGCAGGTCGGCGGATTCTGTTCCGGGGCCTTCATCTCGCCCAACGGTTTGGCCATCACAAACCACCATTGTGCGAGGGGGTGCGTCGACCAGCTCTCCACCGAGGAAGAGGACTACTTGCTCGAAGGCTTCTACGCCGCGAACGCGGACGAGGAGCAAGTCTGTCCGGGCCTCTTCCTCGACCAACTGGTGGAAATCATGGACGTCACCAGCGAGGTCCACGGGGCGGCGCAGCCGGGCATGACGGATAGCGAGATCGGGGCTGCGCAGGGCACCGTGCGAGAACAGATCGTCGAGGGTTGTGAATCCGACAGCGAGCTCCAGTGCGAGGTCGTTTCCCTGTATCACGGCGGACAATACCAGCTCTACAAGTACCGCCGCTTTCAGCCCGTGAAGCTGGTGTTCGCTCCCGAGCTGCAGGCTGGCGCTTTCGGCGGCTCCTACGACAATTGGGCGTATCCGCGATACGATCTCGATATGGCCATACTGAGGGCGTTCGAGGCTGACCCCGACGGGCCGCGGGCCGGTGAGGTCACGTTCGTGACGGGGTATCCGGGAGGCACGAGCCGACAGATACCGGTGTCGGGCTTCATGTATGAACGGCAGGCGCGTCATCCCATCATCGCGGACGGCTACTCATCTCGGCTCGCCGTCCTGCATGAGATCGCCGAGATGGATCCGGTGCAGGGCCGCGCCCTGGCACAGCTGATCTTCGGTCTCGAGAACGCCGAGGAGTTGTACATCGGTCAGCTGGCCGGACTGCGTGACACACTCACCTTGGCCCGGAAAATAAAGTGGGAGAACGAGTTCAGAGGACGCGTGGAAGCCGACGCATCTCTGAGCGCGGAGTATGGTGACGTGTGGGACCAGTTGGCCGCCATCAACGAAGAGAAGGCGGCCCTGTATGCGACTCTCAGCCTGCACGACTCCGGCTGGCTGGCGCCCGCGGCACACGCGCAGGTGGCTGGCCTGCTCGTGACCTACGTCAACGAGATGGCAAGGCCGGAATCAGAGCGAGGCGCTGCGTTCCGGGGAGAGCGCCTCGAGCAGACGCAAGGACAATTGC
>JBDGXI010000206.1:0-5481 GCA_039584685.1 Gemmatimonadota bacterium | reverse complement strand
CCCTTCCAGACGTCGAGTCATGTAGTGCAGGAGCGAGGTCGAAGTCGCGTCCATCCACTGCACGTCCTCGATGACCCACACGATGGGTGTTTCTTCCAGCGCCAGCCGGACGAGGCCCGTGATTTCCTCGTATAGACGGCGGCGCCAGGCGGCGGGATCGACTCGCTCTTCAGCATCTCTGGTGAGGTACTCGAACTCGGACAATAGATGGCCGATCCGAGTAAACGACTCGAGGTCTGAAATCGGGCGTTGGGCCACATCCGCGGCCACCGGGCGCAAGCCGTCGATCACGGGTCCATAGGGTACGTCAGCTTCAGCCGGATAGCATCGACTCTCCAGAAGGCGCACGCTCTCGAGCGCCACGGAGCGTGTGAACTCACTTACGAGGCGCGATTTGCCGATGCCCGCTTCCCCCGATATCAGTACGGCAGTGGCGGGACTGGTGGAGATCTCCCGAACCGCGGTTCGGAGAACCTCCATTTCAGCCTCTCGACCGAGAAAAGGCGTCTGGAGCTCGCCCAGGTCGTCGACCCAAGGTTCCGGCGCCGGCGTCGACCGGATGCGTTGCGCCAATTGACGGGTCTCCTCAGAGACTCCACCTGGAAGTTCCTTCTCCAGAGGCGCCACGATGTCTTCATAGTGGCGGATGGCGGAGGCCGCATCGCCATGCAGCCAAAGTCCCCTCATGAGCGCCCGGTGGGCCTCCTCGTCCAGTAGGGAAAGCTTCACCAGTCGAAGGGCCGCTACGCACATCTCTCCCCACCGACCGGCCTCGTCGCACTGGCGGACGTAGCGGCGGAGGGCCATTTCCCCCAGTCGGGCCAGGCGAAGGCGTTCCGTATCCAGCCATCGATCGAAGTCGTCCGAGCCAGCCTGAGCCAGGTTGTCGGCGAAAGGCCCACGATACAGGTCAACCGCGAGCGACAGATCTCCCGCCTTCAGAGCCTGTTCGAACTCTCGGGAGTCCAACCGGAATGCCGAGGATTCCAGCATTACCGAATCGCCCGTGGCGGAGGCAACGACGCCTGGGAGATTCCGGCGGAGATCGTAGACGGCTTGACTCAGCGAGTGGCGCGCGCGATCGATGGGTGTGTCCCACAGCAGACGTGCGAGAGAGTCTCTCGTATACAGTCGGCGTCCAGCAGCGGCGAGGTAAAGAAGCAGCGCCACGTGCTTTCTGGAACGCAACCGGATCGTGTTGCCGGACGAGTCCTCGATGCGGACGCCCCCGAGACTCTGAATGACGAACATCTCCATCGACTCCCCGCGGCTTCAGACTGCGTGCACCCTGTTTCTCTGCGCACAGTGGCGTATTCATACACTTCACGAAGGTATCAACAGTTTATCATCAAGGTGTGTGCGCCGCGGTGAACTACTTGATCCGGAGGGCAACCGTGGTATCATCGGTGCCCGGTCAGGGAGTGCGCATCCGGACGCGCGACGTCCGCGGCGTGTGCCGGACCTGGAGGCAACCCGATCGATCCAGGAGACCATGTCACGAAACAGTCCAGCAGTTTCGCTCGCAGGATGGGAGTCCTCGCTGAGGCCTCTACACCTCGTCACCTGCCTCTGCGTGATGGCCCTCGCCCTGCAAGGATGCACCGGGCAGGACGCCCGCCAGTCCATGCCGCCGGATGGCGACGAAGCCGTCGAGATGTGGGTTCATCCCGAGACCTTGAGCCCCGCCGTCCGCAGACCGGTCGACTTCAAGGCTGAATCCCGCGATGTTGCCTGGGGGCTCGGTGCCGGGGCTTCGAGCGTGCTGCGTTACGAGCCCTCGAGAGGAGAATCCGGCACGTTCGGCTTGGGAGAACCCGCGCGGCTCGCCGTGGCCGAGAACGCCGGTGTGTTCGTATTCGACGACTCGACCGGTATGCTGGACCTCTTCTCGCCGAGCGGGCAGCACTTGCGCGGATTCGATCCCGGGCTGCGGCCATCGATACTGGAGGTGGCGCTGCGACCCCTGGGCCTCACCTTCGGCGTGCTGACCGTGACGGACGATACGATTCCGACCCTCACGGTCGTTCAGACGGACTTCCGGGGACTGGGCGCCGACACTCTGCTCTCCGCGGGTGTGGGGCCCGAGTCGCTCCGCGGAGCGGCGGCGGTGGGTGGCGAGCTCGTCGCGGCGCCTGCGCTCAGCGGCCTGTGGGTCTTCGCGAAGGCCATGTCGGATACGGTGTTCGAGGTGTCTGGGGCCGGGTCGTCTCGCAAGCTGGTTCTTCCGGAGACCGACCCCTTCCGGGCCGGCGTGCTGGCGGACCTGCAGCAGGAGATCCTCTGGATTGTCGCCCCGCGACCCACGGGTGGCCTTGGGTACGAGGCGTACGATATCTCGGGCGCCGGGGATGACGGAATCATCGACGGCGCGGCTGCGTACCTCGGCTTCCGCACCACCCCCCCGTCCTTCCTGGCCAAGGCGGCGTTCGACGGCAGCGTTTCCGGGTGGTGGCGCGGGGAACGCGGTGTGTTCGTGCCCAAGGGCTACGATATGCGGATCGAAGACCTGCGCCTGCGAGCGGATGGAGCGCGCGTGATTCGCGACGCTCGCCGCGAGGCGAACGCCGAGGAGTGGATGCGCGCCGTGGAGTCAGCGGAAGAAGCCGCCCAGGAAGCTGAACCGGATGGTGCGGAGGACCCGGACGAGGAAGAGGAACCCAGCGGCGATGTAGAGCTGTAGTTGCCGATCGCCACACGACCCGCATTCAACGCGTCCGGAGAAAAGGGCCGGCCCCGAACGGGACCGGCCCTCGTCGCATCGGTACCTGGCTACGGTGGTGCCGTCACACCCCGCGGGCAGCCACCTCGTCGTACAGGCGGGCGATCGTCTCGATGCCCTTGTGATACGTCTCGACGTCCATCCACTCGTTCGGGGCGTGCGCGTTTCCGCCCGGAGGCGCGAACCCGAGCAGCAGCACCGGTCCCTTCAGGACCTCCTCGAACAGCGGGATGATCGGGATCGAGCCGCCCTCGCCTATGTAGACCGGACGGCGGCCGAACGAATCCTCCAGGGCATGCGCGGCCGCCTCGAACAACGGACTGTCCGGATCGCCGGCCCACGGCCACCCGCCGTGTGAGGGTTCCACGCGCACGGTCACCCCTTCGGGAGCCAGCGCCATCACGTGGTTCGCGAACAGCTCGGCGATTTCGTCCGGGTCCTGGTCGGCCACCAGGCGCATGGAGATCTTGGCGCTCGCCTTGGCCGGTAGCACCGTCTTGGCTCCGTCGCCCGTGAACCCCGAGATCATTCCGTTGACGTCGAGGCACGGACGATACCACAGGCGCTCCAGCGTGGTGTAGCCTTCCTCTCCCCCGAGGGTCGGGGCGCCGGTCTCCTCGATGAACTCTTCGTCCGTGAACGGGAGGTCGCGCGTCACCTCGCGAATCGTATCGGTCATCGGCCGGACTTTGTCGTAGAACCCCGGGATCGCGACCCTGCCGTGCTCGTCCTTGAGCTGCGAGATGATCTGCGCGAGCGCGAACGCCGGATTCACCACAGCGCCGCCGTAGCTGCCCGAATGGAGGTCGCCGGACGGCCCGTCCACGAACACCTCCAGGTAGGCGATGCCACGCAACCCGGTGCCGATGGACGGGATGTCGATCCCCAGCATCCCCGTGTCGCTCACGATCACCGCGTCGCACGCCAGTCGATCGGCCTCCGCGCGCAGGAAGCTCTCCAGGTTGATGCTGCCGATCTCTTCTTCTCCCTCGAACACCAGCTTGACGTTCACGGGCATTCCGAAGCCGCCCTTGAGCCGGGTCTCGAGGGCTTGCACGTGCATCAGGACCTGGCCCTTGTCGTCGTTCGTGCCGCGCGCGTAGATGCGGCCGTCCTTGAAGGCCGGCTCGAACGGGGGCGAGTCCCACAGCTCTTCCGGGTCCACCGGCTGCACGTCGTAGTGCCCGTACACCAGCACCGTCGGCGCGTCCGGGTCCACGATCTTGTCCGCCACCACGAACGGGTTCCCCTCGGTTGGGATGATCTCGACGTTGTCCATCCCCGCCTCGCGGACGGTATCGGCCAGCCACTCGGCGCAGCGCGCGACGTCATCCGCGTACCGTTTCTCGGTGCTGACGCTCGGAATCCGCAGGAAGTCAACGAACTCCTGCTCGAACCGCTCCCTGTTGGAGCGGACGTATGCGGCCAGGTCTGAGCTCACGATTCTACTCCGATTGGCTTGGTTGGTGTTGAGTGCGCGTTGATCCATCGCACCGCTCGAGCGCCATGGATAGACCAGCCGCCAGGAGCCCGCAGTCCGACCCTTCAGCCCTCTCGACGGCTTCGTCTACGGCTTCGGCGACTATCTTCTCGATCGATTCGAAGACGATGTGTGGCTGCAGGGGAAAGTCCGACCGGCTCTGGCAGGCGAAGGCGTGCGCCGTGCCGCAGCTCGCGATGATGTCGGCCACGATCGCGAAGCGACCGTCCGCCTCCTGCTCCACCGTCGTATCTCCCGGTGCGGAGGCGGCGAACGGATGGTTGGCGCCAGCCACGATCGACGTGACGCCGGCCGCTTGTATCCGGTCCAACACCTGGCTGTCGAGAGTCCCCGACGCCGCGGCCGCCACGAACAGGTCTGCCGGTGTATCGAAGAACTCGTCTGCCGGTGCCGCGACGCCCGCTTCAACCACAGCCGGAAGCGTGTTTCCTTTGCGGTGCAACAGCATCCGCTCGACCTCGTCCGCGCTGAAGCCCTCCTTACTGAGCAGACACCCGCGGGCGTCCACGATGCCCACCAGCCGGAAGCCGGCCCGTGCCAGGTACAGCGCGGCGCTTCCGCCCACGGATCCGAATCCCTGCAGCAACACGCGGGTGTCGGCGGGCCTGCGTCCCTGGTGGTGGAGCAGTCTGAGAGCCGACTGTGTCACGCTGTAGCCGGTGACGAGAGTGAACACCCGTATTTCCTTGCCCACCAGTCCGTACTCCGGTGGAACCGGCTGATCGAGACCGATGTGCATGAGCTCGGAGCGGCGCCCCAGGGCCTCGCCCTCGAGGCCGAAGTGCCCCCTGAGCACGCCGATCGATGACCTCGTCGCTCTCGCTCACGTTGAGATCGCCGGCCGTGCCGTACCGGGTGAGGAGTTCGGATTGGATCGCCCGGAACCAGCGCTCGAGCACGTCCTTCTTCCGCGGATCCGCGGGATATCGCGGGACCGGCGAAAGCGAATTTCAGCTCCATCGCCTTCGCCAGGAACGTCACATCGTCACGGGTCAGGCCGGCTCGCATGCGCGTGCCACCGCCCGCGGCTCCTCCTTTGAGGCTGTTGATGACGAGCCACCCCCGGGCGGCGGTCTCCCGATCGTTCCATTCGAACACGATCTCGGGCGCCGCCCGGAAGTACTCCTGGTAGCTCTTCCAGACCTTTCCGTCTCTCGCGTCAGCTCCTGCCATTCACTCCGGCCGGGCTTCGCGGGACGCGGATCAGCCTTCGACCGCTTCCCACTCGTTGTTGGATCGATCCAGATCCGGGTAGTTGCCG
>JBDGXI010000055.1:0-13548 GCA_039584685.1 Gemmatimonadota bacterium | reverse complement strand
ACTGCAGGAGGCGGCGGCCGACTTCCACCCCCGATTCCAGGCCACGGGCAGGCGCTACGAGGATTTCCTGGCTCCCGGGCCGGACGGTCGTGCCCCCAGTCGGCGCCGCGGCACCGCCTGGATCGCACACGCCCCAGACCTCGAGCTCCTGCGGGCGGCGGCCCGTCCGATCCTTGGCCGGCATGACTTCGCCGGGTTCGCCAAGTCCGGTCAGCCGGACGTGAAGACAGTGTGCACGGTCGAGAAGGCCGAATGGCTGAGGACGTCACTCGGCGACCTGCGCTTCACCATCGTGGCGGACCGATTCCTCCATCGGATGGTACGATATCTGGTCGCTACAATGACCGAGCAGGCAGCGGGAGATCGCCCCGCCGTGGACATGTCGAGACTTCTGGCAGGATCCGCCGATGTGCGTCCGCCCGGTCCCGCGGAGCCGTGGGGCCTCTACCTGACGGGCGTGCGCTACCGGGAAGGCTGGAACCGGCTTCCCGGCGTGCCGGGCCTGTGGCCCGTGCCGGTCAGGGGCGTGCCGGCCTCCAGCCAGCGCCACCTCGCGACGGGAGAGGGACCGCAGTGAACCGACGTGACTGGCGCATGTGGATCCCGGTGATCCTGTTCGCGGCATTTCCAGCAGGCCTCCTTCTCGGCTCCCTGGTCGGATCCGGCGAAGTGCCTTCCGCGGTCACGCCGGATGGGGTCGGATTCAACTCTCCCAATCCCGCCGCGGCCTCGATCGTCAGCACCTCCGCCCCCGGGGAGGCACCACCGGCACGGTCGATCGGTCCAGCCGCGGCCGCAGTGGTCCAGGACGCCCCGGGCAGTCGCCGTTACACGCCGACCGTAGAGGCCGCCCGGCGGGTCGCGCCCTCGGTGGTCAGCATCAATATCCTGCGGATCGGCCGGGCCGGGCCGCGCAGCCTGTTCGAGGACTTCTTCGGCAGGACCGCGCCCCAGTCTCGCCTCCGGAGATCCTACGGGTCGGGGTTCGCGATCGACGACGCGGGGTTTCTCGTCACCAACGAGCACGTGGTCCGCGGTGCGGACTCGATCGTCGTCACCGACGCCATGGGTAGGGTTCACTCGGCGAGGGTGGTGGGGGCCGACGAGCTCACCGACATCGCGGTGCTCCGCATCGAGGGCGGGCGGGTCCCCGCGGCCCCGCTCGGCACTTCCTCGGATCTGATGGTCGGCGAGCCGGCCATCGCGATCGGGAACCCGTTCGGCTACCTGCTCGCCAACGCCGAAGCGACGGTAACGGCTGGCGTGATCTCGGGCGTGGGAAGGGACATCCACTCGGCTGACGAGCGCCAGACGCTCCTCGCCGACATGGTGCAGACGGACGCGTCGATCAACCCCGGAAACTCGGGCGGTCCGTTGGTCAACGCGGACGGCCAGGTGATCGGTGTCAACTCGTCCATCTTCTCCCGCTCTGGCGGCTCGGAAGGCCTGGGATTCGCGATCCCCATCGATCGCGCGCTTCGTATCGTGGACGAGCTCGCGGAATTCGGACGCATCCGGCGCCCCTTCGTGGGCGTGGACCCGATGGCCGTCGAGTCCGACACGCTGCTGTTCTCCGAGACGCTGGTCCGGCGCGTGGCGCCCGGTTCCTCGGCGGCGGCAGCGGGGCTCGAGCCTGGCGACGTGCTCGTCGCTATCGGTGGCCGGCCGGTCGCCAGCCCGCTCGATTGGGAAGTGGGCCTGCTGGACGCCGGGGTAGGAAACGAGGTCGACGTGACCTATCGCCGCGACGGCAGAGACCGGTCGGCCCGACTGCGCATCTTGGAGCTTCCCTCGGAATCGGCCGAGCGCCTCGAGGTCCTCGCCGGACTGGAGCTCATCACCGTGGATGACCAGATCGCCGTGGAGCGTGGACTCGACGTCGACTCGGGCGCGATGATCACGCGAATATCGCAGCGCAACGCGGCATACACGGGGATGAGAGATGGAGACGTGATCGTGGAAGTCAACCGGCGCCGGGTGAGCACGGCGGCGGACGTGGCCGACCTCTTCCAGTATTACTCCGGACGTAGTAGCATCCGTGTCAGCGTGTACAGGAGCGGCAATATCTACATCACCACCTTCTACGTACAGTAAGTTGTCAGCCACACAGAACCGCTATCCGCATCCGCTGATCGAGCGTTACGCGTCGGCGGAGATGGCAGACGTCTTCTCACCGGTCCGGCAGGCCCTCACCTGGCGGGACCTGTGGATCGCCCTCGCCGAGACGGAGCGTGAGCTTGGCGTCGACGTTCCGGAGCAGGCGATCGCGGCCATGCGGGAGGCGCGGGACTCGGTGGATCTGTCGCGGGTGGCCGAGCTCGAGGCGGACCTGCGGCACGATGTGATGGCCCACGTGCACCACTTCGGCGAGATGGCTCCGCTCGCCAAAGCGTACATCCATCTCGGGGCCACCAGCTGCTTCGTCACCGACAACGCGGGACTCATACAGCTTCGCGAGGGGTTGGAGATCGTGCGCTCGCGCCTGATCGCGGCGATCGCGGCGCTCGCCGGGTTCGCGGACCGCTGGAAGGAGCTCCCCACCCTCGGCTACACGCACTGGCAGCCGGCGCAGCCCACCACCGTGGGAAAGCGGGCCACCCTGTGGCTGCAGGACCTGCTGCTGGACCTGGAGCAGGTGGACGCGGTGCGCGGCGAGCTGCGCTTCCGAGGGGCCCGCGGGACGACGGGTACCGAGGACTCGTTCCTCGAGCTGCTCGGCGACGGGAAGAAGGTCGACCAGTTGAACGAGCGCCTGGCGACCCGGTTCGGCTTTCCCGGAACTTACGATGTCGTGGGCCAGACCTACCCGCGGAAGGTCGACCATCGGGTCCTCGGGGTGCTCGCGGGGATCGGAGCCAGCACTGCCAGGTTCGGAGGCGACGTCCGGCTTCTGCAGAGCTTCGGCGAGATCGAGGAACCGTTCGGCAGTCGGCAGGTCGGGTCCTCCGCCATGCCATACAAGCGGAACCCGATGAGGTCCGAGAGGATCTGCGCCCTGGCCCGACACCTGTGCAGCCTGGAGATCGACGCTTCGTGGACGGCTTCGGTGCAGGGGCTGGAGCGCACGCTCGACGATTCCGCGAACCGACGGATCTCGATCCCGGAGGCGTTCCTGTGCGCCGACTCGATCCTGCAGATCGTGAGCAACGTGGCTTCCGGCCTGGTAGTGCACGAGGCGGTGATCGCCGCTCGGTTGGCGAGGGCGCTTCCCTTCCTGGTTGTGGAACGGATTCTCATCGCCGGCGTCGCGAAGGGGGGCGATCGCCAGGAGCTGCACGAGCGTCTCCGTCGGCACGCGATGGACGCGCGCACAGGACTCGATGAGGGAGCCCCCGTCAACGACTTCTTCGAGCGGGTGGCAGGCGACGAAGCCATCGACCTGACGACTTCGGATCTCGAGGAACTGGCCGATCCGGTGGCCCTGGTGGGGCGGGCCCCGGTCCAGGCAGACCGCCTCCTGCGGGAGCGGGTGGACGGGCTGCTGGCGGCCGGGAGGCCCGAAGATCTGGGACCGCCGGAGCTGCGGGTCTGATTCCGTCAGATGGAGACACGACGATCATGGAAAGGAAGGTGTGAGGGGAATGTCGGCCGTTGAGCGAACCGAACTCCCGTTTCCGCTCCTTCGTCAAGGCAAGGTCAGGGAGATCTACGATCTGGGCGATCATCTCCTGCTCGTGGCGAGCGACCGGATCAGCGCGTTCGATTGCGTGCTTCCACAGCCCATCCCCGACAAGGGAGCGGTCCTGACCCAGATGTCCAGCTATTGGTTCGATCGCACGGGCCACATCGTGCGCAACCACTGCGTAAGCGCCGACCCGGATCGGATCATCGAGGTCGAGCCTCGTCTCGCGGACACTCGCGAACTCTGGGCGGGTCGCGGAATGCTGGTGAATCGGGCCGATCCATTCCCGGTCGAGTGGGTGGTCCGTGGTTTCATCACAGGCTCCGCGTGGAGGGAATACCGGGAAGCGGGTACGCTGGCTGGCGAGCCGCTTCCCGAGGGCCTGGTCGAGGCGCAGGAGCTGGATGAGCCGATCTTTTCGCCTGCCTCCAAGGCGGAGGAAGGTCACGACGAGAACATCACGCTCGCGCAGGTCAAGGGCATCCTAGGCAGCAAGGTCGCCGAGTTCCTGAAGGAGGCGAGCCTGGATCTGTATCAATTCGCGCGCGACCAAGCGCGCCGGAAGGGTATCATCATCGCGGACACGAAGTTCGAGTTCGGTACATCGCCGATGGGCGAGCTGCTCCTGATCGACGAGGCGCTCACGCCGGATTCGTCACGCTTCTGGCCCGAGGGCGAGTACGAGCCCGGGCGGACGCCTCCGTCGCTGGACAAGCAGCCGGTGCGCGACTACCTGGAGGAGCGCGTTCAGGCTGGCGAGTGGGATCGGCAGCCCCCGGCCCCTGATCTTCCCGATTCCGTTGTATCCTCGACGACGGCGAGGTACCGCGAGGCGTTCGAGCGAATCACTACTCATCCCCTTCCGGAGTTCTGATGTCGCACCGGGTTCGCACACCCCTGCCCACGTGGCGGGACGACGACCGGTTGCGCGACGAGTGCGGGATCTTCGCGATCAGCGGGGCCGACAGGGCAGCCGAGCTCACGTTTCTCGGCCTGTACTCGCTTCAGCATCGAGGACAGGAATCCGCCGGGATCGTGGCGATCGACGCCGAAGGAACCGCGTCCTCGCATAAGGACATGGGCCACGTGAGCGAGGCGTTCGACGATTCCATCCTCGCCGGCCTGTCGGGGGACCTGGCGCTCGGACACGTACGCTATTCGACAGCCGGAAGCTCGAACCTGCGCAACGCCCAGCCGGTGCTCGTCAACTACCGGCACGGGAGCATGGCCCTCGCGCACAACGGCACGCTGACGAATGCGAGCGAACTCAAGGCTCGCCTCACGGACGAAGGGGCGATCTTCCAGACCGAGAGCGACTCGGAAGTCGTGATTCACCTGATCGCCCGCTCCCGGCGCGATCTCCCGGACCAGCAGGTGGACGACGCGCTCTCGCAGCTCGTCGGTGCGTTCTCGTTCGTTCTGACCGTCGGCCGCACCCTGTACGTGGCCCGCGACGCGAGGGGCTTCCGGCCCCTGGTCCTCGGACGGCTCGGAGACGCCGTGGTCGTAGCCTCGGAGACCTGCGCGCTGGACATCATCGGCGCCGAGTACGAGAGGGATGTCCAGCCCGGCGAGGTTCTCAGGATCGAGGACGGCCACATCCAGAAGCTGCGCCCGCTCGAGCCAGAGCCTCACTCGCCTTGCCTGTTCGAGCTGGTGTACTTCGCGCGCCCGGACTCGCGCATTTGGGGCTGCAGCGTGGACCGCGCCCGGCGGGCGTTCGGCCGCCAGCTGGCCCGCGAGCACCCGGCGGACGCCGATTGCGTGTTCGCCGTGCCGGATTCCTCCAACTCGGCAGCCCTCGGTTTCAGCGAAGAATCGGGTCTCCCGTTCGAGCTGGCCCTGATTCGGAATCACTACGTCGGGCGAACATTCATTCACCCGGGGCAGGCAGGGCGGGATTTCCGGGTCCGGGTCAAGTACAACCCGGTGACCGAGCTGATCGAGGGCCGGCGGGTGGTCGTGATCGACGATTCACTGGTGCGCGGCACCACGAGCCGTGGCCTGGTAGCTCTTCTCAGGGAAGCCGGAGCCCGGGAGATTCACTTTCGCGTGGCCTCGCCCCCGATCGTGGCGCCGTGCTACTACGGCATCGACATGCCCACTCGCGAGGAGCTCATCGGCTCCACTCACACGGTCGAGGAGATCAGGCAGCACCTGGGCGTCGAGTCGCTTGGCTACCTGTCGCTCGACGGCATGCGGGAGATGGTCGAGGAGTACGGCCCGTTCTGCGAGGCGTGCTGGACGGGTGACTACCCGGCTCCCCTGGTGGACCTGGAGAACGGAGCCGTCGTCGGAAGTCGAGCACTCTGAGCTTGTTGCGCCCCTGTACATCGAACGTCGAACCTGCAGCGAGATACGATTCATGAAACACGTCTATTTCTTCTCCAAGGGACAGACCGACGGCGACCGCGACATGCGGAGCCTCCTGGGCGGCAAGGGCGCCAACCTGGCCGAGATGACGCGGCTCGGCGTGCCCGTGCCCCCGGGCTTTACGGTCACGACGGAAGTGTGCCGCCACCACCTGATCACCCACCACCTGCCGGACGGCGTGGAGGAGCAGGTCGCCGACGCGATCAAGCGCCTCGAACGCCTCACCGAGAAGCAGTTCGGGGGCACGAACGACCCGCTGCTCGTCTCCGTTCGCTCGGGCGGGGCCGTCTCCATGCCCGGGATGATGGACACGATTCTGAACCTGGGGCTCAACGACCGTACGGTGGAGGCGCTGGCCCGGATTTCGGGAAACGAGTGCTTCGCATACGACAGCTACCGGCGTTTCCTGCAGATGTACTCGGACGTGGTTCTGGAGGTCGATCACCACTCGTTCGAGGCCATCCTGTCTGATGCCAAGCGCGAGGCCGGCGTGGAGACGGACAACGAGCTCGACGCCGACGCCCTGCGGGATGTGGTGCGGCGCTACAAGGAGTTGATCGAGAGAGAGTCCGATGCTCCGTTCCCGGAAGAGCCGGAGGCGCAGTTGTGGGGCGCGATCGAGGCCGTCTTCCGAAGCTGGCGTACCCCGCGGGCGCAGGCGTATCGGAAGACGTATCGGATTCCACACGACCTCGGGACCGCCGTGAACGTCCAGACGATGGTGTACGGCAACCGGGGAGAGGATTGCGGCACCGGCGTAGCCTTCACGCGCAACGCGGCCACCGGCGAGCCGAAGCTGTTCGGGGAATTCCTCATCAACGCCCAGGGAGAGGACGTGGTGGCGGGAACGCGCGACCCCCTGTCGATCGACCAGATGCAGGGGTACCTGCCCGAGGCCTACGAGGAGCTGCTCGAAACGGCACGAAGCCTGGAGGCCCACTACCAGGAGATGGAGGACCTGGAGTTCACCGTCGAGAAGGGCACTCTCTACCTGTTGCAGACCCGGACCGGCAAGCGAACCGCGCGAGCCGCGGTCCGCATCGCGGTCGACATGGCGAACGAGGGCCTCATCAGCCGGGAGGAAGCGGTGCTCCGTGTCGAGCCGGATCGCCTCGAGCAGGTGCTCCATCCGATGGTCGACCCGTCGGTGGACTTCACGCCCCTGGCCGTGGGCAACCCCGCGTCGCCGGGCGCGGCGAGCGGGCGCGTGGTCTTCACGGCGAAGGAAGCCGTGGAACAGGCCGGCGGTGGCGATCCCGTGATCCTGGTCCGCACCGAGACCTCCCCCGACGACTTCGAGGGAATGGTGGCGGCGGTGGCGATCGTGACCAGCCGGGGCGGCAAGTCGAGCCACGCGGCCGTCGTGGCGCGCGGCATGGGCAAGTGCTGCGTGGTGGGCACGAAAGAGCTCCAGATCGACGAAGACGCGGGCGAGATCCGGGCGAACGGCGCCGTCGTCAGACGCGGCGACTGGATCACGGTGGACGGGGCCTCGGGAGAGGTCATCGAAGGGCAGATCCCCACCGTGAAGCCGGAGCCCGGGGAGGACTTCCACACGCTCATGGGCTGGGCGGACGAGTTTCGCAGGCTTCACGTGCGCACCAACGCGGACAACCCGGCGGACGCCGCGGCGGCCCGGGAGTTCGGGGCGCAGGGCATCGGGCTGTGTCGTACGGAGCACATGTTCTTCGGCGAGGAGCGCATCGACGCCGTGCGTGAGATGATCCTGGCGGGTGACGAGGCCGGGAGAGCGACCGCCCTCGCCAAGCTGCTACCCATGCAGCGCTCGGATTTCGCGGGGATCTTCCGTGCCATGGACGGTCTCCCGGTGACGATCCGGCTCCTCGATCCGCCTCTGCACGAGTTCCTGCCGGCGGAGCCGGACGAGGTGCGCCGCCTGGCGGAGGGTCTCGGCCGGAGCGTGGACGAAATCGAGGGCGCCGTGGCCCGACTTCACGAAGCCAACCCGATGCTGGGGCACCGCGGTTGCCGGCTCGGATACTCGCACCCGGAGATCACCGCCATGCAGGCGCGGGCCATCATCGAAGCCGCGCTCGAGGTGGCGGCGGCAGGCGTCGACGTCCTTCCGGAGATCATGGTCCCGCTCGTCGGGCACCTGGATGAGTTCGAGAACCAGCGCGCCATCGTCGACGCCACGGCCCGTGAGGTGTTCGACGAGAAGGACCGGGAGGTGGATTACCTCGTCGGCACGATGATCGAGCTCCCGCGTGCCTGCCTCACGGCGGGCGACATCGCGGCCCGAGCGGAGTTCTTCTCGTTCGGCACCAACGACCTCACGCAGACCACTCTCGGACTGTCACGCGATGACGCCGGCAACTTCCTGCCTCTTTACGTGGAAGCGGGTGTGTACGAGCGCGATCCGTTCCAATCCATCGACACGCAGGGGGTGGGGCGCCTGATGAGCCTGGCCGTTCGGGAGGGCCGCGCGACGAGGCCCGATCTCAAGGTCGGTATCTGCGGCGAGCACGGCGGGGACCCGTCCTCCGTCATCTTCTGTCACTCGCTGGGAATGGAATACGTGTCGTGCTCTCCGTTCCGCGTTCCGGTGGCCCGGCTCGCGGCGGCGCACGCGGCGCTCGAAGAGGCCCTGTCGGCTGAGGAGGGAGCATCCTGATGGACGAAGCACAGCGAGACGAGCTGCGAGAGCGTCTGCATTCGGTCCCGAAGGCCGAGCTGCACCTGCACCTGGACGGATCCCTCCGGCCGTCGACGATCCTGGAATTGGCCGATGACGCGGGGGTCTCGCTGCCGTATGGCGACGAGGACTCGCTGTACGACTACCTGCACGTGCAGGACGGCCGCGACCTGGTGGACTATTTGAAGCGCTTCGACCTGACCCTGTCCGTGATGCAGACGGCCGAATCGCTGGAACGCTCGGCGCGCGAGCTGTGCGAGGACGCGGCAGCCGAGAACGTGCGCTACCTGGAGATCCGCTACTCGCCGATTCTTCACCAGCAGGGAGACCTGACCCTGGAAGAGGCGGTCGAGGCGCCGCTTCGCGGGGTCCGGCAGGCCGAGGATACCCTGGACGTGCAGGCCGGTCTCATCATCTGCGGCATCCGGAACTTGCCGCCCGACACATCGGTGCGCCTGGCCGAGCTCGCGGTGGCCTTCAAGGACCGTGGCGTAGTGGCATTCGACCTGGCGGGCGGCGAGGCCGGGAATCCGGCGATCGAGCACGCCGAGGCGTTTCGAATCGCCCGTGAGGCCAACCAGAACATCACGATCCATGCCGGGGAGGCCGCCGGGGCGGAGTCGATCGCGGAGGCGCTGCACGTCTGCGGCGCCAACCGGATCGGACACGGTACGCACCTGTACGAGGACCCGGCCCTGCTCGAATACGTCAACGACCACCGGATACCGATCGAGGTTTGCCTGACGAGCAACGTCCAGACGCGGGCGGCTGAGAGCTTCGCTCTGCATCCGGTGCGCCGCTACTTCGACGAAGGCCTTTTGGTGAGCCTGCACACGGACAACCGTCTCATGAGCGGCACCACGATGACCGAGGAATACCTGCGGGCCGCGGAGCACCTCGGGTTCACGCGTACCGAGCTGGCCAGGCTCATTCTGAACGGGTTCGGGAGCGCGTTTCTGCCCTGGAGAGAGAAGCAGGCCCTGATCTCGGAGGTCGAGGAGCAGGTTCGGGGCCTCGCGGCCTGACCCGGAAGCAGTCCGCCGCGTCTAACGCGCTCTGTAATCGGCTTTTGCACCCTTGCGGAGACACCGAGATACTCGTATAGATTTCTCGTACTGGATCGTGTGCGGAACTTCTAGAAGCAGACACTGCATGTCCGCGTCGAGACAGGATCATCCCGCTTCATCAACGTCCCCCGGCGTGTGCTGTGGTCTGTCACATGCGTTCCGCGTTCTGCAACCCCATATGCCCATCGCACTCCTAACCCTACCTGCAACGGGGAGTCGCTCATGAAACTGCGTTCCTTTGTCAGAAACCTGGCCCTCGTGGCCGTCGGCACGTTCGTGCTGGCCTCGACGGCCGCCGCACAGGGAGTGACGACGTCGGCCCTGGGTGGCTCCGTGATGAGCCAGGCCGGCCAGCCACTGGCCGGAGCACAGGTGACCGTCACCAACGCGGAGAGGGGGACGTCGTCCGCGAGTATCACGAACGAGGCAGGACGCTACTTCGTGGCGAACCTCGTTCCCGGAGGCCCGTACACGGTGGAGGTTTCCCTGATCGGCTACCGTCCGGAGCAGCGAACAGGCGTCATGCTGACGCTGGGCCGAACGGAAGGTGCGAGCTTCGTGCTCACCGAAACGGCCGTAGAGCTGGACCCGCTGGTGGTGGTGGCGGAATCGAACCCCTTGCTCAGCCCGACGCGGACGGGAACGTCCACCACGCTCGACGAGGGGCGGATCCAGGCCCAGGCGAACATCAACCGCGACATCGTGAACTTCGCGCTGCTCGATTCACGTGTCCAGGTCACGGAGGGCGGCCCGAGCATCGCCGGCCAGAACAATCGGTACAACAACATCCAGATCGACGGCGCCGTGAACAACGACGTGTTCGGGCTGGCAGACAGCGGCATCCCCGGCGGACAGGTCGGCGCGAAGTCGATCTCGCTCGAGGCGGTGCAGGAATTTCAGGTGCTGACGGCTCCGTACGACGTCCGATACTCCGGCTTCAGCGGCGGTCTCCTGAATGCGGTGACCAAGTCGGGCACCAACACTACGTCGGGGTCGGTGTTCGGCTTCTTCACCAACGAAAATCTTCAGGGCTCGCTCACGGTGGATGACGAGACGGTCGACAAGGATCCGTTCAAGAACACGCAGTTCGGGTTCACCCTCGGCGGCCCGATCAGCCGGGACAAGATCCACTACTTCGTTGGCGGCGAGTTCCAGATCTACAACGGCCCCACCACCGGTTTCGGTGTGGATCCGCTCGGACCGCCGACACAGCCGGGGGCAGCGAGCCGCGGCATCGACCCGGACTCCGCGCAGCGCCTGATCGACATCATGGGCGACACGTACGGCGTCTCCGCCGAGGAGGTCGGCACGAGCGACAACGTCACGCTGGACAACCCGCGCACCAACCTGTTCGCTCGGGTCGACTTCCAGTTGTCTGACAACCACCGGCTGGTGATTCGGGACAACTACGCCAAGAACAGGGCCGACCGCCCGCCGTTCCGGGCGAGTTTCTTCTACGGCTACACGTCGCAAAACCAGGACTTCACGAACACGACGAACACGCTCGTCGCGCAGCTGTTCTCGACCTTCGGCGGAGAGTGGAGCAACGAGCTTCTGTTCAACTGGGGGATCGTGCGTGACCTGCGGGATCCGATCGTGGACTACGCGCAGATCGAGGTCGACAACGACAGCGGAGAGCTGGGGAGCAACACGCTGGTGATCGGGGCGGAGGAATTCTCGCAGGCCAACTCCCTCGATCAGGACTTCTTCCAGCTCACCGACAACCTGTCCCGGTCGTGGGGCGCGCACCGGATGACCTTCGGGGCTAACGTCGAGTACTTCAAGTTCGACAACCTGTTCTTCCCCGCCTCGATCGGAGTCTACCAGTTCGACAGCCTCGCGGATCTCGAGAACGGCGTCGTCGGGGCATACGAGGTCAACACGCTCAATCCAGCGATCACGGATCCGGCCGCCAAGTTCGGCGTGTGGCAGCCGGGCTTCTACGCACAGGACGAGTGGGCGATCAACCAGAACTGGAACCTCCAGCTCGGCCTCCGGGTGGACATCCCGATCATGGCCGACAAGCCACCGGCGAATCCGGCGTTCGAGTCGGCGTTCGGCATCAGCACGACGGAAGTTCCGTCGGGCAACATCCTGTGGCAGCCCCGGGTCGGCTTCAACTGGCAGTCGGGCGCGCAGAGGATGACGCAGGTGCGCGGTGGCGCGGGCCTGTTCTCAGGTCGTCCACCCTACGTGTGGCTGTCGAACAACTACACCAACACCGGCGGCCAGCAGGTCAAGCTGTTCTGTGATACGGACAACGCTCCCGCGTTTAACCGGGGCAACTATCCGGGGAGCCCGCCGCAGCAGTGCACGGACGGCACGACGGCGGCCCAGTCCGGCCTGCCCGTGGTCAACATCTGGGACCCCAACACGCGCTTCCCGCTCGAGGGCAAGCTCAACCTGGCCGTCGACCAGGTGCTGCCGGCGGGCTTCGTCGTCACGGGCGAGGTGCTGTACACGAAGGCCGTGCAGCAGCTCTTCTTCGAGGAGTACAACATACCGTCCGAGCAGATCGGAACCGACCCGACGCAGGGTGACCGGCCGCTGTTCGGCACGCCGACGGCGAGCCTCAGGGACGGGGCGTTCGCTCCGCAGCGCGTGAGCGACGAGTTCGCCCAGGTGATCCGGGTCAAGAACAGGAACGACAACCGGTCGCTCCTGCTCACGCTCGAGGTGAACCGCCAGATGACGGAGTGGCTCGGCCTGAACGTCGGATACACCTATTCGGACGTGGACGACACGCAGGGCCTGTTCTCGAGTCAGGCGACGTCCAACTACGGCCGGAACGCGATCCGCGGGAATCCGAACGCGCCCGAGCTGACCAACTCGTCGTTCGAGCGCCCGCACCGGATCGTTCTGTCGGCCACGTTCCTGGCCGACCTCGGTCGCAACATGGCGCTCGAGATAACGCCCACGTACTTCGGGCAGTCCGGTAACCCGTACTCGTACGTGGCGCGCGGCGACCTCAACGGTGACGGGTACCGCGGCCAGGGAATCAGCCGGGACAACGACCTGATGTACATCCCGAACAACGCCAACGAGTACCTGTGGCGTGATGGAGCGGCTGAAGCCGCTCAGTTCGATGCACTCATCGACGACAATGAGTGCCTGAGCTCGCAGCGGGGCTCGCTGATGAAGCGGAACAGCTGCCGCAACCCGTGGTCGAACCTGTTCGGCATGCGCGGCGTGCTGCGGTTCGGCTCACTCGGACCGGGAGGGGTCGATCTCGTGTTCGACGTGTTCAACCTGTTCGGGAACAAGGTCTACCGGACGGCCGACATCGACCGCGGCGAGATCGCGGTCCGCTTCCGGGGTCGGGAGAACGACGATCCGAACGGCCGGATGATCTTCAGCTACGAGGGCTCGACTGTCGACAACAACGGCGACGGGAAGATCGACTCGTACGAGCTGTTCCAGAACTCTTCGCGGCGTCAGATCCAGCTTGGTCTGCGCTACGTCTTCTAGTCACACAGTGTCCCGGCAGGATCCGGGACTACAATGAGGAAAGCCCCCGTTCTCAGTCGAGAGCGGGGGCTTCTTCGTGCATGCCAACCTTTCGGGGAGCGCCCGTACGCTCCGGTTCGTCCGGGCGTCCGGCGGGCCCTCAGTCCGCCGCCAGGTACTCCCCGGCCATGTCCACCCAATTCCGGTTCCCCATGTACAGCGGCGTGCGCTCGTGCAGCTTCTCGGGCTCGATCGAGGAGATGTCCCGTACTCCGTCCGTGGCCCGCCCGCCGGCCTGCTCGCAGATCATGGCCAGGGGAGCCGCCTCGTACAGGAGGCGCAGCTTGCCACGCGGGTTCTTGCTGTCACCCGGATACATGAAC
>JBDGXI010000205.1:0-3366 GCA_039584685.1 Gemmatimonadota bacterium | reverse complement strand
ACGGCGACGCGGTCGCCGACCAGACATTGCCCCGGTTCGCCGCCTATCCGCAAGCGGAGCGAAAAGCGCCCCACGCAGGAGCGCCCAAGCGGAGATTCCCGTGGTGTGCCGGAGCTGGGGGCGGGACGCAAGGACCGCCCCTTTTTTCTGCCCACGACGTGCCGATCCGAGTCCCTCGCGCGTGTTGCCTTCGCGCCACGGCGCGCCCTGCCTTGTCTCGTAAGTCTCTAATTCACAACACTTTCGTTTTCGGTACGACGATTGCTTGTGGAACAGGCAACCGTCCCGAAGCGAGGCAAGGTAGCGCATGGCGTACACGAGCCGTCCCAGTACTCCGGAAGAGCTGCTGCAGAACGCGGCTGAGATCGAGCACGCGACGCACCGACTGGCCCTGTTTCTCGATGCGACTGACGACAGCGTGAGAGAACAGCCCGGCCCGGCGCTCGTCGCCGCGCTTACGATGCTTCCGGAGCGTCGGCCCCTGCGGCGTGGAAAGGACCAGGCGCTCATCGATGCCATGCGCGTGCTTGCGCGGGAGCTGCCGGTCAACCACCCGCACAAGAACCATATCCTGATGCGCCTGAGCACCGCCTCACGGCAGGCATCTCGCGAGAACTGGACCTCGGATGCCTGGGAGGGCCGGTCGTAGGTTCGATTCGAACACCATCCGCCGGCTCGTCGGGCAACCGGGAGCCGGCGGAGCCTGCCGCCCCCGTCGCCTCCAGCGCGACCTAGGTGATCCGACTCACCAGGTACAGCGCCGCGAACCCGCTCAGCACTACCAGACCGACCCATGACAGGGCGACGAGTCCCTTGCCGGGCCTGAGGTCGGGCGGGACCGACTCGGAGGTCACGGCGCGCAGGTTCAGATAGCCGAGCGCCGGAGCGGTGAGGAACGAGACGATCGTCGCGAAGTCCACCATCGCGGTGAGGGATCCGGGGAAGGCCGCGAGCACCACGACGGTGAGCCCGCTCAGGATCGCGATCGCTCCCCAGTACGACCTCCCGGTTTCGGCGTATGCGGAGGTGCCTTCCGGTTCCAGGAAGGCGACGCGCAGGCCCCGGTCGATGGCCCTCGGAAACCCGTCGATTACGGTCAGCGTGGTGGAGAACATCGTGGTCAGGACAGCCGTGTACACGATCGGCCGCGTCCAGCTACCCAGGGTCCCCGTGTAGAGATCAATCACCTGCGCCGAAAACTCGGTACCCCGGGCGCTGAACGTCTCGCCGGAGCCGTACATGAGCGCGGCCCCGAGCGCCAGGAAGGCGAAGGCGAGCACGCCCGTCGCCACGTATCCGACTCGAAAATCGAGCAAGACGGCGTCCGGACTCGCCCGCTCGCCGGTGGCCCGGTCCTTGGCCAGGGTCCACAGTGAGCTCCAGACGGAGATATCGATCGCCGACGGCATCCAGCCCATCAGTGCCAGCACGAAGGCCAGCGGCACGGTTCCGGCGATGGCGCTTCGCGGCCAGATGGCGAAGGACGAGAAATCCGCGTGGGGCAGGGTGATGGCGGCGGCCGCGAGCGTCGAGATGGCGAGTAGTGCCATCACCACCTTGATCGCCCGGTCCAGAAACGGAAATCGGCCGGCGGCGAGCAGCGCCGCGCATCCGACGCACAGAAGCGCAGCGACCACGGGGATCGACCAGCCGAGCCCGAATACGAGCTTGACCAGGAAGGCCGTGAACAGCACTACCGCAAGCTGGACGATGAGCGCCGTGCTGAGCGTGATCGCGAGGTAGAGCCACAGCGCCCAGCGGCCGATCCTCCGGTATCCCTCCACCAGGCTGAGCCCGGTGGCCGCAGCGTAGCGGGGCCCGTACTCGAAGAACGGATACTTGAGGACGAGGGCGAGGAGCACCACGCCGGCCAGGCCGAACCCCGCCATGGCACCGGCGCGGGTGGATTGTACGAGGTGCGAGATGCCGATCGCGGCGGCCGCCCACATGAGACCGGGGCCGAACGCTCTGCGGAAGCTGGTCTTCGGGGATCCGGTCGCCATGCGGGAAGCTAACGCTACCCTCTAGAGGCCTCCAGACCGGCCACCAGGCGATCCAGCGCCTCGAAGGCTTCGAGGATGTCGCCCGGCCGCACGAGCACGGGCGGCGGGGTGCGGAACAGCCGGTTCCGATAGGCCGCCAGGGTGAGCAGCTGCTCCTGTTCCTCGGCGTCAAGGGTCACGTCGATCGCCTCCTGTGCCGTCACGCGTGACCGGCGGCAGGAGAACCGACGGTCCTCCCAACCACGGTGCATGCCCGGGCTCACGCACGCGAGCTCGGGATCGCTCAGCAGGTCGATGACCTCGTTGAACTGAATCGCCTTCGGCACCTGGATTCCATCCCGATGTGGATCGACTTCCGGCCCCGGCATTTCGAGCTGGATACCGATGGTGGCCGGGAACTGATCGCGAATCGGGTTCAGCCGATGGACGGTGAGGATCTCCGCCGCCCGCAGCCCGAGGTCGAGAGACTCGCACAAGGCGACCAGGTCGTCGGCCGCACGGGTCCGGGCCTCCATGGCTCCGTCCCACAGGCGGCGCGCTTCCTCTTCCGGCCCGAGTTCGATGACGTCAGCGAGCGTGCTCATACCGTGCTACCTCTCTTCGTCCGTCAGGCCCGCTCCGAGCGAGCTCTCGAATACCTGGTTTTCCGTCACCGGCACGTGGCACTGTCGGCAGCGCGTGCGTTCCGGATGGGTGGTGCGGGCTTCCTCCCGGGCCCCCGGGCCGTCGTGACACGCGGCGCAATTCTCCCGCATCAGGATGCGGTGCGGGATGCGGGGAGGCGCGCCCGCGGTGGCCCGGTCACCGGCCGTGAGGTCCTGCGGGATTCCCTCGTACTCCGAGGCCACGAACAGGTCATCCGTGGTCACGAACACGTGGCACTGCCGGCAACGTAGGGTACCACCGGCCTTCGATGTGTCGTCGTGCGGTGACGCGGGCGCGAAGCCCACGCCGGACACTGCCTGGCCACGAACATCGTGACAACCCGTACAGGCGGCCCCGAAGCTCTCGTGCGGAATCGTGGGTGGAGCGCCGTCATATGCCCGACGCTCGGCCCGGACCACAGCCGTCGACTTCACGGCGCCCTCGCGATCCGGGACCGGAACCTTGCCCGGGTCCGAGCACCCGGCCGCCACCAGGGCTGCCAGCGCCGTGAGCGACACGGCGGCTCGTACGGTCAGCCTGGACGTGCGCATCGCCCCCCCTCTCAGGCTCGCTCGACGCGGACCGCGCATTTCTTGTAGTCCGGTTCCTTGGAGATGTTGTCCATCGCGTCCAGGGTGAGGACGTTCGGGAGCCTCGATTCGTCGAAGAACGGGATGAACACCGAACCTTGCGGCGGCTTGCCGCGACCGTCCACCTG
>JBDGXI010000054.1:0-24884 GCA_039584685.1 Gemmatimonadota bacterium | reverse complement strand
CAGGCCGACGTAGTCCCTCTTGTCGTAACCGATGTAGATCTGCCGCGGACGGGCGATCCGGTGATCCTTGTCGTCCATCATCTCGTTCCACTGGGCCAGCCAGCCGGCCGTCCGCGGAATCGCGAACAGCACCGGGAACATGGCGACCGGGAAGCCGAGCGCCTGGTAGATGATCCCCGAATAGAAGTCCACGTTCGGATACAGGTTGCGCTTCACGAAGTACTCGTCCTCGAGCGCAATCCTCTCCAGCTCGATCGCTATGTCGAGGAGCGGGTTCGTGCCCGTGACCTCGAACACGTCCGGCGCCATCTCGCGCAGGATGCGGGCTCGCGGATCATAGTTCTTGTACACCCGGTGGCCGAAGCCCATCAGGCGGAAGTCTCCGGCCTTCACGCGCTCGATGTAGTCCGGGATGTTGTCGACGTGGCCGATCTCGCGCAGCATCCGGAGCACCATCTCGTTGGCTCCGCCGTGCAGCGGGCCGTACAGGGCGGCCGCCGCCGCGGCCAGCGAGCAGTACGGATCGGATTCCGAGCTGCCCACGGCGCGCATGGCATTCGCGCTGCAGTTCTGCTCGTGGTCCACGTGAAGGATGAACAGAATGTCCAGGGCCTTTTCCAGCACCGGATTCGGCTCGTACTTCAGCTCGGTCGTCTTGTACATCATGTTGAGGAAGTTGCCGGCGTAGCTCAGGTCGTTGTCCGGATAGACGTACGGCAGTCCCCGGCTGTGCCGGTACGCGAACGCGGCGATCGTCGCCACCTTGGCCACGAGCCGATACATCTGGTACTTACGCACCTCGGGGTCGCGGACGTCGCGGGCTTCAGGATAGAACGTGGACAGGGCGGCCACGCTGCTCACGAACATGCCCATGGGGTGTGCATCATGGCGGAACGCGGCCATGAGCTGCTTGAGGTTCTCGTGCAGGAAGGTGTGGTGCGTGACCTCGTACACCCACTTGTCCATCTCGTCCTTCGTCGGCAGCTCTCCGAACAGCGACAGGTACGCCACTTCCAGGTAGTTGCTCTGCTCGGCGAGCTGCTGGATGGGATAGCCCCGATACAGCAGGATTCCCTTCTCCCCGTCGATGAAGGTGATCGCGCTCTTGCACGAGGCCGTGTTGGTGAAGCCCGGATCGTACGACAGCAATCCGAAGTCGGTGTCGGTCGCCTTGACCTTCCTTACTTCCTTCGCCGGAATGGACGCGCCGTACTCGGGATACGTCCCGTAGATGATCGGTAGCTCCAGATCCTTCTCGGTGCGATTGTCGAGGATGGTGACGGTGTCGGCCATCGCTTCGTCTCCTGTGATCTCCCCGGAGGGGGCAGTAGCGGGTTTTGGCATCAGAACATCTCCTGGAGGCTGTGAGGTCCCCCCGTCGTGGTTACCCGAGCGGCCCGGCCGCCCGGAGGAAGGCGCGGAATCGTGTGCCGTGATGACCGGATTCCCGGTAGGGGGATTCGGGCCCGTCGGTCCGTGGCCCCAGCATCGACTCCCAGAAGCGGTCCAACCACACCGTTTCTGTGCAATTCCGGGACCACCATGAGCCGCCCTTGCCCCTGGCTCTCGGGGTTCCCGCCACCACGTCCTCACTCTGTCTCGAGCTGTCTCGTGATTCTGTAACACGATATTTCCAAACAAGTTCCGTCGGTCTGCCGCCGGACTCCCCGATCGCTACCCACGCTGGCACCCGCTTCTCTCATTTACGGGCGCTGCGACCGCTCGTACCATTTGGGACAAAGTGGCGGAAATGTGATCGCCGGGTGCCGGACACATTGGCGCACTCGACACCGCCCGGAGCGACGAGAACGAGTCGATCCGCGCCGCCGGTGGACACCACATCGACCCGGGATGGAACCGAATGGCCACTCTCGAAGGACGGATCGCGGCGGCTCGCGGCGACCTCGAATGCGACCTCGTGCTCCGCGGCGGCAGCCTCGTGGACGTCCTGGCGGGACAGATCTACGAGGCCGACGTCGCCGTGTTCGACGGTCTCGTCGTCGGCCTCGGCGACGGCTACTCCGGACGGGAGGAGATCGACTGTCGCGGCCGTTGGATCGCGCCCGCGTTCATCGACGGGCACATGCACGTGGAGAGCAGCCTGGTCACGCTTCCCGAGTTCGCCCGGGCAGTGCTTCCGCGAGGTACGGCGACCGTGATCCTGGACCCGCACGAGATCGCGAACGTTCACGGCGCGGCGGGCATACGGTACATCCTGGACAGCCGTCGCGGACTTCCACTGCGCGCGTTCGTGATGGCGTCATCGTGCGTGCCGGCCACGCACATGGAGACGGCGGGAGCCGAGCTTTCCGTGGCCGACCTGGTCGAGCTGCTGGACGAGGATGGGGTGATCGGACTGGCAGAGATGATGAACTTCCCGGGGGTGGTGTTCTCGGACCCGGGAGTCCTGGCCAAGCTGGAGGCAGCCGCCGAGCGAGGTGCCACGATCGACGGACACTCCCCCGGCCTGGCGGGGCACCACCTCAACGCCTACGCGGTGGGCGGCCCGGGCAGCGACCACGAGTGCACGACGCTGGAGGAGGCGAGAGAGAAGCTCCGCCGGGGCATGCGGATCATGGTTCGCGAGGCCAGCACCGCCCGGAACCTGGAGGCCCTCCTTCCGCTGATCGACGAGCGCAACGAGAGGCGTTGCTGCTTCGTGACCGACGATCGACACCCCGCCGATCTCCTGACCGAGGGCCACATCGATCACTCGGTCCGGAAGGCGATCGGACTCGGCCTCGATCCGATCACCGCGTGGCGCATGGCGACGATCAATACGGCCGAGTGGTTCGGACTCGACCGGATCGGACTCGGGGCTGTCGCCCCCGCGCGCCGGGCTGACATCCTCGTGCTCGCGGACCTCGAGTCCGTGGCCATCGAGCGGGTGTTCGTGGAAGGCCGGCTCGTCGCCACCGACGGCACGCTGGAGGTCGATCTCCCGCCGGCCCCGGCCACGCTTCCGCCGAGCGTGCACGTCGACCTGGACCGGTTCCCCGGGTTCGCCATACGGGCCCCCGAGGCGGCCGGCGAGATCCGGGTCATCGAGGTCATCCCGGGCCAGATCGTCACCGGCCACGGCACCGCTCCGGCCAGCGTCCGTGACGGCGAGGCCGTGGCCGACCCTGCCCGAGACATCAGCAAGATCGCGGTCGTGGAGCGGCACGGCCGGAGCGGTACGGTGGGGCTCGGCTTCGTGCGTGGATTAGGCCTCGATCGCGGCGCGATCGCCAGCTCGGTCGGGCACGACTCCCACAACATCGTGATCGCCGGCGCGGACGACCCGTCGATGGAGCGGGCGCTGCGGGAGGTCGTGGATATGGCAGGTGGACTCGTGGCCGCATCGGGGGAAGACATCCTCGCCTCTCTGGCCCTCCCCATCGCCGGACTGATGAGCGACCGCGCCCTCGGGGAGGTCCGGTCCGCTCTCGACGGTCTCCACGGCGCATATCACGAGCTCGGCGGGACGCTGGACGACGCCTTCATGAGCCTCTCGTTCCTGGCCCTGCCGGTGATCCCGGCTCTGAAGATCACGGATCTCGGCCTGGTGGACGTGGAACGGTTCGAGATCGTGCCTTTGTGGGTGTGAGGGAGGGGTTTCGCTCGGGCGTCGGCGTGGACTCCTGAGCGTTCAACTCACGGTCGGGCGCCCATACGCAGCGCGCCCACAAGAGAGAGCGGGGCAGCCCCAATGGGCCGCCCCGCTCTCGTTCGTGGATCGAGTGGATCCAGTGAGTGCTCCGACTTACGGACCGGTCATGCCGATGGCATCCATCTGGTCCGTACTCAGCGGCGTGATCCACTGCGTCGGAATCCGGAGCGTATCCGCGCTCGCCTTGTAGAACTCCCAAACCGGCGGGTCGAGGACGTCCGTCGACACGAATTCGAACCGGAGCGACGTCAGGTAATCCTCCGGAATCGGCACCACACCGTTCGGATTGACGATCACCTCGTTAACGTCGTCCCACCACGCCATATCAATGAAACCGTCGGTGTTGTACTGCTGCACCGCCGGGTTGTTCGCGGGGGTGTGACAGGCGGAGCAGTCTCGGCCCGTCCCGATTGTGTGCGGCGTGTAGTACCCGAATGCCACATAGCTCGTCGAATCTCCAGCGTCGGTCGTGTACTTGACGCTCTGGAAGTTGGCCGGGTAGACCTCCGTCTCACCCGACCCGTCCCTCTTGAGACGATTAGCAAGCAGAATCCAGCCACTCTTCGGCGGGGTCGGGAATACTTTTCCGGCGCCCGCAAGTTCAGCCTCGAAGTGGCAGTTGTTGCAGGTCGTGACCGTCTGCGCGTGGCATGAAGCGCAGGCCACGGCTCCGGCGTGCGGGTCGGTGGACGTGCTGTGGTCAGCCGGATCGTGGCAGTTCGTGCAGTTGGCGTCGATCGCCCCGATGTCCTGGAGACTGTTGTACGCCGTGCCGTCTCCGTGCACGTCCTCCGGTGTATGGCAATCCATGCATCCGAAGCCCATGTCCCGGTGCACGTCCGTCCAAGCAGTCGGTGGGTCCCAAGGCGGCCAGGCGCCAATCTCCGCCTTCTGGCGGCTGTGGCAGCTGAGGCATTTGCTCGTTGCCGGATCCCACGAGTCGTCGACGTCCTCCGCTCCGAGCTGCGGATCGGCCGTGGTGTGGCATCGGTCGCACGTGCGGCCGCTGACCGGCGGCCGTCCGTCCGTCGAGCTGTGGCAACCTATGCAGCCAGGATCGGTGTACGGCTTACCCGTGAACCGTTCGAATCCACCGTTTGCAGCACTGTAGTACTCGATCTTGCCCTGGCCCGTCTCGTGCAGGCTGGTCGGGAAGTACTCGTCCCACGGGAAGAAGTTCGTGGCTACGTCTTCCTCGTTACTCGGCGTTTCGCCCTCGGCGTTGATCGCGTAGACGGTCGCCGCATACGTAACGCCGTCCTCGAGGCCATCGTCCGTGGCGGTGAAGACCGCGGTGGTCGCGTCGTCGGCGAGGTCCTGGCTCAGGTCCGCGGTGCCGCCCACCAGCTCCGCACGATACGACGTCGCCAGGGCCGACAGGGCCCACGTCAACGTGACCTCATCGGCGGCCGTCGCAGCCGCGATGGTGACCGCCTGCGGTGCACCGGCACAATCCACGTTGAACGTCTCGCTGGTGGTCGTGCCCGCGACCAGGACCAGATCACGCGGGTTGTCTCCCGCGACCGTGCACTGCGGCGCGACGTCCGTCAGACCCACCAGATACGTGGCAGCCGTCTGGTTGGAAATCCTCAGCTCGCCGTTCACGTCGACCGTGCCGACGCTGTTCCCGTCCACGGTCACCGTGTAGCCGTCGGCATCCGGGTTGTCGCCGGTCGTCACGGCGATGATCAGGATGTCACCGGTCGTCGGGGGAGCCGGATCGTCATCGCCGCACCCGGCCGCAACCACGCCGGCGAGCGCTACGACAACGCCAGCCATCAGCGTCCTGCGAACTCGCTCATTGATCCACATAACGCGCTCTCCGAATCGGTTGTGGCGGGGGTCCTCTGCTTCAGCTTGCCGAGTGCTCGTCCGCTCCCGCCTCGCGGGCGACCACACGATGCACTTCGATGCCCGATGTTGGAGGATTCCATAGCAATGACCGTGCCGCTTGTGAAATACGTAACTAGTTGGGGTTAATGGAGTTCAGTACTTAAGTACTAGGAATCTCCGTAAATGTGCGGAATGCAGGAATTAACCGCTCATCCGAGTGTGGGGATCTTGCGCGATCGGGCCTCTTTCTTGCTCCTGAAAGCGCACCTCAGACGCCCGCTCCGACTGCCGAAACGGGCGCTACCAATTACTCAATCAGGTACGGCAGCGGATCTTCCAGGCAGAAGTGTGGGGACAGCGTGACGAAGTAGCGCAGGTGCGGAATGTGTCCCGCGCCATAGACCACGAACACCCGGTCCGGGTGTCAGTCGTCCAGCAGCGTCAGGAGCAAGTCGGGCGGTCGACCCAGAAAGGCCCTGTCGCCCACTACCCCGATCGGACGCTCGAGCAAGGTCGGGTGCGAAGCCATGAGGGCGATCAGCTCCTCTTCGTCCTCGGCCCCGGAGAGGCCCAGGTCCCGGAACGCACGGTCCCGCCTCCTCAGCACGTCGCGCGGCCCGACCCCGAGGTTGACTAGCACGGACTGAATCTCCTCTTCCGTGAGCGGGTCCTTCTTGTAGTCGCGGTACTCGTACTCGACGTCGTTCTCTTCCAGCAAGGCGACCGCCTTGCGGCAGGTTCCTCAGGTACGCGTGCAGATGAGCTTGAGCATGCGTCTCCCTTTTGCTTCGGCAATCAGCCGTCCGCTTCGAGGATGAGGGCCGCCTGGCCCGTGCGGAGGATCCCGGACTCCAGGATTCTCGCACGCAGACCGCCCCTTCCCTTCAGAAGGTCTCTCGTACCGGGCACCAGCGCCACGTCCATCCAGTGGCACGGGTGGCTGGCCTCCGTTCCTTCGAATCGCACTCCGCCGAGCGAGAATCTGCGCCCGATCAGGTCGTTCACGTCCACGCCTTCGAGGATCACGTTGCGCCGGAAGGCGTCTGGAGGAACGTGCTCCAGGCCGAGCGCCGCGCCCACCTCTCGCAGCACTTCGCCGTTGAAGAACGTCACCTGGCCCTTGTGCCCACTCTCCTTCTCCGCGTAGCGATCGCCCTGCAGGCCCCGCCCCGGCAGACAGACCACGCACTCGTGCGCCTCGGTCCCGTTCTCCAGGCGTCCCTTGTCGTGACGACCCTTGAAGTCGTGTCCCGGCGAAGTGATGATGTGGGTGATCCGGACCTGTACGGCTTCCTTTGGCTGTCCCATTCTTCCTCCCCCATCGCGTCCCTGCTTGGCAGTCGTGACCCGAGGCCCCTAATATACTGCCGTCGGTTCGGAGCACGAACGGTTCCCGGCCCCCCCAGACCCGGAACTCGACCCGTCACTCCGCCGCGCGGACCACGTTCGGCGCGGCGCAACAATCTCGAGACCCCATGCCTCAACAAACCGCGACGGCGCCGCTCGAGCACCCGGCTGCGTGGGCCAAGGTCATCGACCACACCCGGTGCATCGGGTGCCACGCGTGCACGACCGCCTGCAAGTCCGAAAACCAGGTTCCCGTCGGGGTGACGCGCACGTACGTCAAGTACGTCGATGTAGGGTTGTTTCCGATGGCACGGAGGGCTTTTCAGGTCACGCGCTGCAATCAGTGCGAAGATCCTCCTTGCGTGCGGGCCTGCCCTACGGCCGCCATGCACAAGCGGCCCGACGGAATCGTGGATTTCGACAAGTCGATCTGCATCGGGTGCAAGGCCTGCATCGCGGCCTGTCCCTACGACGCGATATTCATCAATCCCGAAGATCATTCGGCCGAGAAGTGCAACTTCTGCGCGCATCGTCTCGACATCGGACTCGAGCCGGCGTGCGTCGTGGTATGCCCGACGCAGGCCATCCTGGTGGGCGACAAGAACGATCCGGCGTCGGCGGTGGGAGAGACGGTGGGTCGGCAGCCGGTGGCGGTGCGCCGGCCGGAGAAGGAGACGCGCCCCAAGCTCTACTATGTGGGGGCGCACCAGTCCACCCTCGATCCGCTGGCCGCGGCACGACCCGATGGCGGATTGTTCATGTGGAGCGAGCAGGGCGACGTTCCCCACGGCGTCGGGGCCGGGGCTCCCGGGCATGCCAACTCTTCGGCGGCGGCCGTTCTGAGTTACGATGTCCCGCATCGCGCGCCGTGGGACTATCGCGTCAGCCTGTATACCTGGACCAAGTCGATCGCGGCCGGGGCTTATCTCGCACCGGTCCTCCTGCTGCTGCTCGGTCTGCTCGGGTGGAACAACGGCCTGTGGACGCTGGCCACGCCGCTGGTGGCTATGCTGTTCCTCGGCCTCACGGGAGCGATCCTGATCTGGGACCTCGAGCACCCTACCCGATTCCACTACCTGCTTCTGAAGCCGCAGTGGAAGAGCTGGCTGGTGCGTGGCGGGTTCGTCATCTCGGGCTACGGGGCCGTTCTCGCCGCCCACCTCGCGGCGGGACTGCTGGGGCGCCCTGAGATTCTGAGACCACTCGCGATCGCGGGATTTCCCCTCGCCCTCATGGCCGCGGTGTACACCGCCTACCTGTTTGCGCAGGCGAAGGCCCGCGATCTGTGGCAGAGTCCGCTTCTTCCGGCGCACCTGGCGACGCAGGCGGTGCTCGCCGGAAGCGGTGCGATGTTGCTGGTCGCGTCGGCCGTGGAGCCGGGCGCCGTCCGGCCCCTGGGGTGGATGTTCGCCGGCGCCGGCGCGGTCCACCTGCTGATGACCGTGGGCGAGATCACGCTCACGCATGGAACGGCTCACGCGCACCTGGCGACTCTCGAAATGACACGAGGTAAGTACGCCATGTACTTCTGGATCAGCATGTTACTCGTAGCCGTCGGGTTGGCCGCGCCGTGGTTCCCGATACCCGCGGTCGTGGCGGGCCTCCTCGGCCTGCTCGCATTCGAACACGCCTACGTCCAGGCCGGGCAGTCCGTGCCGCTGGCCTGAGTGAACCGAGGATCGAAGCATGAGTCTCGATAAGCTGAGCGCGAAGGTCTCCGCGGCCCGGAAAGAGACGGAAGAGCGAGGCGAGACCTTCTATCCGGGGCCGAGCCGCGTGCACCTGGCTTCCTTCCCCCCGAAGGAACGCTGGCACGACTGGGTCGAGCTCGATTCGCGGTCGTGGCCCGAGCGCGTGGAGAAGCGATACACGCTCGTCCCCACGGCGTGCTTCAACTGCGAATCGGGCTGCGGGCTCCTGGCCTACGTGGACAGGGAGACGCTGCAGGTCAGGAAGTTCGAGGGGAACCCCGAGCACCCCGGCTCGCGCGGAAGGAACTGCGCCAAGGGTCCGGCGACGATCAATCAGGTCACGGACCCGGACCGCATCCTGTATCCGCTGAAGCGAGTCGGCGAGCGGGGTGAAGGGCGGTGGGAGCGGGTCAGCTGGGACGAGGCTCTGGAGGACATCGCGGGCCGCGTCGCGCGGGCGATGGACGAGGAGCGGCACAACGAGATCATGTACCACGTCGGCCGGCCGGGCGAGGACGGCTACACGGAGCGGATGCTCGCCGGATGGGGCGTGGACGGCCACAACTCGCATACGAACATCTGCTCCAGCGGAGCGCGGGCGGGATACGCGTTCTGGATGGGCATGGATCGGCCCAGCCCCGACCACGCGAACGCGCGCGTGATCCTGCTCGTCTCCAGTCACCTCGAAACCGGGCACTACTTCAACCCGCACGCGCAGCGGATCATCGACGGCAAGAAGAACGGCGCCAAGCTGATCGTGCTCGATACCCGTCTCTCGAACACGGCCACGCACGCCGATCACTGGCTCTCCACTTACCCCGGATCCGAAGCGGCCGTGCTCCTGTCGTTCGCGAACCACCTGATCCGGAACGATCTGTACGACCGGGAGCTCGTGCGGCGGTGGTGGAACTGGAAGGAGTATCTGCTGGAGCAGCGTCCGGACCTGCCGGTCACTTTCGAAGCGTTCGAGGACGAGCTCAAGACGCTGTACGCCGAGTACACGTTCGAGTACGCAGAGAAGGAGTCCGGGGTAGACGCGGCGACCCTCGCCGAGGCCGCCGCCATAGTGGCCATGGCCGGTACCCGCCTCGCCGCGCACAACTGGCGCAGCGCGGCGGCCGGCAACATGGGCGGCTGGCAGGTCGCGCGGACCTTGTTCATGCTGAACGCGCTACTCGGGGCGATCGCCACCGAGGGCGGCACGTTCCCGAGCGCGTGGAACAAGTTCGTCCCGCGGCCCATCCACCTTCCCCCGCGTCACCCGAAGCAGTGGAACGGCCTGACCTGGCCGCAGGAGTGGCCACTTTCCCTGATGGAGATGTCGTTCCTGCTGCCCCATCTCATGAAGGAGCGCGGCGGGTTCATCGACACGTATTTCACTCGCGTCTACAACCCGGTGTGGACGAACCCGGACGGGTTCTCCTGGATCGAGCTCCTGGCCGACGCGGAGAAGATCGGCCTTCACGTGGCCCTGACCCCGACGTGGAACGAATCCGCCTACTTCGCCGACTACGTTCTCCCGATGGGCCACAGTTCGGAGCGCCACGACACCATGTCGCTCGAGCAGTACGACGGTTCGTGGGTGGCGTTCCGGCAGCCCGTTCTCAGGGCGGCGCGGGAGCGCGCCGGGCAGCCGGTCACCGACACGCGGGAGACGAATCCCGGAGAAGTGTGGGAGGAGAACGAGTTCTGGATCGATCTCACCTGGCGCATCGACCCGGACGGCACGCGCGGAATCCGGGGGTTCTTCGAGTCACGCCAGAACCCGGGCCAGAAGCTGACGCTGGACGAGTACTACGGGTACATGTTCGAGAACTCCGTTCCGGGCCTGCCGGAAGAGGCGGCCCGTGAGGGCATCACCCCGCTGGAGTATATGCGGAGGTACGGCGCCTTCCAGGTCGGCGAGAAGACCGGGCAGCTGTTTGAGCATGAGGTTCCGGCCGCGGAGCTGGTGAACACGGACACGGACGACATGGACCGCGTGTTCACGGAGGCGCCCAAGCCAGCCGGTCCCAACGTGGTGCCCTTCCCCGCCATCGCGCCCGACGACCAGGGCCGGCGGCGCGTGGGAGTGCGCGTGGACGGGTCGATTCGACGCGGATTTCCAACGCCGACGGGACGGCTCGAGTTCTGGTCGCGCACCCTGCACGAGTGGGGGTGGCCGGAACTCGCGATCCCCACGTACATCAAGAGCCACGTCCACCGGCAGAACCTCGACCGTGAGGAAATGCCGCTCATCTCGACGTTCCGCCTTCCGGTGCAGATCCACACCCGGAGCGCCAATGCCAAGTGGCTGACCGAGATCGCGCATACCAACCCGCTGTGGCTCCACCCTGACGACGCGGGTCGGCTCGGCGGGATCCGCACCGGGGACCTGGTCAGGGTCGAGACCCGGATCGGTCACTTCGTGCTCAAGGCCTGGGTCACCGAGGGAATCCGGCCGGGAGTCGTGGCGTGCAGCCACCACATGGGACGGTGGAAACTGGGCGACCAGGGCCAGCGGCTGAGCATGGCGACGGTGGGGATCGAGGCGGAGGGGACCGGACGCAAGATGAGCTGGAAGAAGCCCGGTGGCCCGTTCGAATCCGCCGACCCGGATACGAGCCGCATCTGGTGGACCGATGTCGGGGTGCACCAGAACCTGACGTTCCAGGTGAACCCGGACCCGATCTCCGGGATGCACTGCTGGCATCAGGCCGTCAGGGTTTCCCGGGCCCGGCCCGAGGACCGGTACGGAGACATATGGGTGGACCTCGACAAAGCCCACCAGGCCTACCTGAACTGGGTAGCCGAGACGACGCGATCGGCCGCGGACCACTCGCCCGACGGCACGCGGCGGCCATACTGGCTTCTTAGGCCCGTCAGGCCGGAGAAGGAGGCGTACCGGCTGCCCGAGCTCGAGACGGCCGTTCCATGAGCTCGAACGTCGAACTGATTCGCGCCCTGGGCGTGCTGTCTGAACCGCCGGGGCCGCAGCACGGCCCTCTGGCTGAGATGCTGGAGCTGGGCGGCACGCCCGACCCGGAAAGCTATGCCGCCAGCTTCCTCCTCCAGCTTCACCCGTACGCCTCGGTGTACGTGGGGAGCGAGGGAATGCTGGGCGGCGAGGCCCGCGACAGGGTGGCCGGGGCATGGAGCGCGCTGGGCCGGACTCCTCCGGCTGAACCCGACCACCTCGGCGCGCTGCTCGGCCTGTACGCCGCCCTCGCCGAGCACGCCGGAAGCGAGTCGGACCCCGCGGAAAAGGCGTTGTGGGGCGCCGCCGCGTCCGGGCTCCTGTGGGAGCACCTGCTTTCCTGGACGACGCCCTATCTCGGTTGTTTCGAGCGAGCCGGATCGCCCGTGTACGCGGCGTGGGCCAGGCTGCTGACGGAGACGCTGCGCGACGAGGGCCGCCGGTGGGGACCGCCCGCCGTTCTGCCGCTCCACCTGCGCCGCGCGGCGGAGCTCCCAGATCCACGGGCCGCCGGAAGCGAGGCTTTTCTGGCGGGCCTCCTCGCTCCGGTCAGGAGCGGCCTGCTGCTGACGAGAACGGACCTGGCGCGCGCGGCTGCTCATATGGACGCGGGGCTGCGGATGGGCGAGAGACGCTTCGCCCTGAGCGCGTTCTTCTCGCAGGACGCGGATCGCACGCTGGAGTGGCTGTCGCGCGAAGCCGAGTCCTGGGCTCGTCGCCACACCGACGGGGCGGACGGGATGGAGCTGATAGCCGATTTCTGGTCGGCCCGGGCGCGGGCCACGGGAGATCTATTGGAATCACTTCGCGAATCGGACGTCCGGAAATTCGACGGGACGGATGACGCACTGAACGGAAGCGAGGTAGCGACCGATGCTCGAAACTGACAGGCTCACCGAAGACGCGGTGCGGCAACTAGTGCGCGAGGAGATCCAGCGGGCATTCAAGAAGGATCCGGCCAGGAAGAACCTCTCGATGGTCGCGTCCAAGGGGACTCTGGACTGGGCCTATCCGCCGCTGATCCTGGCCACCGCGGGAGCCGCCGCCAACATGGACGCAGCCATCTTCTTCACGTTCTACGGGCTGAACATCATCCACAAGGACTTCGAGAAGAAGCTGCTTGTGGCTCCGACCGGGAACCCTGCGATGCCCATGCCGGTGCCCATGCCGGACGTCATTACCGGGATGCCCGGTATGAAGGCCTTCGCCACCGGCATGATGAAGTCCATGTTCCGCAAGAAGGGCGTGGCCACGATCAAGGAGCTGCTGGACGTAGCGGTCGAGCTCGAGGTGCGCCTCATCGCGTGCCAGATGACCATGGACGTGTTCGGATACGAGGAAAGCGACTTCCTCGATGGTGTCGAGTTCGGGGGAGCGGCCGCGTTCCTGTCGGACGCCCGCAAGTCGCACGTGACTCTGTTCATTTAGGATCACTCAGGCGAATCAACCAGGCGAAGCAGGAGGGACCCGATGGCGGAATACAAAGTTGACCAGGTGCTCGATGCGAAGGGACTCCTGTGTCCGATGCCGATCGTGAAAGCGGGCAAGGTCATGCGCGGCATGGAGGACGGCGAGGTCCTCAAGATCATCGCCACGGACCGTGGATCGATCGTGGATTTCCCCGCGTGGTGTGAGGACACGGGCAACGAACTGCTGGAGTGGGAAGAGGGAGCCGAAGGACTCGTGTTCTTCATCAAGAAAGTCGAAGAGGAGGATTAGCAGGATGATCTTCAAGCAATTCCGGTACGAGCCCCTGAACCAGGCTTCCTACCTGGTGGGTTGCCCGAAGGCGAAAGAGGCGTTCGTCATCGATCCGATCGAGGGACTCGGGGCCGACTTCTACGTCCTGGAAGCCGCCGATCTCGGCCTGGCGATCGTAGGCGTGTTCGAGACGCACGTGCACGCCGACTACGTGTCGTGCGCCCGCGAGCTGGCCGAGATGAACGGGTGCCCGCACTACCTGCACGAGAACGCGCCTACCACGTACGAGTACACACCGTTCAAGGACGGCGACGTGTTCACGGTGGGGCAGGTGGAGATGACGTGCCTGTTCACTCCGGGGCACACGCCCGAGCACACTTCCTACCTGATCACGGACAGGTCCCGCGCGGACGAGCCGTGGGCCGTGCTCACCGGCGACTGCCTGTTCGTAGGGGATGTCGGGCGGCCCGACCTCCTGGTGGGAGACCAGGCACTCGACGTGATGGACGAGGCCGAGCGCGCGCGGACCCAGTTCGCCACGATCAACGACCTCCTGTTCACATTGCCGGACCACGTAGAGGTGTACCCGAACCACTACGGCGGGTCGCTGTGCGGGGGCGTGAACATGAGTGGAAAGAACAGCTCGACGATCTACTACGAGAAGAAGCACAACCTGGCGATGCAGAAGGCAGACGCGGCGGCGTTCGCCCAGTTCGTCCACGACACGGCGAAGCCGCTGCCGGACGACTACGAGAAGATCAAGTCCTACAATCTCGGGCTCATCGAGAAGGATGAGCTGCAGGGGGCGGGCGTATGACGCCGGCCGAAGTCAGGGCGGCACAGCAGGAGGGGGCGGCAGTCCTGGACCTCAGGACCCCGCACCCTTTCGCGGCCGAGCACCTGGAGGGAGCCCTCAGCGTGCAGTTCAACCGGGCCGACCTCGTGGACCGGGTGGAGCTAGTGTTCCCCGAGGACCTGCCGATGATCATGCACGGCGAGCCGGAGGCGATCGGAAAGGTAGCCGCCAAGCTCCTGTCCGACGCCGGGTTCAACGTGCTCGGGCATCTGGAGGGCGGACTCAAGGCATGGAAGGCCGAGGGCCTGCCGGTCGTCCAGCTCCCGACGCTGGATGTAGACGAATTGAAAGAGCGCATGGACGACTTCACGGTCGTGGACGCCCGTGATCCGTTCGAGTACAAGTACGGGCACGTGCCCGGGTCCGGCATCCTCTCGTGGACCGATGCCTGGTACGAAGCCGATTCGGCGGACGACGATCCGCCGATCGCGGTGATCTGCGGAGACGAGATCCGCAGCGTTCTCGTGGCGTCCATCCTCGCCCGCAAGGGGAAGACGGCCGAGCTCGTCACCGGGGGGATGGTGGACTGGATGGAGCGCGACTACCCGATCGAGAAGGGAATGAGCTGACGGGCGCGCGTCAGCCTCTCCTGCCCGGATTCTCGACGCGAGACATCGTGGCCGGGGTCAGCGTGGCCCTGGTCCTGGTGCCGCAGTCGATGGCGTATGCCGACCTCGCGGGTCTGCCCGCCCACTACGGCCTGTACGCAGCGGCGATGCCGCCCATCGCCGCCGCGTTCTTCGCTTCATCGCCGTATCTTCAGACGGGGCCGGTGGCGCTCACGTCCCTGCTCACCTTCGGTGCCCTTTCGGCGATCGAGGCGCCCGGCAGCCAGATCTACATAGCCCTCGCCGTGCTCCTCGCGCTGGTCGTCGGCATCGCGCGAATCATCGTGGGCCTCGTCAAAGAGGGCCGGATCTCGTATTTGATGTCCCGGCCGGTCCTCCAGGGGTTCACGATCGCGGCGGCGCTCCTGATCGTGGCCAGCCAGCTACCAGGAGCACTCGGAGTTTCGGCCCCGGACGGCGGCGTCATCGGGCGGGCCTGGTGGGCGCTGTCGCACCCGGGTGAGTGGGAGGCGGCGTCCGTCGCCCTGGCCGTCCTCACCGGAGCTCTGATTCTCGGAGGCCGCAGGATCCACCCGCTCGTGCCGGGCGTGTTGTTCGCCACCCTGATCGGCATCGGGTTCTCGTTGGCCACCGGGTACGGCGGCGCCACGGTGGGCGACGTACCGGCCGGACTTCCCCCGTTGCCGCGCAACCTTCCCTGGTCACAGCTTCCGCTGCTCGTGATCCCGGGCGGCGTGATCGCCCTGGTGGGCTTCGCCGAGGCAGCATCCATCTCGCGCACGTTCGCCGTGATGGACCGCCGTCCCTGGGATCCGGACCGCGAGTTCATCAGCCAGGGAGTGGCGAACGTGGCGGCGGCCCTGTCCAGCGGCTTTCCGGTGGGTGGCTCGTTCTCGCGCTCCAGCCTCAATCACCTGGCGGGGGCCCGTTCGCGCTGGAGCGGAGCCGTGACCGGCGTCGCCGTTCTGCTGTTTCTCCCGGTGGCCGGGATCCTGGCCCCCCTGCCGCGCGCGGTGCTCAGTGGGATCGTGATCGCCGCTGTCCTCGGACTGATGCGGTTCCGCCAGCTCGCCGGCCTGTGGCATCTGTCCAAACCGCAGGCTCTGGCGGCGTGGACCACGTTCGCCCTCACCCTGATCCTGGCGCCTCGCATAGATCTCGCCGTCGTGCTCGGCATCCTGCTGGCTCTCGGGATCCACGCGTGGAGGGAGATGAAGGTGCGGTGCGACTCGTGGCGCGAAGATTCAACGTTCCACCTGGCCCCCCGGGGCGTTCTGTGGTTCGGATCGGCTCCGCAGATGCAACGCAGTTTCATGCGCGAGCTGGAAGAAGGCCACGAGGTGGACCGCATCGTCCTGCACCTGGGCGGACTGGGGCGAATCGACCTCAGCGGAGCCATCATGCTGAGGGAGTTCCAGGAGGAGATGGCGGCCGGCAAGATCGAGGTCGAGATCGCCGGCGTGCCCTATCACGCCCGGCGCATCCTGAGCCGGACGCTGGACTGGGAACCGGACGCCGCCGCCGGGCCGACTACCGGGTCTTGAAGTGCGCGGTGTGTCCGATCAGGTGTACCTTCTCACCCCCGGCGATCAGGTACGTCTTCGACTGGCCGTTCCAGTCGACCGCGATCTGACCGCCCCTTCCTTTGAACTTGTAGACTACCTGGTTCTGCATCCCGAACGAGAACGTGCCGTCCTGCACCGTGAGCTCGTCGAAGTTCACCGACTTGTAGGTCTCCATGAGCGCCTCTCGATCTAAGCCTCAGACCTCTCCCTGACCGCCCGCGCCACCGAAGCCCGCCACCACCACAGGCCGCCGCCGAGGCCGAGCAGGATGCCCGCGACCGCGTCTGCCACGTAGTGTTCCTTCAGGGTGAGCGTGGACACCGCGATCCCGGCCGCCAGCAGGACGTGGAACCATCTCAACCCGGCTGAACGGGCGATCATCGCTCCCATGAAGCCCGTGATCACGCTGTAGGCCACGTGCATGGACGGCAGGCACGCGTACGGACGCGTGAACGCCGAATCGTGCATGCGGGTCTGCATCGCGTGCGCCTCAGAGGTCCAGGGCGCTGCGACCGGATACAGAAGCTGAACCGCCCCGCCGATGAATGTGATGATGATGAACGCCTTGATGGCTCGCTTGTAGTCCGCTTCCCGCATGGCGGCCACGACCAGACCCGCACCGATCGTCAGATACGGATAGGCCGCCCAGTAGAAGACCCACGTCCATCCGAGCAGCGGGATCTTGTCATCGAGCGCGATCGACGGATCGTTCAGCGCTTCGGGCGGCCGGTTGCTGTTGATTCGCGTAACCGTGTAGTACACGATGAGGTGAAGGACGATCACTCCCACGATCGCCAGGGCCCGGCGAGCGTAGTCGGCTACACTCGGCCGCTCCAGGGTGATTTCGTCGACTGGATTCAATGGGCCTCCTCTTGACTGATCCGGCGGCGCGTGCGCAAGAAGTCGCCGTATTCCATCGGTTCCTCGAGGCGGCACGACCATACCAGCCGGTCGTGCCACACGGTCTGATCGGGGCACGAGTCGCACATGTCCTGGCGACCATCGGGCAGGACGTCCACCGGCTGGATCATCATGATCGACTGAAGGTGCGCTCTTCCGAGAGCCGTTCGCGGACGCGTGAGCAGGGTCTGAAGCCAGGACCCGGCGGCACCCCTGACTCCGCGATCCAGCGGCGAAAGGAGCATCATCGATCGCCCGCGTCTCAGGGCCCTCGGGTTCGCGTACGCGGGGTACTTCCCGTGCCGGAAATGGTGCGTCGTCTGCGCGAGCTCCATGAACTTCGGCCCCACGTATCCATAGATCCGATCCCGCGTTCCGATCCTGGCGCTGAGCAGCCACTTGAACGAGTCCGGTCTCTCGGTGCCGTTCAGGTACGCGCACGGCCGGAAGTCAGGAAATCGCTCCTGCACGGCGGCCAGCACCTCGGTGGACTGGATATCGTATCGCCCGAACTCTCTCGTGGCGTAGACCGTGTCGAGCTCGACTGTCTCGCCGCCGGCGTAATACTCGAAGTCTCCGCCGACCATTCCGGCGCGGAACGTGATGAACACCATCACGTTGACGATGCCGATGTGCCTGTGCGCCCAATCCACGAGGTCCGGCACGTAGGGCAGCGTGTCCTCGTACACCGTGGAGTTGAACGAGCACGAGAGCCCCCCGACCTCGGCGATCATCTCGGCGTAGTGGAGCCGGAGCTCGTTGTGCTCGACCTCCGACTTGTTCTTCCATTTCGGCCGGTTCTGCTTGCTGTCGATGTGGAGAGTCAGGCCCCAGAGACCCGCTTTCCTGAGTTCACGCAGCAGGTCCGGAGTCAGGGCGAGACCGTTCGTGTTCAGGATCGGCTTGATGCCACGCCGGTCGATGTTGGCGATGATGTCGGCGATCTCCGGGTGACACAGGGGATCGCCGCCCGCGATCGAGATTCCGTCCGCCGTCCGCAGGCGCGTGAACACATCGAGCTCGTTGTCGATCTGCTCCAGACTCTTGTGGCTCCTGGGCTCGTTCTCCCGGTAGCAGCCGAAGCATGCCAGGTTGCAGGCCGCCGTCGGCTCGAGCCATGAGATCGAGTTGTCCGGCAGGCTCCACGGCAGACGGTACAGCTGTAGGTGGTCGAGTCGTCCTTGCATGCGTCCCCCGTTCGGGTGCTTGCACGATCACTGAAGGCGTGTCCTGGCAGCGAACACACGAGATCTTCGATGAAGTCCGCCGGCCGGCGCAGGGGGAGTGCGCGCGATTCCAGGTGCGGACCGGGGGGAGAATATATGGGCAGCCCCTGCCGCCCGGTACCCGTGCGTATGGACGACGCCTGAGGGTCCTCCGCCAGCGAGCGGCGCGGATCGGGAAACCGTGTTATCATCGTCCGCCGAAGCACCTGCCCGAAGGGACAGTGACAACGTCCTCCTGAATGAGGTTACCCATGAGACGAATCGCACCGCTCCTCGTGCTGCTCACCGCCTGCACGGGATCCGCTGACACTGGGGCGCAGTCGAGCGACGGCGCGGACGAGGCGCAGCAGCCGCGGGCAACACCGGCAGTGCAGACCCAGGAGGCCGACGAATTCGCGCCGACGGCAGTGGCGTTCGCCGAGGAGCTCGCGGTGGATCTCGAGGCCATGAGTCTGCAGGAGAGCGGGCTCTACATCCTGATCCTGCGGGAAGGCGAGGGCCCTGAGGCCGCGCCCGGCGATGAAATGGGGGTGGACTACACGGTATGGTTGTCAGACGGGACGAAGTTGGACTCGAGCTTCGATCACCAGCCCCCGGGGCCGCTTGCCATGACGCTCGGTGTCACGCGTCTGGTCGATGGGTGGACCGAGGGCGTGACCGGCATGCGGAAGGGCGAGAAACGGCGCCTGGTGGTGCCCTACCAACTCGGGTACGGCGCCGGGGGAAGGCCACCGCAGCTTCCCGGCTACAGCACCCTGGTGTTCGAAGTGGAGCTCACCGAGCACACCCCGGCGGCCACCGAATAGGCGCTCGCTCTCGAACGCGCCCAGCGTTCTAGCTAAGAAACAGCCGTCTGCGTACCCTAGTGGTGACCTGAGCGGACGACGAAGACACGAGACCCGGGAGATCAATGGGGAAAGCCCCTTCCGGAAAGAACGAGTGGGCGCTGATTCTCGGCGGCTCGAGTGGATTCGGGCTCGCCACGGCGCATAAGCTCTCCGAGCACGGCCTGAACATCTGCGTCGTCCACCGGGATCGACGCGGGGCGATGAGCCGAATCGAACCCGAGTTCGAGAAGATCCGCGCGCGCGGCGTCTCGCTCGTCACGTTCAACCAGGACGGGGGCCGGATTCGGCTCCTCCTCCACTCCATCGCCTTCGGCAACCTGAAGCTCATCGGCCCCGAGGCGCCTGCTGACAACGAAGCGCGCGCCGTCCTGGCCCGTGAGCTCGGCATCGACGAGGATCGGCTCACAGGTGTCGCCGACCGGAGCTTCGCCGAGGGCCTCGACGGAGTGCAGGGACTCACTTCCCCACCGAACTACGCCCAGGATCTCTTTCTCGAGGACGAGGACATGGTGCGCACCATCTACGCGATGGGCACCAGTCTTCTCACCTGGACACAGGACGTCCTGGCGCGCGGGCTGTTCGCCCCCGACGCCCGCGTGCTTGGAATGACGAGCGAGGGCAACGAGGTGGCCTGGAAGGGATACGCCGCGGTGGCGGCGGCGAAGGTCGCTCTCGAGTCCGTCTCCCGCTCGATCGCAGTCGAGATGGCTCACTTCGGTGTCCGATCGAACATCGTCCAGGCCGGAGTTACCGATACGCCAGCCCTGCGACTCATCCCGGGCAGCGACCATCTCAAGGCGCAGGCCCGCACCCGGAACCCGTTCGGCCGACTCACCACGCCCGAGGACGTCGCCGACGTGATCTACCTGCTGTCGCTGCCCGAGGCGGCCTGGATCAACGGGGCGATCATCCGGGTGGACGGCGGCGAGCACATCTCCGGGCTTACGCGATGAGTCTCTACCTTCATGGCCTGGGCCACTTCCATCCCGAGAACGAGATCACGAACCAGTTCCTCACCGACCTGGACATCGGGACGAACCAGGAGTGGATCGAGGAGCGCGTGGGGATCGACGCCCGGCGCACGGTGCTGCCCCTCGACTACATCCGAGAGACCCGCAACCTGGATCCCACACAGGCGCTCGAAGCCGCCCTGTACACGCATGCGGAGACGGGGCGGCGGGCGGCGGAGATGGCCCTGGAGCGCGCCGGCCTGGAGAAACAGGACATCGGCATGCTCATCGCGGGCTCCTGCTCGCCCGATATGATGTCGCCCGCCGACGCCTGTACCATCGCAGCGGCGCTGGAGATGGAAGTTCCCTCGTTCGACGTCAACTCGGCCTGCACGAGCTTCCACGTGGCGCTGTACATGCTGTCGATGATGCCGGAAGGGCTGCCGGACTACGTGCTGGTCGTGACGCCCGAGAGCCTGACCACGGCCGTGGACTACACGGACCGATCGGCGGCCGTGCTGTGGGGCGACGGGACCAGTGCCGCCGTCGTCTCGACCCGGGTGCCGTCGCGCATCGAGATTCTCGGTAACAGCCTCGAGTCCAGCCCCGCGGGACACGACAAGGTCATCGTGCCTCACTTCGGTCACTTCTGGCAGGAGGGGCGGACGGTCCAGATGTTCGCCATCAAGAAGACGATCCGCATCCTCCGGCGGCTCCATAAGACGTACGGAGATCCGGACCGCAGTCTCCACTTCGTGGGGCACCAGGCCAACCTCCGCATGCTGGAGGCCGTGTGCCGGCAGTGCGACATCGAGGACGATCGGCACCATCACAACGTGGTCAAATTCGGGAATACGGGTGCGGCGGGTGCACCGGGAGTGATCTCCATGAACTGGGACCGCTGGACCGACCGGGACGACATCGCGGTCATCGGGGTGGGCTCCGGGCTCTCGTGGTCCGGGCACGTACTTCGATTCGGAGAGACGCCATGAAGTACGGCGAGTTTCGGGAGCGCTCGTACTTCACGAACGACGAGGTTTTGGCCATGGCATACGGGCGCCTGGTCGAGGACGCCCCCGAGGAATGGCGGGCCCGTCTCCCCCTGCCGCCCATGCTGATGGTGGACCGGGTAACCGAGCTCACGCGAAAGGGCGCCAGGGGCCGCCTCGTCGCCGAGCGTGACGTCCGCCTGGACGACTGGTTCTTCCAATGCCACTTCCTCGGCGACCCGGTACAACCCGGGTGCCTGGGGGTGGACGCGATCTGGCAGCTCATCGGGATGTACTGCGCGTGGAACGGGGCCCTCGGCACCGGCCGGGCTCTGGGATGCCAGGAGGTGGAGTTCTTCGGCCAGATCCGGCCGCGCGATGGCGTGGTGCGCTACGAAATAGACATCGTGCGCTATCAGGAGCTCCCCACCTCTGGCTCCTCCATCGCTCTCGGCGACGCGAAGGTGCTAGTGGACGACCAGGAGATCTACGAGATCAAGCGAGCCAAGGTGGGCGTCTTCCGGGACATCGACTATCCCGACTATCCGTGGCCATCCAGGCACTCGCGGGGCGGCAGGCTCGCGGAATGAAGAGACGGAGAGGGGCGCGCGATACCGCCGTCACCATCCTCAGTCCCGACGAAGTCCTGGAGCTGATACCGCAGCAGGAGCCCTTCCGCTTCGTCGACGAGATTCTCGAAATCTCCAAGGACCACATCATTGCGAATTATCGCTTCCGTCCGGACGCCGATTTCTACCGGGGCCACTTCCCCGGCCATCCGGTCACGCCGGGGGTGATCCTCCTGGAGTGCGTAGCGCAGGTAGGCGTCGTGGCGCTGGGCATCTACCTTGTAGCGCTGGAAGCGGGCCTCGATGCGGTGGAGGACAGACTCGCACTGTTCGCGGACGCGACCGTGGACTTCTCCGGCATCGTGAAGCCCGGCGAGCGGGTCACCGTCTCGGCGACTCGCACCTTCTGGCGGAGGGGAAAACTCCGCTCGGAGGCCGAGATGCACCTGGACGACGGAACCACGGTCTGTCACGCGAGCATTTCCGGCATGGCGGTACACAGGTGAGGAGCATATGAGACGCCGCGTCGTGATCACTGGCATGGGAGTCGTCGCCCCGAACGCCGTGGGGCTCGAGAACTACGAACAGGCGCTCCGCGAAGGCACATCCGGGATCCGTCACGTCCCCATGCTCGACGAGCTGAACTTCGGATGCCGGGTGGCCGGCGTCCCGCAGGGCGTGGACGAGATCGCCGAGCAGTACTTCGACGAAGACGAGCTCCTCGCCATGAACTCGAGCCACCGCCTCGGCTGTACGGCGGCGGTGGACGCCTGGACCGACGCCGGCTTCGAGCGACCCGACCACGATTCCGACCAGGTGCACTGGGAGACAGGTGCGGTGATCGGCACGGGCATCGGGGGGATCGATACGATCGGCGAGAAGATCATCCCGCTGGTGGATGCCGGGCGCGTGCGGCGCCTGGGCAGCACGATGGTCGAGCAGGTCATGGGGAGCGGCGTGTCGGCCAGAGTATCTGGACTCCTGGCACTCGGAAACCAGGTGACCGCCAACTCGAGCGCGTGCAGCACGGGCACCGAGGCGATCATCGAGGGAGCCATGCGCATCCGGGCCGGTCTGGCGGAGCGCATGCTGTGCGGTGGCACGGAAGGCGCCAGCCATTACATCTGGGCCGGCTTCGACTCCATGCGCGTCCTGTGCCGGAAGCACAACGACGAGCCGGAGAAGGCGTCTCGCCCGTTGAGCGCATCGGCCTGCGGCTTCATCCCCGGAAGCGGCGCCGCCATCCTGCACCTGGAGAGCCTGGAGAGTGCCGAATCTAGGGGCGCCCGCATCTACGCCGAGGTTCTGGGCGGGGCCCTCAACTGCGGCGGACATCGGAGCGGCGGGAGCATGACGGCCCCGAACCCGGTCAGCGTTCGCCGGTGCATCCGGCAGGCGATCGCCGACGGGGGCATCGACCCGCGGGAGGTGGATCTCATCAACGGCCACCTGACGGCCACCGGGGCCGATCCGAGCGAGGTGGCCGCCTGGGCTGACGCCCTCGACGCGACGCCCGAGACGTTCCCGGTCATCAACTCGACCAAGTCGATGATCGGCCACGGCCTGGGCGCCGCGGGAGCACTGGAGTCGGTCGCGTGTATACTGATGCTTCGGAGCGGTTTCGCCCACCCCTCGCTGAATTGCGAGGACGTGCATCCGGAGATCGAGGCCTACGCCGACTCCATTCCGCACGAGGCGCGGGAGATGCCCGGGCTGCGCACGATCATTAAGTCGGGATTCGGCTTCGGCGACGTCAACGCTTGCGTGATCTTCCGCCGATGGGCCGAGTAGTGTATTAGTTGGACAGCAAGGCGTTTACCACCACAGGAGAGGGAGCCGGATGTCGAGAGATGAGACCTATGGGAAGGTCATGGAAATCATCGGCCGCTACGCCAAGAACAAGGACGCCCTCGAGGGGGCTACCGAGGACACCAACATCCTCGAGGACCTCAAGGTGAACTCGGCCCGGCTGGTGGATGTGATCCTCGACTTCGAAGACGAGTTCGACATCGAAGTTGCCGACGAGGACGCCGATTCCGTGAACACGGTGGGCGATGCGGTCACACTCATCGAAGCCAAGCTTGCCTGAGTCCGGTGACCGGCCGGTGACGGACATTCCCCGCCGCACGCGACTGGCCCTGTGGGTGCAGCGCGAGGTGGGGCGGGTCCTCTCCGTGTTCTGGATCCCCGTCAGCGCGTTCGCCCTGCGCTACGTGATGGGATATCGGATCAAGAACGCGGCCCGCCTGCGGAAGCGGTTCAGGGCGCTGATGGCTGAGAGCGATGAGCCCGTCCTGATCTGCGCGAACCACCTGACGATGGTGGATTCGATGCTGGTGGCGTGGGCTCTGGGCGGCACGTGGTGGTATTTCTTCAACTACCGCCGCATGCCGTGGAACCTGCCGGAGTATCGCAACTTCGCCTCCCTGTGGTTCGCCCGCGCGGCCGTGTGGGTCACCAAGTGCATCCCCATCCGGAGGGGCGGCCGGAGGGAGCACGTATCGGCCGTGCTCAAGCGGGTCAAGTACCTGCTGTCGCGGGGCGAGACGGCCTTGATCTTCGCGGAGGGCGGACGTAGCCGCACGGGCCGCGTCCAGCTGGACTCCATCGCTCACGGGATGGGGCGCATCGCCAGCAGCGTCCGCAACTGCCGAGCCCTGGTGGTCTACCTCCGCGGTGACCGGCAAAGGACCTGGTCCACCGTCCCCGCGATCGGAGACTCCTTCTACGTGGACTTCGAAGTGCTAAGGCCCCATTCCGAGCGCACGGGTATGCGGCGCTCCCGCGAGTTCGCTCAGCAGATCGCCCAGCGCCTGGTCGGCATGGAAGAGAAGTACTTTGCTCGTCGGAAATGACGTAGTAGACCTCCGGGATCCGGAGAACCAGCCCGAAGCGATCCACCCCCGATTCGACGATCGCGTGTTCAGCTGGTGTGAGCGAGCGCGAATTCTCGCCGCCGCCTCTCCGCACCGGATGCGCTGGGCGCTGTGGGCGGCCAAGGAAAGCGCCTACAAGGTCGCGCGAAAGCTGGACTCCCGCGTCTACTTCTCGCCTCGCGCCTTCTCGGTCCGGATCCCGGGGGGAGCGCCGGAAGCGTCGGACCCCTTCCTGGCTGAAGTGGACCATCCGCTGGGCCGTTTCCAGGTCTGCCTCGAGGGCACCGACGAGTGGGTGCACGCTGTGGCCTCCGTGTCTGGAGCGGGTGTCGCCAAGGCCAATTGGCAGCTCCGAT
>JBDGXI010000204.1:0-9168 GCA_039584685.1 Gemmatimonadota bacterium | reverse complement strand
ACCGGGATCGCTCCGGCTTCGCCCACGCCCTTCACTCCCAGCGGGTTGAGCGGCGAGGGCGTCTCGACGTGGGCCGTCTCGATGGTCGGCACGTCGGTGGCCGTGGGCAGCAGGTAATCCATGAACGAGGCGTTCTGAAGCTGGGCCCCCTCGTCGAATACGAGCTCCTCGTAGAACGCGTTTCCTATTCCGTGCGCCACGCCGCCGTGGATCTGTCCCTCGACGATCATCGGATTGATGACCCGGCCGCAGTCGTGCACAACCACGTAGCGCAGGATGCGGATCATGGCGGTTTCCGGGTCGACCTCCAGGATCATGGCGTGCACGCCGCTCGCCGTGACCCCTCGCTCGGGTCCGAAATAGGCGGTCGCCTCGAGACCCGGTTCCGTGCCCGGGGTCACCGCTCCGCGCAGGGGGTTGGCGCGCGCCGCCAGCTCGCCGAGCGAGATGGACTCGCCGCTTCCGACCACGCGCACGAGACCGTCCGCCAAGTCGAGGTCTTCCTCGGCCGCTCCGAGCACGGAACTCGCCAGGGCGAGGACCTTCTGCCGCACTTCGAGCGCCGCCGCGTGGCAGGCGTTGCCCGCCACCACCGCGCCACGGCTCGCGAACGTTCCCGTGCCCCAACCGAAGCGGGCCGTGTCGCCCGTCACGACCTCGACGTCGTCGGCGCCCACGCCGAGCTGCTCTGCCACGATCTGCGCGAACGACGTGAAGTGGCCCTGGCCCTGGGTGCCGACGCCGGTCACCAGGTTGATTCGGCCGCCCGGCTCGATCCCCACGCGAGCGCCTTCGTATGGGCCGACGCCCGTGCCTTCCACGTACGACACGATGCCGAGCCCCACGTGCCGCCCTTCGGCCCGCGCCGCCGCCTGGACCCCGGACTCGAACCCGGCGTAGTCGATCATCTCGACGGCCCGGTCCATCGCCTCGGCATAGTTGCCGCTGTCATACACCAGCGGCGCGAAATCCTGGTAGATGATCTCGTGGTCGTGCGGGAACTCCTCCGAGGTCAGGTAGTTGCGCCGCCGGATCTCCACCCGGTCGATCCCGAGCTCGTCCGCCGCCCGGTCCAGAAGGCGTTCCATCACGAACACGCCGTGCTGCCGGCCGGCTCCACGCACGGGCGTCACGATCGGCTTGTTCGTGAACACCATCCGGAACTCGCTGTGATAATTCGGGACCCTGTATGGCCCGAGCAGCGTGCACTGGGTGTTGATCGAGATCGTGAGACCGTAGGGGTTGTAGGCGCCGGTGTCGGTAAGGAACTCGTCCCGCACGCCCAAAATTCGGCCCTCCTCGTCGACCGCGATCTCCGCCTCGTGGTCCTGCCCCCGCTCCTGCGTGGTGGCGAAGAAGCTCTCCTGCCGGTCCTCGATCCACTTCACCGGCCGGCCCAGTCGCATCGAGATCCACGGGAGGAGCACTTCCTCCGGGTAGAACATCATGATCTTGGGTCCGAAACCGCCCCCGATGAACGGGGCGATCACCCGCACCTCCGACTGCGGGAGGCCGAGCATCGCCGCCAGCCCGTTGCGGATCGGGATCGGCGCCTGCGTCGTGTCCCACACCGTGAGCTCACGACTGCGGGCGTCCCAGTTGGCCACGATGCCGCGGTTCTCCATCGGGGCCGAGGCGCCGTGGTCGTACCAGAAACGGCGCTTGATCACCCGGTGGGCCCGCTCGCGGGCCTCCTCATAGGCTCCTTTTCGCTGGATGACATGCGCCGCGAGGTTCGATTCGAGATGCTCGTGGATCCGAGGTGCAGCAGGCTCGAGGCCGCCCTCGAGATCGGACACGGCTTCCAGCGGCTCGATGTCCACCTCGACCAGGGCGGCCGCATCCTCGGCCTCGTATGGGCTCCGCGCCACGATGACCGCGATCGGCTCGCCCACGTGCCGCACCTTGTCCCTGGCCAGCGGCACCTGCGTCGCGGTGTGAAACTCGAGCTGCTCGATCGGGGGAGGCGGAACGAGCAGGGGCCCCGGCTCCCAGTAGTCGCCGAGGTCGTGAGCGTCGTAGGCAGCGATCACCCCGGGATGCTCGCGTGCGGCACTGAGGTCCACCGACTTGAGCATCCCGTGCGCGTAGTCGCTGCGCACGAACGCCGCGTGCAGCATTCCATCCAGGTGAACGTCGTCCACGAACAGGGCCTCGCCGGTGAGCAGCCGGCGGTCCTCGTTGCGACGCGGCGAGGCGCCCACCTGGCGTGGACGGGCCGGGGCTTCAGCCGGAGGGGCCGTGAACGTGGTGTCGTGGCTCACGGGCGCACCCTCTCCGCCGCCAGCCGCACGGCCTTCACGATGTTCTGATAGCCGGTGCACCGGCACAGGTGGCCGGAAAGGGCCTCGCGGATCTGCTCCTCGTCCGGGTCGCGGTTCTCCTCCAGGAAGGGAACCAGGGTCATCAGGATGCCCGGCGTGCAGAATCCGCACTGCAGGCCGTGCGCTTCACGGAAAGCGGCCTGGATCGGGTGGAGATCGGCATCCTCCGGGTGCGGGATGCCCGATCCGTCCGCCGGCGTCGCCAGGCCTTCGACGGTGCTGACCTCCGTCCCGTCCGCCTGCACAGCGAACATGAGGCAGGAGCGCACGGACTCGCCGTTCACCAGGACCGTGCAGGCGCCGCACACACCGTGCTCGCAGCCGACGTGCGTGCCCGTCAGGTGAAGGTCGTGGCGGAGGAAATCGCTGAGGAGGAGTCGCGGCTCGACGTACCGATCGTACGTCTTCCCATTGACGGTCAACCTGATGGTAAGCGTCTCGCCCAACGGCTACGCCCCTTGTCCTGGATTGCCGATCTGCGCCGAAGAGGTGGTGAAGCCTGCTCTATAAGAATAGTCGCTGCGGGCTCAAAGTCGATAGGGCGGGGTGTGTGTCGCGGATCCTCTGGAAAAGTGGGAAAGTGGGAATTTTCCATACGGTTTGAAAACTCACTGCCTCACTGCGCGTTCCGTCCGCAGTTGCCCTCGCCTCCCGGACCGGGCGATCTTGGGCGGCCGATCCGAGGCCCGGACCAGATCACGCAGAGGAGAACGACACAGCCCATGGCAGGTACTCCCAGCTACCAGAGACTGTTCGCCGAGCTGAAGCGCCGGCGAGTGTTCAAGGTCGCCGCCGTATATGGTGGCGTGGCCTTCGTAGTGCTTCAGGTCGCCGACATCCTGGTTCCGGCCCTCGCGCTTCCCGATTCCGTCACGCGGACCATCGCTCTCCTCCTCATCCTCGGCGTCACGCGGACCATCGCTCTCCTCCTCATCCTCGGATTCCCGGTGGCCCTCGTCATGGCCTGGGCGTTCGAGCTCACGCCCGAAGGGATGAAGCGCACCGAGGACCCCACGGAAGGCGAGATCGAGGCGATTGTTGCGGAACCCAGGTCTCGCCGCTGGCCGAGTGGTGTGTTCGCGCTGGTCGGGATCAGCGCGCTCGTCGTGGGAGCGTTCTTCGTGCTGCGGCCCGAGGTGACCTTCCGGGGACCCCGCGATGCGGAGGCCGACGAAGCCTCCCCGGCCATCGCGGTTCTGCCGTTCACGGTGAGCGGGGAGGAATCGGAGTTCTGGCGCGAGGGCATGGCCAACACCCTTTCCACCAACCTGAACGGGCTGGCGGGTCTGCGAACGGTGTCCAGCCGAACCGTCCTCGCCCGGTGGGACGCCGCCGTGGGAGACGGCGACGCACCCGATCTCGATACGGCCCTCGATGTGGCACGACAGTCCGGCGCCGCCTACGCGTTGATCGGCGATCTCGTCGTTGCAGGTAGTCGCACCCAGGCTTCCGCCGACATCTACGACGTCGAGACGGGTCGGCAGCTCGGACAGGCGCGGTCAGTGGGATCCGTGGAAGGCGACAGCGCCTTCGCCCTGATCGACCGGTTCACCGTCGAGATCGTTGGAGTGACCCCGACGCCCGAGGATGCGGCCGTATCCACGGTCGACCTGGCGCGGCTCACGACCACGTCGGTGGACGCGCTCAAAGCGTACCTGGAAGGTGAGGCCTTCTACCGCCGGTCCGACTTCGTCTCCGCGATCGAAGCCTATCAGCGTGCCATTGGAATCGACTCCACGTTCGCCATGGCGCACTACCAGGTATCCAAGGCGTACGGTTGGGAGAACGGGAACGGCGCGACCGGAGGCCACTATCTGACCGCTCATCAGCTGGCCGATCGGCTGCCGGCCCGCGAGCGCATGCTCGTCGAAGGCTACGTGGCTTTCATCGGCGGCAGGGTCTACGAAGCGATCGACATATTCAACGAGGCGGTCCGCCTGCATCCGGAGGATGTCGAGGCGTGGTCGCTGCTCGGCGAGACCTACTATCACCTCGGCTATCAGGCGCTCACAGACGCGCTTGCCCAGAGCGAGCGCACCTTCGGAAGGGCGCTGGCTCTCGACCCGTCCATTGGCCCCATTCACATTCACGTGATCGAGAACGCCTTCGCGATGGGTGACAGCGCGCTGGCCCGACAGCGCCTGGACGCCTTCCGGGAGATCTCGGGTGGAAGTCCAACTCTTCAAGCCAGCGAGATCTCGTTCGACATCGCGTTCGGCGATGCCGCGGCCCGGGCAGAGGCCTTCGCCGTCCTGGACACGACAGCCTTTAGAGATCGGAACGCTCTGGCCACGGTGGGCGCGGATCTTAGTCATCCGTCTATGCTGGAAGCCAGGACCGAGGCGATCCGGCGGCTGCTCGAAGGCGGTACATCGACGGACTTCGAGTTCAACCTGGCGATCAATCTTTCGCTCACCGAGCTCGATCGCGGCCGGTGGGCGGATTTCTATGCTGCCGTTGCGGATCCGCGTATGGGCTTCGCCCGTCCGTTCCAGACCTATCGCGCGCGGCTGCTGGGCCTGCCGGTTCCGGATGCGGTGCTGCGCGATGAGCTGACGTTGACTGAAGCGGATACCATTTCCGTGGACAGGAGCGCGCTGCCACGTCTGCTGGTCGCGGCGGAGCAGGGGCGGGAGGCGGACGTCGCGGCGATCACGCGCCGCTGGTCGGCCGAGACGGACTCTCTCGATGCCGCGGGTGACTCGGCCGGCGCCGAGACGCAGCGGTGGTTGGTGGAGATGCTGGACGCCAGGACCCAGTGGGCCGTGGGTGACCCCGAAGGAGCCCTGGCTCGTCTCGAGTCTTTGCAGCGCGAAGCGACGGGTTGGGGGTTCCTGATTCCTCTCAACGAAATCCTGACCCTTTGGGTGGCCGATCTCAACCTCGAGCTTGGCGACGCGGAACGGGCGGAGGTCTACTACCGGGCGACGATCGACCGGCCGCGAGCCGTTCTTGCCCTGGCCAGGCTGCGGGACGATGCGGGAGACACGGAGGAAGCGGCGCAACTGTACGCCCGGTTCATCGACTTCTGGAAGGACGCGGATCCCGAGCTACAGGCGCAGGTAGAAGCAGCACGGGACAGGCTCAGGGAGATCGTGCGGGAGCGAGGATAGCTCGATGACCAGGCTCGCAGCACTGGGTTGGGGTTGGGTAGCGCTCGGCGCCGCCGCCGGCCTGGTCGCGTGCGATGGCGAGCCGGCGGGCCCGAAGCCCGGCGATGCGTTCACACTGAAATTGCACGAGAGAGCCACGCTCGATGCGATTCACACCAGCGTCCGCTTTCTGGAGGTCTCCGAGGACTCGCGCTGCCCGTCTCGGGTGCAGTGCGTGTGGGCCGGCAACGGCGCGGTGGTCCTGGAGGTCGCCCCGGCCGAGGCCGACGCGAAAGAGGACACGCTGCATACCAACCCGGAATCGGGACCGAGCGGAGTCGTGCTCGCCGGCTACGAGCTGAGGCTGCTTCAGCTCAACCCCTATCCCGACACGCCCGGCGATATCTCGCCCAGCGACTACCGGGCGACACTCGCCCTGTACGAGCGGCAGGACCAGCCAACGGAGTAAGCGACGTGGACTTGAGACGAATCGCCTCGTTCCCGCCCGTGCTCGTATGCACGCTTCTCGCGATGGCCTGTGGTAGCACGGGCGACGATTCGTCCGACATGCCACGCTGGACGGCAGCTATCGACACGATCGCTGACACCGTCGTGGTTCGGACCGTTTCCGGGCAGGTGTGGGAGTCCGACAGGACGCTCGTGTCCGAGGTCGGAATCGGCGTCCTGGAGGGGGAGGAGCAATACCAGTTCGGTAACCTGCGCGCGATCGCTGTGGACGCCGAAGGCCTCATGTACGCCTACGACGCCCACGTCCCGGTGCTCAGGGTGTACTCCCCGGACGGCAACTGGCTGCGCGACGTGGGCAGGGAGGGCGAGGGCCCGGGAGAGTACAAGCAGCCGGACTCAGGCCTGGCGATCCTCCCCGACGGCCGCGTAGCCCTGCGCGACCCCGGGAATGGGCGGATTACGTTGTACTCGGCGGACGGCGAGTACGATGGCTTCTACCGCATCGCCGGAAGCTTCAATACCAGCGCACCTCTCATCGCGGACACCGCCGGCGCCCTCCTGACGTACATCGTCACGAACCTCGGAACGTCGGTCTTCGAGTGGAAGAGCGGTCTGGCGCGCTATGTCGCCATCGGCATCAGCGAGGGCTACTCCTTCGATCTCCTCCGGCCGGAGGGCGTTCTCCGGATCCGTCGGGCGTACGACCCCGTGCCGGTCGACGGCGGGGAAGCGGAGGCCGAACGCGAGCGCATGACGGCCAACTTCCGCCGGAACTATCCGGGATGGAAGTGGAACGGCCCCCCGATTCCGCCTGTCAAGCCGGCCTACGACGGGTTCTATCCGTCCGAAGACGGGCGGATCTGGGTCCACGTTCCGGCTCCCTCGGAGCGCTACATGGACGCCGAAGAACAGAAGGCCGAGGAGGAGCGCCTGGGCCGGGCCGTGAACCCCTACCGGACTCCCGTCCGGTTCGACGTGTTCGAGACGACCGGAGACTACTTGGGCCAGGTCGACACGCCCGAGGGCTTCTCCCTCAGTCCGAGACCCGTCTTCAGGGGCGACACCGTGTGGGCCACCGTGCGCGATGAGTACGACGTGCAGCGGCTGCACCGGTTCCGGCTGGAGGCCGTGGGCACGGACTAGGCCTGATCCACCAACGCAGTCGCTCTTCGGCGCCTGTGCAATGATCGTCCGCTCCGACGTCTCCTACTGACAAAGGGAGGTACGGACACGCCGAGGGGCGCCCGGCGCCCCGGAAAGAGAGACGATCATGCGACCCCTCATCATCCTGGCTCTGGCCGTGGCCTTCGTCCGGCTCAGCGGTGGAATCCCACTGATCCCCCACATACCGATCGTCTTCGGAGTCCTGGTGGCGACCGGCATATCCGGGTGGGCGCTCCTGAGGCGCGGGCGGCCGCACGCCCGCTGGGCGTTTCCGGCCTTCGCCGTGGCGGCGGCGCTCCTCACCGTGGGACCGGTAGATGTCAGCGTGGACCGGCACGCGAGCCTCGGCGTACAGGTGGTCCCGGTTCAGTACGGCCTGCCGGCACCGGAGGCCATCGAGCGGGGCAACGCTGGCGATCTCGACCTCAGAGGGTGCATCGTACCGACGTTCCCGAAGTCCTATACCGTGCGAGTCGGGCTGAACCCTCTCGCCTGACCTTCGGGCGCCCCACGCCAGCCCGGGGGAGCCGGCATGGCAGCTGGAAGCACACGCGCCGTCGTGGCCGCGATGATCGCCAACGCCATCATCGCGGTAGCCAAGTTCGTGGCGTCTGCCGTGACCGGCAGCTCCGCCATGCTCTCCGAGGGCATCCACTCGGTCGCCGACACGGGAAACCAGGCGCTTCTGCTGTTCGGCAACCGGCGCAGCCACCGGCCCCCCGACCGCCAGCACCCGTTCGGGTACGGACCGGAGCTCTACTTCTGGAGCCTCATCGTCGCCATGATTCTGTTCGGGCTCGGTGGGGGCTTCAGCATGTACGAGGGGATCGCCCACCTGAAGCATCCCGAGGTGCCTAAGAACCCGGTCTGGAATTACGCCGTCCTGGCGCTCGCGTTCGTGGTGGAGGCGGCGGCACTCCGCGTGGCTCTAAAACAGCTCGGGGGGAAGGGGAGCGGGAAGAGCCTGTGGCAGCGGGTGCGGGACAGCGAGGATCCACGCGTCTTCGTCCCCGTGGCGGAGGACATGTCGGCCCTCGTCGGTGTGGTCGTGGCCTTCCTCGGCGTCTTTCTGGCCCGGGCGCTCGACCTGCCCGTGCTCGACGCGGCCGCGTCGATCGTGATCGGGTTCCTCCTCGCGGCCGTGGCGGTCTTCCTGGGCTACGAGACGCGCGCGCTGCTCGTGGGCGAGGCGATATCCGATCGGCTGATCAAGCAGGTCCAGCAGATCTGCCTGGGGGACGAAGCGGTCGATCAGGTCATCCGCATCATGGGAGTGCATCTCGGCCCGGACGACATCCTGCTCACGCTCGGTCTCAGGTTCCGGCCCGGTTACCAGGTGGAGGAGGCGGCGCAGGCCGTCGAGCGCATCGAGAAGGAGATCCGCCAGGCCGATCTGCGAATCACGCGCGTGTTCGTGGAACCGGAAATCGCGACCGATCCGGGCGGGCTCGAGACGCCCTTCTAGAAGACGTCCGGCGGCTGCCGCCCGGCTTCTTCGGATTCCCCGGCGTGCCTCCCGAAATCCGGACCGACGACTCCAGGAAGATATCTTCCCCGAAATGACCACGGCCTTTTCGGTCCCCTGCCACTGACTCCGAAGGCCCCCTTCGTCCGCACTACTACGGGCATGCCTCTTGCCAATCCTACCCCACGTCACATCGACGTAAACACCGCGAAAACAAGGTGTTACATTGAATTGCCGGACACCAAATCTGCCAGGAATTCCCAACAGCGGTCAAATTGTCCCGTCGCGGGCAGTGTCGGGCAGGACCGTTCACCACACAAGTCGTTGGAGGTCAACCGATGAGCAAGTGGGTTAGGCACTTCCTAGTCTTGCTTGCAGCGACCGCTGTGAGCGCCACTGCACTCCAGGCACAGGCGACCGGCGAGATCCGGGGAAGAGTCATCTCCTCCGATCTCGCGGCTCCCCTGGCCGATGCCACGGTGATGGTCGCCGGCCAGACCGTGCTCAGCGGAGCCGGCGGCTTCTTCGTCGTGCCCGACGTGCCGGCCGGAGTCCACACGCTTCGGGTCTCACTGATCGGGTACCGTTCGTTCGAGACTCAAGTCACGGTCACCGCGGGCGGCTCGGCGGACGTCGAGGCCAGGCTGCAGGTGGC
>JBDGXI010000203.1:0-3402 GCA_039584685.1 Gemmatimonadota bacterium | reverse complement strand
CTTATCTTCTCGGCCACCTTCTCAATGTCGTACGGCAGCTCGGGAATCAGAATGACGTCTGCCGTTCCGGCGACGCCCGCGTGCAGGGCAATCCAGCCTGCGTACCGGCCCATCACCTCGACCACCATCACGCGGTCGTGCGCCTCGGCGGTCGAGTGCAGGCGGTCCACTGCTTCGGCCGCGAAGCTGACGGCAGTGTCGAATCCGAACGTCACCACGGTCTCCGCCAGGTCGTTGTCGATGGTCTTCGGAACTCCGATCACTCGAACGCCCTTGTGGAACAGCGCGTTCGCGATCGCCAGCGAACCGTCGCCCCCTATGGTGATGAGCGCATCGACATCCAGCTCTTTCAGCTTCGCCACCACCTCGTCGGAACGGTCGAGCTCGTACCACTCGCCGTCCTCTCCGAGCGTGGGATACGCAATTGGGCTTCCGCGATTGGTCGTGCCGAGGATGGTACCACCGAGGTGAGTGATACCGCGCACCGAATCCCGCGTAAGTGGGACGACGCCGCCATCGGGATACGCATCGGGAGTCATGAGGCCGTTGTACCCATCCCGGATGCCGAGGCATTCCCACCCACGCTGGAGCGCCGACAGCACCACGGCACGGATGACGGCGTTGAGTCCGGGCGCATCGCCGCCCCCGGTGTTGATCGCGATACGACGGACGGCCTGGCTCATTCCAACTCCCCGACGGTGTGACGGTGGCGTGATGCGCAATCGTAAATATAGCCACAGCGTGTGGTGAGCGAAGGTGTGCTGAAGCGGTCGACGCCGCCGCACCCTGAGATCCTCGGGTATGTTAACGAGGCAGACCTCGACAGCTCGCACGGCGCCCTAGCGGCGCCGCTTTCGCCATCCGATAGCCAGGCCGATCAGGAGTCCGACAACCGCGGCCAGCGGTCCGTACAGGAACGCCGCCACGGCTCCGCTCAATGCGTCCCAGGAAACGAGAAGTGGGCTGGCAAAATACAGCAAGAAGACGGCCGCGCCAGACAGAATGCCGCCCAGGCAACCGTACTTTGCGACGTACGCAGCCTCAGCGCGCCCTCCGCGGAGGGCAAACCAACCGAGGAAGATGGCGGCGACCGCGAACGGGACTCCCCAGTACAGGTAGAACTCGGGATCGCCAGCGGCCCCGGACGCCAATCCCGCGCCCAGCAGACCGTCGATCGCGACCCAGGAGGCGAGGGCCGCACCCGCCGCAGCAAGCCACCGGAGTCCCGGCCCAGATCCGTTTCCCATGCCCGAATATACACCGTCTCGGCGAAGTGACACCGTGTGCACGGCGATACGAGATTCGTCGCGCGGCTCGAGAGCGGGGGTTATCCTTAGCGGGGCCGGTTCAAAGACCTGGAGATGAGCTAATGGGAAGGATCGCCGAAACCGGGGATGCGAGACGTTCGGTCTCCGGATCGGAGTCGGCGTCCGGCGACCCTGCCGGCTCCGAGACGCGGCCGGTGGTGCTCGGCGTCGCCGGCGGCTCCGGGTCGGGCAAGACCACGGTGGTCAGGAGGATCCTGGAAGGGCTCGAGCCCACGTCGGCCAGTCTCCTGCACCACGATTCCTACTATCGAGACAACCCCGACCTGACCCTCGAACAGCGGGCGGCGATCAACTACGATCACCCTGACAGTCTCGAGACACCGCTCATGGCCGAGCATCTTCGGCTCCTCCTCGCGGGGCAGGCCGTCGAAGTACCCGAGTACGATTTCACGGTACACCGGAGGCGCGCCGAGAAGCGGCGCGTCGAACCTCGTCCGCTGATCATCATCGACGGCATCCTGGTGCTCGCCGAGCTCGAGCTGCGAGACCTGATGGATATCCGCGTGTTCGTGGATACCGACTCGGACATCCGGTTCATCCGACGATTGGGGCGGGACACGAAGAAGCGGGGTCGCACCGTGGAGTCGGTGGTCCGCCAGTATCAGCAGACGGTGCGGCCCATGCACCTCGAATTCGTGGCCCCGAGCCGGCGTCACGCTCATATCATCGTACCAGAAGGCGGAAAGAACGAAGTAGCCATCGGAATGCTGGTGGCCCGGCTGCGCCACCTGGTGGCAAGCGAGATTTGAGGGCCCGCGTCAAGCCCTGGGCGAACGTCGGGCGCGGCTCGGCTCGTCTACCCGCCTGACTCGATCTTGGTGCGCGTCTTGAGCAGCTGCAGTCGGCTGTTCACCACTTCCTTCTCCGTCTTCGCCACCTTCGCGCGGAGATCCGCGCGCTGCTTCTGAGACTCGAGCGTCTGCTTCTCGAACTCGTTTACCCGCCGCTCGAGGCGACGGAACTCTTCCGCGCTGCTGCGAGAGCCCCGCGCGCGCAGTGCGTCGCGGGCTTCGGCCAGCTCGAGTTCCAGCTCGGCCGACTTGCGTGTCGCAGCCGCGAGCTTGCCGACCGTGTCCCAGCCCGTGATCTCCTTGCGGCGCATCTCGCGGCGTTTCTCGAGGAGCCGCTTGGCTCCCTCGGCCAGTTTCTTGTCTGATTCGAGGACGATCACATCGGACTCCCGGTCGTCGTTCTTGGCGACCTTGAGGCGCGCCTTGATCGCGTCGATCTCCTCCTTCTGCACCTCGAGCTGGTCGCGCGCCAGTCTTTCGAGCTCTTCCGCGTTCCGCTTCTCCTCCCGTGCCCGTTCCTCGTCGCGCCGGCTGCGGTCAATGTCGGCGCGGATGTCACCTGAGCTGCGGATCGGGACGAGGACCAGAAACTCGTCCAGCGCCAGTCGATAGTGCTGGGCCCGCTGGATTTCCCGGGGCGCTTCCTGATCGACCGACCGGCCCTGGGTGGCAGTCTCAAGCTCCGTGTCCGTCTGAATCGTGGGTGTGCGCGTCGCAGTGCTCGTCGGAAACGGCTGCTGCGCCTGGAGCGGCAGCGCCAGAAAGAGGACTGCGGCGGCGGGGGATAGGAACCTGCACATCATGCTGACCTCCACGCGGTTTCGAGGTCACCCGTAGCGAGAGACGCCTGGACCTCCAGTCGTGCTAGACAGTCACCGAGGTCTGGAGTCACAATCTTGATGGGGGGAATCTACAGCCTCGGCCGGCCGTTCGCCGGGAGGGGGCGGCGCGTGGTATCGGCCTGCGGTCCGACGCGGAGTGGGTCAATCCGGGTGCACCAATGCGAAAGGCCGGCCCCTGGAATGGGACCGGCCTTTCCTGGCTCGACCGGGGTGGGGAAAGCAACCCCCGGCTGGGCCTGTTCGGGTTACGGAGTGTGGATTCCCGTCGCCCTGGCGGACAGCTCCGCGAGCGTCTTCGGGCTGGCGGTGCCCCCCGTACCCGTCACCGGGTCCTGGTGGCATTGGTAGCAGACGAAGTCCAGCGTGACTCCTTCAGCGGCCGTCGCAACCAGAGTGGAGTCGGCGTTGAAGAAGTATTCCTTGTTGAACTCGCCCGGGTTG
>JBDGXI010000053.1:0-13803 GCA_039584685.1 Gemmatimonadota bacterium | reverse complement strand
TCGCGAGGGGGTCACACCTGGTCCCATCCCGAACCCAGCAGTTAAGCCCCTCAGCGCCGATGGTACTGCAGCCTCAGGCCGTGGGAGAGTAGGTCACCGCCGGCTCTTATACTGAACGCCCCGCCCGCTTCAACGCGCGGTGGGGCGTTCGCTCTTCTGCCCGCCTCTTTCGACGAATCGCTCCATTGCTCGCCAGCCCGACCCGGTATACTCTGCGCTTGCAGAATAGGTGGAGCCGTCCCTTTCACACACGGAGAAGAGCAAGATGAAGAGCTATCTCGGCCGCTGGGCCGTGTTCGCCGCTGGCCTGACCCTGGCCGTGATCGCCACGCCGCACCGGGTCGTCGCGCAGGAGACAGACTACGATCTCGAGAAGAAGAAGCTGGAGGTGGCCCAGGCCATCGAGAGCGTGGTGACCGATGACGCCGGAGTGCAGCGCTTCTTCGACGACTCCTACGGCTATGCGGTGTTCCCCAGCGTGGGCAAGGGCGGTTTCGTGGTCGGTGGTGCTCACGGCACCGGTCTGGTGTACGAGGAGGGTGCCCTGGTCGGACAGTCCACTCTCAAGCAGGTGGACGTCGGCCTGCAGCTGGGAGGCCAGTCCTTCATTCAGGTCATGTTCTTTCAGGGCAAGGAAGACATGGACCGGTTCAAGGCAAACAAGATAGAGTTCAGCGGGCAGGCGTCGGCCGTGGCCATCACTGCGGGTGCCTCAGCCGACATCGACTACGCCAAGGGAGTCGCGGTCGTCAGCAAGACCAAGGGCGGCCTGATGTACGAGGCCACGCTCGGCGGCCAGACGTTCGACTACAAGCCGATCGGATACTGATCAGCCGTCTGTTTCGTCCCGGGCCGCGGCCATTGCTTCGACCCGGGCGATCTCGAGCAGTAACCGGCTGACCACCTCCCCCGGCTGCTCGGCGAGCATCACCGCGCCGAGGACCGCTACGCCGGCTCCCGCTGCGACCACGGGGCCGGCGTTCGCTGTCGTGATCCCTCCGATTCCCACGCACGGCAGACCCGAGGCTCGTGCCACCAGCCGGACTCGGGCCGGCCCGATCGCCTCGTCCGCGAGTCCCTCCTTCGACCGGGTGCCGTATACGGCTCCCACGCCGAGGTAGTCGGCCCCGGCGACGGCTGCCCTTCGGCCAGCCTCCGGGCCGTCCGTGGAGTATCCGACGAGGAACGCCCGGTCGACGTTCCGTCGGACGGCGTCGACGGGGATGTCGTCCGGTCCCAGGTGGACACCGTCCGCTCCCGCGGCGAGAGCCACGTCCAGCCGGTCGTTGACGAAGAGAAGAGCGTCGTGCGAGCGGACCAGCGGCAGCAGGTCCAGGGTCTGCTCGTACAGGTCCGCCGCCGAGGTCTGCTTGTCGCGAAGCTGGATCGCCCGACACCCGGCCTCGAGGCACTCGGACACCACTTCCACCAGGCTTCCGGCCGCAGGGTTCGGGTGCGTGACCACCACCAGGCGCAGCCGCGCCCGCAGGTCACTCTCCCCGCTCACGGCGGATCCGATTCCGGGCGTTGACGTGCTCGCGGTTGGTACGCGTGAACTCGTGCGATCCATCCGCCCGGGCGACGAAGAACAGGTACGGCACGTCTGCCGGGTACAGGGCCGCCTGGAGCGACGCCTCCCCCGGAGACGAGATGGGACCGGGCGGGAGGCCGGCGTGTGTGTACGTGTTGTATGGATCGTCCGCCACCCGGTCGATGTCGGCGAACAGGAGCCGCTCCCTGGGCTCGCCGAGCGCGTACTGGACGGTGGGGTCGGCCTGAAGGAGCATGCCGATCTCCAGCCGATTCGCGTACACTCCAGCGATGACCGGTCTTTCCTCCGCGACGCGGGCCTCCTCCTCCACGATGCTGGCCAGCGTCACGATGGCCCGCTCGTCCATCTCGAGGCTGTCCAGGCGGGCGCGTCTCCCGGCCGTCCAGAAGGCCTGGTAGCGCGAGACCATCTCCCGCAGGATCTCCTCGGGAGGCAGTCCCTCCGCGAATCGGTAGGTCTCCGGAAACAGGTAGCCTTCGAGCGTCGGCCCCGGGACTCCCAGATCCGCCGCGAAGACCGAATCCGTCGCGAGCCGGACGACCGAATCGACCGCCACTCCCGTGGCCTCCGCCACGCGAGGAGCCAGCTCCCGCACCGTGAAGCCCTCGGGTACGGTGAGCGGGAAGGTGACGACCTCGCCGAGAGCGAGGACATCGAGGAGCTCATCCCAGCCCATGCCGCCGGTGAAGCGGTAGCGGCCGGCCTTCAGCTGGCTCTCGACCCCCCGCGCCCGGGCCGCGAACGCGAACAGGCGCGGCGACCGCACCAGGCCCTGGTCGTGAAGCTGCCGGCCGATGGCGAGCGCACCCGATCCGGCCGGGACCACCACCTCGACGGTCTCGCCGATCGCCGGGCTTCCGGGGGGCGGCGTCGTCAGGTACCAGGTCCCCAGCCCGACGATCAGCAGGGCGGCTGCCGCCAGGATGACGATCAACTTTCTCACTCGTCCTCCGGCTCGGCCATGTACTCCCTCAGAAGCAGCGTGGCCGCCAGCATGTCCTTGAGCCCCTTCTCCCGTCTCTTGCGCCGCGGGAGGTCCATCTCGCGCAGCATCTCGTCCGCCTCGTAGCTGGTCAGGCGCTCGTCTCGCTCGACGACGGACACGCCCGACAGGAGAGCGAGCCGGGCCGCGAAATTCCTGGCCTCGGATGCCATCTCCCCCGCGGTTCCGTCCATGTGGACGGGAATGCCCACCAGCACGACGGTCGGTTCGAGATCGCGCAGCAGATTCAGGAGAGCCTGCGGCGGCTCGGCTGGAGGGTCCGCGTTCTTCAGCGCCGCGTGGGGCGAGGCGATAGTGCGCGACGGGTCCGTGACGGCCACGCCAATCCGCCGTCGTCCGTAGTCGAGGGCCACGACCCGTCCGGCATTCTCGATCAGATTCCCTCCACTGCCTGATCGAGCGTGGCGCCGGCCTGCAGCCTCAAGCGAACGTGCCGCAGCGCAGCAGGAGAGCCGACCAGGAACCGAAGCCCTTCGCCGCCGTCGAGCGGTGCGCGGACGACCCCCACCGGTTCCTCGGCGGCGGCGCCGAGCATGCCCTCGATCAACCCCTCGGTGAACGGAGTGCCGGGGTCTCCCGTCTGCTCCCGACCACCTGCTGCGAGATCGGGGGCGCCTTGCGCGACGACCTCGGCGTAGCCGCCAATTCCCCTGTTCCACTCGAACGTTCCGAGCCCCCGGGCGCCCGTCTCCGCGTTCACGGCGGACCAGAAGTCGTTCGTGTCGAGCTCAAGGAGAGATACTGCCGAGGCGATACGGCGGGTAATCTCTTCCCCGGCCGCCCGCCCGGCGGCCCGCACCGCCGCGGCGACGGCTTCTCCATCCCGGTCTGCCGCAAATGTCAGGGCGTGCAGGGCGAACACGGGAACGCGAACTTCGTTCTCGAGGCGATAGTCGATCATGGGCCGATCCGTTTCGCGTGAACGTCGACGAGTCCTGAAAGTAGAGAATGCCGACAGCCCGGCAAGCGAAGGCACTTTCGGTCCCGTAGAGGTTATTGGCATGGGGGATGGATCGCGCCACCTTATGGTGTCGGTACCGATCGCAGTGCAGCACCATTCGCATCACCGGAGGACGTTATGGACCACGAGGACAACATAGCATACAGAGAAGCTCTCGGATTCCTGGCCGGCCTGACCATCGGGGCCGTGATCGGGACCGCCGCCGCGCTTCTCATGGCGCCGCAGAGCGGGGCCCGCACGCGCCGGCAGATCGCTCGGAAGGCGGAAGAGTGGACGGATTCGGCGGGCGAAACGCTCGAGGAAGTCCGCGACGAAGCCCGCGAGCTGGCGGACCGGACCGCCCGGGATACTCGCCGGCTGGCCCGGCGGGCGCGCAAGAAGGCGGACCGCACCGGGGACCGTCTGGCAGAGGTCGTCGAGAAGGGACGAGAGCGCCTCAAGACCTGAGCGCTCCTCCGGTGATTACCCCCCGCCCAGGAGGCTCATGCTCGCCCAGGAGCTGATCGCGCGGAAGCGCGATGGCGCCGAGCTTACGAACGAGGAACTGCGGGAGTTCCTCGCCGAGTACGGCGCAGGCGAGGTTCCCGACTATCAGATGTCGGCCTTCCTCATGGCCGTGCTTTTCAACGGATTGAGTGCCGCCGAGCTCGGGACGCTGACCCGGTCGATAATCGACTCGGGTCGCCGGCTCGACTTCCGCGGGGATGGAGGGCCGCCCGCCGTGGACAAGCACTCCACCGGCGGCGTCGGAGACAAGGTCAGCCTCGTGCTCGCCCCTCTCCTGGCGGAGTACGGTCTCCGGGTCCCGATGATGTCCGGCCGGGGGCTGGGCCACACGGGTGGCACGGTGGACAAGCTCGAGTCGATCCCCGGCTTCCGCACGGATCTCGACCTGGACGAATTCCAGTCCGTACTCGCCGACGTGGGCTGCGCGATGATCCGCCAGACTCCCGCAATCGCCCCCCTCGACGGACGCCTGTATGCGCTGCGCGATGTCACCGCGACAGTGCCGTCCATCCCTCTCATCTCCGCCAGCATCGTCTCGAAGAAGGTGGCCGAAGGCATCGAAGCCCTGGTGCTCGACGTGAAGTTCGGGTCCGGCGCGTTCATGCGGGATCCCGAGCAGGCCGTCCTCCTGGCCGGGACCCTGGTCGGGCTTGCGGAATCCGAGGGCGTACGTGCCGCCGCCTTGCTCACCGCCATGGAGCAGCCGCTCGGCCGGACGGTCGGCAACGCCCTGGAGGTCAGAGAGGCGGTGGAGTGCCTTCGCGGCGCGGGACCGCCGGACCTGCGCGAGGTCACGCTGGCCCTTGCCGCCGCGAGCGTGACGGCGGGGGGAATCGAAACGCCAGCCGGCGAGGTCGTGTCGGGGCTCGAGGCGATGCTGGATGACGGCCGCGCCCTGGCTCGCTTCGCACGCCTGCTAGAGCGGCAGGGCGGGGATCCGGGGGTCACGACGCAGCCGGAGCTGCTTCCGGCTGCACCGCTGCGCGTGACCTGGGAGTCGCCGGCTGACGGTTTCGTCACTCGCGCGGACGCCTACGAGATTGGGGTAGCAGCCGTGGAGCTCGGAGCGGGAAGGCGAAGGATCGAAGACGCGGTGGATCCGGCCGTCGGTTTCGAGCTTCATGCCCGCCGGGGGGACAGGGTGCAGCGAGGTCAGCCCGTCGCGGTGATTCACGCCCGGTCGGCGGACGCTGCCGAGACCGCGGTCACCAGGCTTCGCGCGGCTTACGGGTTCGGCGACGTCGCTCCCCCGGAGGTTCCCCTGGTGTGGCGGCGCGTGCCCGAGGAGCAGTCGGGGCGGTGAGCTAGAACTCGAAGTCGTCGGACACGGGCGGCGCCAGCGAGTCGGAGACGACTCCCAGGCTGTCGGAACGCTGGCGGGTGCCCCAGGGTCCGTGCACGTCGCAGGACTCCCGTGGCTCCGTCTCGGGAACGTACACTTCGGTGTACACTGCCGCCGCCGGACACCAGGCCGTGGCCAGCAGCCCGGTGGTGCGATCCACCTCCCGCTCGATCAGACCCGCGGGCCTCGGCCATGGCGCCGGGGCCGGCCGGTCCGCGTAGAAGTACTTGAGGACCTCGGCGTTCATCGGGGCGGCGTCGCGTCCCCCCTGTGCCTCGTCCCGGATGTAGGCCGGCATATCGAAGCCGACCCATGAAATAGTGACGATCTCCGGCGTGAAGCCGACGAACCAGGCATCGGTGAGCTCGTTCGTCGTGCCCGTTTTGCCTCCCACCGGGATCTCCCGCGGAACTCCGAGCGCGCGGACACGGATACCCGAGCCGCGATCCACGACGTCGCGCAACATGGACACCATGATCCACGACGTCGTCTCGTCGAGGACCTCCTCGCGGGTCACCGGAGCTTCCCACAGCACTTCGCCGTCGGCGCTCTCGATGCGGAGAATGGCCCGCGGCGCGACCCGGATTCCGAGGTTGGCGAACGTGGTATAGGCCTCGGCCATCTCGATCGGCTTCACCGAGGGCGACCCGATGGCGGTGGAGGGCACGCGATCCACCCGGGAGGCTATTCCCATGCGATGTGCGGATTGGGCCACCGTCTCCAGCCCGACGCGCAGCCCCACCTTGACGGCGACCACGTTGATGGAAGCGGCCAGCGCGTCCCGAATCGTGACCGGGCCGCGGAAGTCGTTGGTGAAGTTGCTGGGCGACCAGATCGAACCGTCCGGCTGCGGGAACTCGATCGGCGTGTCGAAGATCACTTCGGAGGCCGGCATGCCACTCTCGATCGCCGCGGTGTACACGAAAGGCTTGAACAGCGAGCCCGGCTGGCGCTCGGCCTGCGTGACCCGGTTGAACTCGGAATCCTGGAAATCACGGCCGCCCACCAGAGCCAGAACGTTTCCGTTCACGGGATCGACGGCCACGAACAGGCCCTGGATGTACGGCATGTTGGGACCCGACAGGCTGTCCTCTGGCCACGCCCGGGTTTCCCTGTACGTCGGCGCGTCGAAGCCCGGCTGGCTTTCGATCCACTCGAGCTGAGCGAGGACGGCGGAATCGGCCACGGCCTGCAGCCCCGGATCCAGGGTGGTGTGGATGCGGAACCCGGCTTCATAGATCTGCGTGCCGTAGCGCTCGATGAGAATGCGACGCACCCACTCCACGAAGAAGGGCGCCGGAATACGATCGCGAGCATCCGGGCTCACGATCAGCGGGTACGCGCGGGCCGCCGCTTCTTCCTCGGCCGAGATCCTTCCCTGCGCGGCCATCACTCCGAGCACCAGGTTGCGCCGGGCCAACGCGCGCTCGGGGTTCATGGTGGGCGAGTATCGGCGTGGCGCCACCGGCATGGCCGCCAGCGTGGCCGCCTCGGGGAGATTCAAGTCACGGACGTGCTTCCCGAAGTATCGCCGGGCGGCGTTTCGAACTCCGTAGACGCCGTCGAAGTTGATCTGATTCAGGTACGCTTCCAGGATCTCGGTCTTGGTGTAAGCCTGCTCCAGCGAGCGGGCCACCCTCATCTCCCGGAGCTTCCGCCGAACCGAGATGTCCTGTCGGTTCACGATCGAGGCGAACATGTTCCCGGCGAGCTGCTGTGTGATCGTGCTCCCGCCCGCCGCGTCGTACCCGGCGAACGCGAACTCCACCACCGCGCGCGCGGATCTCAGATAGTCGATGCCCCCGTGCGACCAGAAGCGCTTGTCTTCCACCGACACGAAAGCGTCCACCACGTGCTGGGGGATCTGCTGATACTCGATCGCGGTGCGGCGCTCCACGGCGAACTCGTGCAGCAGGGTGCCGTCCGCCGCGTACACCCGCGTGGCTTCCTTGGGCTCGAACGCGTAGATCTGCGCGATCGAGGGACACTCGTCGCAGATGTGGGACCACACGCCCCAGGCCAATCCGCCCGCGAGCGCGAGTCCCGAGAGAACCACCGTGAGCCCGATCCAGCGAGCCCGGGGGCCGGGCCGCCAAAGCCGAAATTTCTTGTTGCCTGTGCTGTCCGCCATATCTATGCTGTGCGCTTCCAGGTGACCCGACGCATCACGATGCCACTTCTACGAACACGGACGGCGAATGTTTCTCCCGGTGGACGAGCAGCTGGACCGGATTCGCGACGGGGTCGAGGAGATCCTGCCTGAAGCCGAGCTCGTCGTGAAGCTCGAGCGCTCTCGCGCGCAAGGGAAGCCCCTGATCGTGAAACAGGGATTCGACCCCACCCGCCCGGATCTTCATATCGGCCACGCCGTGTCGATCCACAAACTGCGGAGTTTCCAGGAGCTGGGCCACCGGGTCGTGTTCGTGATCGGCGATTTCACCGCTCTGGTGGGAGATCCGTCGGGGCAGAGCGACGCTCGGCCGATGCTCACGCGGGACGAGATCGAGGAAAACCTCCAGACCTATCGCGAGCAGGTGTTTCAGATTCTCGATCCCGAGCTGACGGAGATCCGTCGGAACAGCGACTGGCTGGCGGCGCTGCGGCTCGAGGACGTTCTTCGTCTCACGTCGCAGTACACGGTGGCGCGTATGCTCGAGCGCGACGACTTCGCCGCCCGGTACGCGGAGGAAAAGCCGATTTCGCTGGTCGAGTTCCTGTATCCGATGATGCAGGCCTACGATTCGGTGGCCCTCGCATCGGACGTGGAGCTCGGGGGCACGGACCAGAAGTTCAACCTGCTCCTCGGGCGCACCCTGCAGGAAAAGGCGGGGCAGGAGCCGCAGGTGTGCGTCACGCTTCCGCTGCTTCGGGGCACCGACGGTGAGCGGAAGATGTCGAAGTCGTATGACAACTACATAGGGCTCACCATGAGCGCAGCCGACATGTTCGGCCGCACCATGTCGATCCCCGATTCCCTGCTGGACGAATGGATCCGTCTCGCCTCGGGTGCGCCCGAGCCCGAGCGGTCGCGGCACATAGGGCTGGCCGGCGACGATCCTCTGGCCGCGAAGCGGTGGCTGGCCGAGAGGATCACCTCCAGGTACCTCGGCGCCGACGCGGGAGTCGAGGGCCGAGACGCCTTCGACCGGGTGCACCGGCAGCGCGACGTGCCCGAAGATCTCGAGACGTGCGTCCTCACGGCGGGCGATGGGGGCACCCTGTGGATCGGCCACGCAATGGCCCGATCAGGGCTGGCCCGGTCCACCTCCGAGGCCCGGCGCCTCGTCGGACAGGGAGGCGTCAGGATCGATGGCGAAGTGGTCGAGGACCCGGAGTGTCACGTTTCTCCCGGCTCGTACGTTATGCAGAGAGGAAAGCGGAGGTTCCTGCGACTCGTCGTGAAGGCTGCCGGGGAACCCGACAATTGCCCCTCGACAACCGACGGGGATACCGGCTCAGGTTGACACGCGTGGCGCGGGGCCTCAGCTTTTCCAAGCGAGTTTAGGCAGCGTTACTTACGTCGGTTCGCGATGCCGTCGGACGTGACGATTGCCGGGGGCTGAGGACTATTGACACCCGTACGGTGGGTCCGTATGCTTCCCTCGCGGAGAATCAGACTGCGGTTCTCCCGACACGACATGTAGATAAGGGACCCCCTTCCACCTCCTGGGTCCTTGAGATAATGTCGCGGCCCTACCGGGTCGTCAGAGGTTTGAAGGCGAGCGCGCGCGGGCGGCGTGCCAGCCACGGAACGAAAGTCTTACGAAAGAGACTCTTCAGGAATCCGGCGTCAATCGAAGCACGCGACGTGTATCGTGTTCGTGTTCGCCGAAGGTCCTGGGGCTCTTGAGAGACCGTCCGGCAAGTGCCGGCGATCCGATTCCTCCAGACTGAGGAGGGCGTTATCGGTTTCTGTTTCGTTTACACTCAGAGGGCCACTCCGGCCTTCGACACAGTCGTCTCTCATTCACTGGCCGACTCGTACGCACCGGCTACGGCGAAGGGTTGCGAGGGAAGCTTTCTGCCTCGTGAAGCCGTGGTGCAGTCGGCGTTTCTCCTTAATGCCCTGAGGAGGGTGATCCATGCTTCGTAACTCGTTGAGAGGGGCTTTTCGGTCGGGCCTGGCAGCAGCCGGACTGGCGCTTTTCGTGGCCAGTCCCCTGTTCGGCCAGGCGAGTACTGGGAAGATCCAGGGACGTGTAACGGACGCGGCGACGGGTGCTCCAATCGCGGGAGCGCAGGTCCTCGTGGACGGCACGACGCTGGGCAATCTGACCAACGACCAGGGATTCTATTTCATCAACGAAGTGCCGGCCGGACTGCAGAACGTGCGGTCGCAATTCATCGGTTACCGGCAGTTCATCGTTGAAGGACAGCGAATCCTCGCGGGTCAGACAACGACAATGAACTTCGAGCTGGAGCAGACGGCCGTCGAGCTCGAGGCGATCACGGTCGAAGGTGAACGGAACCCGCTGGTTCCGCGAGACCAGACTTCGACCAAGTCGATCGTCCGGGGTGACGTGGTCGATCAGGCTCCGCTCGACAACGCATCGGACGTGATAGTGCTCCAGCCCGGCGTGGTCCAGACGAATCAGGGCCGCGTGATCCGGGGCGGTCGCGCCAACGAGGAGGCCGTGTTCGTGGACGGTGTCCTGGTGCGCTCGTTCGGGCAGGGGCAGGCGGAGAACCTGTCGATGCCGACGAACGCCCTGGAGCAGGTAGACGTGAACGTGGGCGCCTTCGCGGCCGAGTTCGGCGAGGGTCAGTCCGGCGTGGTCAGCTACGTGACCCGAAGCGGCGGACCGAAGTTCACGGGCTCACTGGAGTTCCAGACCGACCAGGTGACGGATTCCTGGCGGCGGAACTTCAATCGGACCGAGCTTACGCTGGGTGGTCCGATCGCCGGGCCGGTTACGTTCTTCCTGGCGGGCACGCTGCAGGGATTGGCCAACAACCGGACGGAGAACTATCCGGAACGCTGGGTGATCGACGGCGTCGAGACCTGCCCCACGACGGGCAGTGGCGGAGCGGACTATTCGAGCCTGTGTGAGGCCGGGCAGCCCGCGGTGTTCGAGACCGCCCGGTCGTCGACGGCGCCGGGAGCCCTCGACTTCGTGGACCTGGCCGCGCCGAATCTCGTGCCGTTTGACAACGCGCGGGTGTTCCCGAACGGCTGGACCCAGCAGGGCCTGTTCACGGCCAACATCAACTGGCAGCTGCCGCGCGGCTCGAGGCTCAACTTCTCGTTCAACCGCAACCGGTTCCAGAACTTCCAGCAGGACGCCGGCTTCGATGGCATGTTCAATCCGGACAACATCGGTGGCGGCCTGACCACGAACAACGTGTTCACTCTGGGCTGGTTCCAGACGCTGACGCAGACGGCCGACCAGCAGCTCGCCCTCGACATTCGGGCGAGCTATCAGACGGACCGCACCACGACGGGTCTGCTGGACGCGAACTGGTGGCTGGACAACCAGGATCCGTTCCTCGGATTCTCGTTCGGCAACGCGAAGTTCGCTCTGCCGGACGAGATCGACATCACCGGATTCGACGCGTTCACCGTGACGGACGAGTACCTGAACGCGTACCGCTCGAACGCGATCCCGCGTGACAGCATGATCGCGTTCGCGCAGCGGTTCGACCTGGCGGTCGCACAGTCGGTCACCGGTCTCGACCGCAACCTGCGGTACAACCCGTACGGCACGAGGATCGATTTCAACATCGCCAACCCGGGCAACGACGGACTGCGCAAGGTCAACGAGGACCGCCTGCAGATCCGGGGCAGCCTGGACTGGCAGCTCGGCCGGTTCAACCGGATCAAGCTGGGCGGTGAGTTCATCAACGTGGACATGGAGGCCAACAACGTGCCTCTGTACACGGGGGTGCCGCTGCCCGAGGCCGCGAAGCCGAAGCGTATCGGGGCGTTCCTGCAGGACCGCCTGGATATCGGCGACCTGGTGCTCGAGGCGGGCATCCGGTACGACTACCTGGATCCGGACACCGAACTGCCGGCCACGCCGGGCTTCGTGTTCAACGTGCCCGACAGCCTGCAGGCGGGCTTCGTCGCCTTCTCGTCGGACGGGACGTACGTGCCCAAGTACGACGTACCGTGCAACGGGGCGACGGTCTGCAAGTCGAATTTCTCTCCGACGACCACCAAGTCCGAGTGGAGCCCGCGTCTCGGCGCGAGCTTCCCGGTGACGCCGACCTCGACGTTCCGGCTGAGCTACGGACGCTTCGTGCAGACGCCGGCGTTCTTCACCACGGCTTCCTTCGCCACCGGAATCGCGAACACGGCCGCGCAGACGATCGGCTTCCTTCAGGACTCGAACACCGACCTCACGAGCACCAACACCAACGCGTCGTTCGCGCGTGATGTGGACATGCCGTCCACCCGGACGTTCGAGTTCGGTTATCGGCAGCTCATCGGGCAGGACCTGGTGATCGACGTCTCGGCGTTCAACAAGAAGCAGCGCAAGGCTCTGACCACGCGCAAGCTTCCGTTCACCGATCCGGTCGCGGGTCAGACCGTGTTCATGAACGTGGTGACCAACAAGGACTTCACGGAGTCGAACGGCTTCGAGTTCAAGATCGACAAGGCGATCAGCAATCTGTTCACCGGTAACCTCTCGTATACGTTCATCGACGCGCGCGGCACGTCGTCCGATCCGTTCACGTACGAGAATCTGGTCCAGCGGGCGGTCAGCAACCTGGCCGCGCTCACGGGCCTGCCGCCCAATCCGCCGGAAGTGATGCTGCCGCTCGATCAGAGTCGGAGGCACAACATCGGGCTCACCACGAGTCTGGCCTTTCCGGTGGACTACATGCAGGGGACCACGGTCGGTGCGATCCTCTCCGATTTCGGCTGGTTCACGGTCCTGCGGGTGAACAGCGGACTTCCCGTCACGACCCTGGTCAACTCGGGTAACGGCCAGATCGGGCCGCCGAGCAACGCGGGACTGGACGCGCAGCTTCAGTCCAGCATCAACAACACGGTTACCCCGTGGACGACCGGGCTCGACATGCGGTTCACGAAGGGCTTCCAGCTCGGCAGGAGCTGGAACCTGCAGTTGTTCGTGGACTGGCGGAATCCGTTCAACCTGACGCAGCAGAATTCGGTATTCCTCGAGACGGGGAACGAGCTCAACGAGCAGGCGGAGATCAAGTATCTGTCCGACCGCCTGACGGACTCGCAGCTCGACGGGAGCAACGATATCGCCGATTTCGATATCATCGCCGACTCCCCGGAGAATGACTTCAACAAGTACATGCTGATGCGCGCCGAGGAGCGATACGGCAACGGGGACGGCGTCTTCGAAGTCGAAGAGCAGGAGGCGGCATTCAAGCAGCGTTACAATACGTTCGCGGGCAGTGACGTGAGATTCCAGACTTCAGATCAGCAGCTCCGGCTCGGCCTGCGGGTGGCTTTCTAGCCGAGCGAACGAGAAGGGCTGTTGGACTTAGGGGGGCAGCCGCGAGCGGCTGCCCCCACCACCCGAAAGCTCAGGAGTGGCAATGAGACTCAAAGCGTTTGCACGGCTCAGCCCGGGCGGTAGACGGCTGATCTGGGGTGGGGCGCTGTTGACACTGCTGGTGGCGGCAGGGACGACCGCGATCGGAGACGTGACCGAAGAGGCGAAGCGCTCGCAGCGTGAGCGCCCCGAGTCCTTCGGTCTGTTCGCCGGTCCGACGGCGGTGCTCACCGGAAACCAGCTCCAGTGCGGACTCGTCAACCAGGGCGAGGTCTGCAAGGACGTGTTCGACAGTCCCACGGGCAACGGCGGGTTCTGGCCCGTCGGATCGCCCAACGGCTATATCTTCAACACCGGCCTGCAGATCGCCGGTATCATCGCCGAGGACGGCGGGCCGTGGGCCAACGACACGGTCGGGGCCTACTTCTTCGACGCCCGTGGCAACCAGCGTTCCGGGACGTCGCTCACTGACATCTTCGTGTCGACCGACCCGGACGACGCGGAAAACTGGCCGGAAGAAGCGCGCGTCACGAACGAGGAGTTGTTCGACGAGTCGCTGACCGGTCGCGAGGACAATCGATTCGCGTCGCAGGAAGACTCGTGGGTGCAGTACTGGGAAGGCGACCCGGTCCGCATCACGAACCGGGCGCACCCGATGGGCATCACGGCCACGCAGCGCAGCCTGGCGTGGAACTTCCCGTCGGGTAACGAGTCGGTGCTCTACTTCATCTACGACTTCGAGAACGTCTCGAACGACGAAGACTTCCAGAGCCTGAACGAAGCCGCGTTCTTCGGGGGAGATGCCGTGCTCCCGGACGGCGGTTACACGATGAACGAGCTGTTCGCCGCGTTCTCGACCGACATGGACGTGACGCTGAACGCGGGCGAGAACTTCTCGACGGCGATCCTGCCGTTCGACATCGGCCTGTCGTATCACGGCGGGTTCAACGCTCCGGACTTCATCTT
>JBDGXI010000202.1:0-3593 GCA_039584685.1 Gemmatimonadota bacterium | reverse complement strand
ATCTAGTATAGCTACAACGTGTTGCGGGGACATCGGCTGCCCGCCGATGTTGGCTCGGTTCGTGCTGTAAGGCTACTCAACGTGTGATCGGACTACTCGGGCCTGCCGGGACCACCCGGCGCCCAATCCCATGGAGTGATGACGATGACCACGACTGCCGACAAGAAAGCCGACGCGAAGATCCTCCCGACGGATTACAAGCCGCTTCTCACACCCAAGGACACGATGCGGGCGCTGTTCGACGTGAAGCGCTACATCGAAGACGGCCTCGCACGCGAGCTCAACCTGATGATGATCCAGGTCCCGCTGATCGTGGACGTGAAGAGTGGCGTCAACGACATGCTCGACCGTGACGGCTCGCGCACACCCGTGGAATTCGATTGCGGTCTCGGTCTGCCGCAGCCCATCCGGGCCAGCGTGGTCCAGGCGGCCACGAAGTGGAAGCGGATGGCGCTCAAGCAGTTCGACTGCGGCCCCGGTGAGGGCATCAACACCGATATGAAGGCCGTCCGCAAGGACTATTTCCTGGATCACGATCACAGCTCGTACGTGGACCAGTGGGACTGGGAGAAGGTCATCACGGCCGACCAGCGAAACCTGGCCTTCCTCACCGATACGGTGCAGCGGATATGGAAGGTGCTGAAGGGGGCTGAGGAGTACGCGTTCGACCGCTACCCGCAGCTCGACGACCCGCGCTACCCCCGGTTGCCGGAAGAGCTGGTGTTCATCCACGCCGAGGAGATCCTGGAGATGTACCCGGATCTGCCTCGCAAGCAGCGGGAGACGAAGATCATCCAGGAGTATCCGGCGGTGTTCATCTACGGAATCGGCTGGACGCTGGCCGACGGCTACCCGCACGAGATGCGCGCGGCGGACTACGACGACTGGGTCACCGACACATCCGCCGAGACGGGCCGGGACACGCACGGGCTGAACGGCGACATCCTGGTCTGGAATCCCGTTACGCGCCGTCGACACGAGCTCACATCGATGGGGATCAGGGTCACGAAGGAGACCCTGGTGAAGCAGCTCGAGATGAGTGGGCAGATGGACTATCTCGAGCAGCCGTATCACCAGGCGATCATGAACGACGAGATCCCGCTGAGCATCGGCGGCGGCATCGGGCAATCACGCACGTACATGCTACTCCTTCGCAAGGCCCATCTCGGGGAGGTGAGCGTCACGGTGTGGCCGGACCAGTTGAAGAGTGTCTGCGAGGAGCGCAACATAGTAGTGCTCGAGTAGATTCAGGCAGGAAGGGAGCACCACCGGCCGCGGGGGCTCTCGGCTCCCGCGGCCTTGTCGTCTGTGTCATCCGCGCCTACCAACGGAGGAGCCGTGGTACAAGAACTGACCGGGCGGGAGGCGTTCGGAGAGGGCGGCCTGGAGCGAGTTTTCGACCGACCGCGTGAAGACTGGACCGTGGATGACCTGGTAGACCTGTTTCGCCGCGGGCAGGCAAGGGGTCTGAGCCTGATGCATGTCGGAGGAGACGGCTGGCTCAAGCGGCTCGACTTCATGCCCCACGATGAGGCCCGTCTTCGTCGCGTGTGTGAGGCTGGCGAGCGGGCCGACGGATCGAGCCTGTTTCCGCGCTCTGGGATTCCGACGGGCGCCTCGGACATCGTCCTTCGTCCCCGGATCGAATCGGGCTTCCTGGACCCGTTCTCCGCGGTTTCCACGCTGGTCCTCATGTGCAGTCACGCCGGGCCGGATGGGGACCCCCTCCCGCAGTCGCCCGACACCATCGTCCGGCGGGCCATGCACCGCCTGTGCGAACAGACAGGTGTCGAGTTGCTCGCCCTCGGCGAGGTCGAGTACTTCCTGGGCAAGCGCCGGGACGAGAGCGACATCTACGGGGCTGACGATCGGGGATACCATTCCGTCTCCCCGTTCGTGTTCGGTGAACCGCTGCGGCGACGGGCCCTCGAGCTCCTGGTCGACCTCGGCCTCAACGTGAAGTACGGGCACAGCGAGGTCGGATACATCGAGGCGAGAGAGCCGGATGGGGTGATCTGGGAGCAGCACGAGATCGAGCTTGGCCTCGACACCCTGCCCAGGGCCGCCGAGGCGGTTCTGCTGACCCAGTGGGTGCTGCGGAACCTGGCTCACCAGAACGGCATGCGCTGCAGCACCGACCCGATCATGGCCGAGGGGCACGCGGGGAACGGTCTCCACTTCCACCTCGCCCCGGCGCGTGACGGAGAGCTGACGCGGGTGCGCGAAGGCGGTGGGGCGCTGTCGGATCCGGCCCGCTGGCTGATCGGCGGGCTCGTACAGACGGGTGCCGCCCTGATGGCGTTCGGGAATCGCGCCCCGGGCTCACTCACCCGGCTCACGCAAGCCAAGGAGGCACCCAACCGCATCACCTGGGGCGAGTATGACCGCTCGGCCCTGATCCGACTTCCCGCGCAGGCCATGGATGCGGCCGGACGTCCGGTCAGTCCCCCGACGATCGAATTCCGCCTGCCCGATGGATCCGTATTCCCGCACCTTCTTCTAGCGGGGGCCGCGCTGGCCATGATCAAGGGTGCCCAAACCGAGGGCCTCGACGAACTCCTGGAGGCAACCTCTGCCACCAGCGTGAAGGGCGGGGCAGGGAGAGCCACCGCGGTGCCGTCGAGCTTCCGCGACGTGGCGGCTGCCGTGGCCGAGCAACGCGAGGCCTTCGAGGCCGACGGAGTGTTTCCGCCGGCACTGCTGGATGGCCTGTTGTCGGATCTCTCGCGACACGAGAAATAGAATGAGATGATAGAGCCTATCTCCAATTTAATAAAGCATCTGGTCGTACTGAACCTTGTCGCTCTTGGTCTGGCTGGCTGCGTACCTGAACGGCCCGCGCCGAAGCCGAACATCGTGCTGATCGTGGCGGATGACCTGGGTTACGGGGAGCTGGGGAGCTTCGGCCAGGAGCGGATCCGCACACCGACCCTGGATCGACTGGCGGATGAGGGGATGCGCTTCACCCGGCACTACTCCGGCAGCCCCGTGTGCGCGCCGTCGAGAGCCACGCTCCTGACGGGTCTCCACACGGGTCATACGGTGGTGCGTGACAACGACGAGATGAACGAGCGGGGCGACGTGTGGGGCGACACCCTGATCGAGGGGAATCACCCTCTTCCCCCGGGGACGTACACCATCGGACGGATGCTGCAGGAAGCGGGCTACGTGACGGCCGCGATCGGGAAATGGGGGCTCGGAGGTCCCGGCGACAGTGGCGAGCCGAATCAACAGGGATTCGATCATTGGTACGGTTACATGTGCCAGCGGGAGGCCCACAACTACTATCCGACGCACCTGTGGAGAGACGGCGTGCGGGAGGTGCTGCCCGGAAACCAGCCATTCGGGGCTCATCAGCGCCTTCCCGCAACCGCGGATCCGACCGATCCCGGCGCATACGCGACGTACCGGGGTGAGACCTACGCGATGGACGCCATGATGGAGGATGCGGTGGCGTTCGTCCGGGAGCACGCGGGCGAGCCGTTCTTCCTGTACCTGCCGTTCCCGGTCCCTCACGTGGCGCTCCAGGTTCCGGACGCGTCGGTGGCCGAATACGCTGGCCAGTTCCCGGAGACTCCGTACCCGGGGGACCG
>JBDGXI010000052.1:0-16845 GCA_039584685.1 Gemmatimonadota bacterium | reverse complement strand
AAGACCCTGGACGAGGGCGACGTTGTCGAGTTCGACCTTGCCGAGGAGGGACGCGGCCCCAAGGCGAAGAACGTGGTGAAGGTCGGCTGAGGCTCGACGCTAGATCCGGTTCTTGAAGGGGGGTGCTCCCAGGAGCGCCCCCCTTTTTCTTATTCGACGAGCATCCCCCGCACCCTGGACAGGTCTCCGTCGCTCGGCGCGGCGGGCAGACCCAGCGCTGCCATCAGCAGCGGATACACATCGACGTTTCGGAATGCCGGCACGCGGGTGCCTCTCCGGAAGGCCGGTCCCGCGGCGACGAAGATCCCCTGCATGTCCCTGACTTCGTGGTCGTATCCGTGACTCCCACCGCTTGCCAATTCCTTCCACCGCTCGAAGAACTCGTGGCTGGCGATCGACCACCCCGGATCCGCGAGTCCGAGAATGGGTGGCACGCGCCTGTGGCGACGGAAATCGAACCGTGCCGGGATCGAGTCGCGAAGATAAACCGACATGTTCGGGTGGGCGTCCCGGAGGGCCTCGTACACGGCGATGACGTCTTTCTCATCAGGCCATAGGGCCAGCACGGGGTTCCAATCGACAGGGCGTGCGGTCGACGGGTCCACGAAGTCGTCGACGAATATCACGCGGTCCGGGCTCGTCGAGATCATGCCGTGGTCCGACACCACCACCACGTTGATGCGGTCCAGGAGGCGGCGGGTCTCGAGACCTTCCAGCAGCCGTCCGACGGCCGCGTCTGCTCTCGAAATCTCGGCCAGGGTTTCTTCGGAGTCTGGTCCCGTTTCATGGCCCGCGTGGTCCGTGCCGGCGAAGTAGAGCGTCAGGAAGGTGGGTCGCTCCGGCTCCGGCAGATCCAGGCGGTCCAGCACCCACTGCACGCGATCGCGGTATGGCATGCGGACGTCGAAAGGCAGCCAGTGGGAAGGCCGCACTCCGTCGATCTCGGCTTCGGAGCCGGGCCAGAACAGCGGAGCCGTCCGTCGTCCGGCTCTCTCGGCGGTCACCCAGACGGGCTCACCCTCGTACCAGCGACCGTTCTGCACTTCGTCCCGCTTGGACATCGAGAACCGGGCGTCGAACACGGGATCGTACATCGTATTCGACACGATCCCGTGCCGGTCGGGCACCAGACCGGTGACCATCGTGTAGTGGCTCGGAAACGTCTTCGTTGGGAACGGGGGGACCAGGCCCTCGGCGCGGACTCCGCGCTCCGCGAGCCCGTCGAGATTGGGGGTTATCCCCCGGTCCAGGTAGTCCCAGCGGAAGCCGTCGATGGAAACGAGGATGACAGTGTGGCCGCGCTGCGAATCGTCTTCCCGTGCGCAGGTCGTCCAGCCCGCGGCGGCCAGCAAGAGCACCGACGCCAGGAGGAGGCGCGCGCCCGAGGTGAGGCGGCGGTTTCGAAAGAGCGTGCCCGGTCTCGAAGTGGTATGGTTCATCCGAAGACGTATGCCCTCTGGAGTCGAAACAGAGAAATCGATGCGCCATTCTATGACTCGTTCGGGCCGGACGCGAATCCTCTTTCCGTGGGTTGTGGGCGCCCTTGGCCTCGTGCTATCGGGCTGCGCCTCCGAGACGTCGGAGGAGGCCGACGAACGGCTCCACGTCGTGGTGACGGTGGCCCCCCTGGCCGGCCTCGTGGACAGGGTCGCGCCAGATATCTCGCGGGTCACGATCATGATTCCTGCGGGCAGCAGTCCGGTTACCTACGAACCATCACTCTCCCGGATGCGGGAGGCCTCTACGGCCGATCTGTACGTGTCGGTCGGCCACCCGACGTTCGCCTGGGAGACCACCTGGCTCGCCTATCTTGTTGGGGGAGACGGAGTCTCCATCATCGCGAGCGCCGACGGGTGCGACATCCTGGCGGACGATCCGCACGTGTGGCTTTCTCTGCCGTGCGCCCGGAGCATCGCCGAGAAGATCGCCGGGGCGGTCCAGCACGCGCGCCCCGCTGCTTCGGAGGCAGTCGCTTCGTCCCTCGCGGCGCTAGCGGCCGAGATGGACGCCATGAGGGTCGTCGCCGACAGCTCCCTCGGGCCCCACCGGGGAGGTAGCTTCATCGTGCTGCACCCGGCCTGGGGCTACCTGGCCCACGAGTATGGTCTTCAGCAGATGGCGATCCTGGATCACGGGAGCGGTGATGCGGGCCCCGCGGAGTTGGCCGCGATCGTCGCACAGGCCAGGGAGCGGGGACTGGTGGACGTTATCGTGCAACCGCAGTTCTCGGTCGAGCCGGCGAGACTGGTGGCGAACGAATTGGGAGGCGAGACCGTGATGCTGGATCCCCTCGCTCGGAACTGGGTCGCCGCGTTCGACGACGCCGTGCGGGTACTGGCGGACCAGGTGGGACCATGAGCGCCCCTCCGATCCTTCTGCGTGATGTCAGCTTCAGGTACGGTGCTGCCCCGGTCTTGGAGTCCGTCGATTTGCGGCTGGACGAAGGCGATTTCCTCGGAATCATTGGTCCGAACGCCGGCGGAAAGACGACTCTGCTCAAGATCATCCTCGGCCTCCTCGCGCCCGATCGCGGCAGCGTCGAGATCTTCGGCCGGCCGCCGGCCGAGAGCAGGGGAGTCATCGGCTACGTGCCGCAGTATGCCCGTTTTGACGCCAGCTTTCCGATCGACGTCCTGGATACCGTACGGATGGGTCGACTGGGCGTCCGCCGGCGCGAGCGCTCCAGGGAATCACGGGCGGCGGCCCGAGCCGCCCTGGACAGGGTCGACCTGAGCGGCATGGCGGACGAGCAGATAGGTGAACTGTCGGGCGGGCAGCTTCAGCGGGTCCTGATCGCCCGGGCCCTCGCCTCGGAGCCGCGAATACTGTTGCTGGACGAGCCCACTGCCAGCGTGGATACGCGGATCGGACGCTCCGTGTACGAGCTCCTGGAGCGGCTCTCTGAGCGCATGACGATCGTGCTGGCATCGCACGACATCGGAGTGATCTCCAGGCACGTCAAGACGATCGCATGTCTCAACGTACGACTCCATTACCACCAGTCTCGCGAACTCACACCCGAGATGGTGGAAGCGGCCTACGGCTGTCCGGTGGACCTTGTGGCGCACGGCCACCCTCACCGGGTGTTGCCGTCCCACGAGTCGGAGGGTTGGGAATGATGGGCGCTCTCGAGTACGAGTTCTTTCAGCGGGCCCTCGTTGCCGGACTCCTCGCAGCCGTCGCCGCCGGCATCGTCGGCACCTTCGTGGTGGCCAGGCGGATCTCGTCAATCTCGGGCGGCCTGGCCCACGCCGCCTTCGGTGGAATCGGCCTCGGTTACCTCGCCGGCTTCCCACCCATGGCGGGCGCCCTGGCGTTCGGACTGCTTTCTGCACTGGGCATGGGGGTGGTGGAGCTTCGGCTCCGGCAGGGACTCGACACTCTGATCGCCATGGTGTGGGCCGTGGGAATGGCACTCGGGATCATATTCGCTTCCCTGGCGCCCGGCGCGACGCCAGATCTTCTAAGCTACCTGTTCGGCAACATCCTGTTCGTTCCACCCGCCTACCTGTGGTTCACGGCCGCGCTGGATGTCTTCCTGCTTCTGGTGGTCGTGCGACTGTATCGCCCGCTTCAGGCGGTGGCGTTCGACGAGGAGTTCAGCTGGGTTGCGGGGGTGCCGGTCGCGGCACTGTTTCTCCTCCTCTTGGGGCTCACGGCGGTGACCGTCGTCATCCTGATCCGGGTCGTGGGCGTGATCCTGGTGATTGCCCTGCTCACGATCCCGGCGGCCATCGCGCGGCACTGGACGGGCGGACTGGACCGCATGATGCTGCTGGCAGCAGCGATCGGGGCCGTAGGCATCACGGCCGGACTCTTCGTTTCGTATGGCCTGTCCGCGAACGTGGGCCTGGACATCCCCACGGGCCCGTTCATCATTCTCCTGGTAGCCGGTTTGTACGGAGTCTCGGCCTCGGCGAGGTTCCTCCTGGGGCGTCGCCGGCGTGCCGGATCGAGAGAAGCCGCGACCGGCCCCCCGGGTGAAACTTCCGCCCCCCTCGCGAGCGTACGAGCAGGCGTAGCCGGCTCCGCCGGCCGACAGTGAGGTGCGCGAGCTACCGGTGGCCGCATCCTGGCAGCGCGACCTCCGCCGAAGGAAGCCCCCGGGCCGCCGGCCGCGGGGCCGTCTGGAGAGTTCCATGAAGACGCGAACGAAGGTAGGCATCGGGCTGGTCGGCCTTGTCGCAGTGGCGGGCACCATCGCGGGGGTGTCGTTGCGCGGTGGCAACGGCGATGAAGGCCCTGCCACGGTCGAGGTCACGCGCGGGTCGATCGTCCAGAAGGCACTCGCCATCGGCAACATCGAGCCAGACGTGGAGATCAGCGTCAAGTCCCAGCTCTCCGGAGTCGTGCGCGAGCTGTTCGTCGAGGACGGGGACTTCGTCTCGGCGGGAGACCGGCTGCTCGAAGTCAAGCCGAATCCTACGCCGATCGAACTGGCCGATTCGAAGCGCCAGGTCCAGCTGCGGGAGATCGAGCTGGAGAACATGGAGCGCGATCTCCAGCGGAAGCAGGAGTTGCGTGGCCGCGATTTCATCACGCAGGAGGAGCTGGAGTTGGCCGAGCGCGAGTTCGAGCGGGCCCGCGTCCAGGTCCAGATGGCGTCGGAGCGGGTCGCCCTGCTCGAGACCGGCCGTGTCCGGATCGCCAACCGCAACATCGAAGGAGTCATAAGGTCTCCGATCGATGGCTTCGTGCTGGAGACTCGGGTGGAGACCGGGGACCCGGTCGTCCCCTTGAGCGCCTTCCAGGAGGGGACGGTCCTCATCACGATGGCCGAGATGAGCAACCTGATCTTCCGTGGCACCGTGGACGAAATCGACGTGGGCAAGCTCCAGGAGGGAATGCCGGCCGACGTCAAGGTGGGGGCCCTTCCGGAAGCCGAGGTGAGGGGTGACGTGTACTCGATTTCCCTCAAGGCCCGCACCGAGGACAACGCGACCGTATTCCCCATCGAAGTCACGCTCACCGAGGTCGGCGGTGCCGTGTTGAGAGCCGGCTACTCGGCGAACGTGGACATCATCATCGATCGCCGGGACGATGTGCTCGTGATTCCGGAGCGCCTCGTCCGGGTCGAGGGAGACGTGAGTGAGGTCACGGTCCTTCTTCCCGGTGGAGAGACGGAGGATCGGGTGATCGAGACGGGCCTCTCCGACGCCCTGAGCATAGAGGTCGTTACGGGTCTCGAGGAGGGCGAGCTGGTGGTCGAGCCGCCTCCGCGAGAAATCGAGTGAGGCGGGAGGAGGTCGTAGGGTGAGTGGGGAGGCCGAGTGAATCGGGTTGCATCTGCCGTCGGTGAGTTCCTGGCGGACATCAGGAACCAGAAGCTGCGCACCACGTTGACGCTGCTCGGGATCACATGGGGCACCGTGGCCGTGGTCGTTTTGCTGGCGTTCGGGGTGGGCCTTGAGAGACAGACCAAGAAGCGGTTTCATGGTCTCGGTGACCGGGTCGTGATGCTGTTCGGCGGTACGACCACCATTTCCCACGAGGGCTTTCCCGAGGGTCGCTCGATTCGGCTCAGGGAGTCCGATGCCTGGACTCTCCAAGAGCAGATCCCGGAAATTGAGAGAATCAGTCCGGAATACAGCCGCTGGAACTCCCCGGTGCGCAATGGACGACAGGTCCTTCGACCGAACGTTGCCGGGGTCTGGCCTGATTACACGTTCATGCGAAACGTGATTCCCGACATGGGAGGGCGTTTCATCAACCGGGAGGACATCGACGGCCGCCGGCGCGTGGCGGTCCTCGGAAACCGGGCGCGGGATTTCCTGTTCGAGGAGGAAGCGGAGGACGTGGATGTGGTGGGCCGGCAGATCATGATAGGGGAAACCCCGTTCACGATCGTCGGCGTGATGAAGCCGAAGCAGCAGAGCTCCTCATACAGCTCACGCGATCGTGACCGCGTCTTCATTCCGGGGTCCACCCACCGCGCGATGTTCGGCCAGGTATACCTGAACAACATCGTATACCAGACGGCGAGCGCGGACGCGTCCCGGAGGGCGGAGAGGCGCGTGTACGAGGTGCTCGGGCGGAAGTACCGGTTCGACGCTGCCGACGACGATGCGCTCGGCGTGTGGGACACCACCGAGTTCGAGAAGATGTTCGAGTATCTGTTCACCGGCTTCCACCTGTTCTTCGCGATCGTTGGTTCGTTCACGTTGACCGTGGGTGGAATCGGTGTCGCGAACATCATGTACGTGGTCGTCCGCGAGCGGACGCGCGAAATCGGAATCAAGCGCTCCGTCGGAGCACGCAGAAAGGACATCCTGCGCCTGTTCTTCATCGAGGCGACGACGATCGTGCTGATCGGCGGGACCCTCGGCTTCGCTCTCTCGCTGGGCCTCGTGAAGCTCGTGTCTTTCGGGGACATGGAGGAGTTCATCGGAACGCCTCAGATCTCGCCGGCCGTGGCTGTCGTGACCATGGTGCTGCTGGGGCTGGTCGGCCTCGCTGCGGGTTTCTTTCCGGCGCGCAAGGCTGCCGGTCTGGACCCCGTCGAATGCCTGCGGCACTAGGTCGCGTACGATGTGGCGAGTCCTGCTGACCGAGTTCCTCGGCGATCTCAAGGCCCACAAGACGCGAGCCCTTCTCACGATGTTTGCCATCACGTGGGGGACGATCGCTGTGGTGCTCCTGCTCGCGTTCGGAGAAGGCCTTCGGCGTACCATCAACAGCGGCCTGCTGAACGCCGGTGAGCGGATCTTCATGGTGTACGGAGGCCAGACGACGAGGCCGTTCGAGGGACTGCCGCGCGGGCGTCGGGTGAGACTCACGGAAGAGGACATGAGCCTGATCGTTCGCTTCGTGGATCAGATCGAGGAGGCCAGCCCTTCGTACGGTCGCTGGGGTGTGACGCTCGAGTTCGAAGACGTGCGAACGACGACGTACATGGAGGGCGTTCACCCACCCTTCTCGGACATGCGTCGCATGTATCCCAAGAGAGGGGGACGGTTCATCAACGATGCCGATGTCGCCGAGCGACGGCGGGTTCTCTTTCTCGGCGACTCCATCGCTTTCCGGCTGTTCGGACCGAAGGACCCGGTGGGGCAGATGCTGGATCTGGACGGCATCCCGTTCACCGTCATCGGCGTCATGCAGTCGAAGTTCCAGGACAGCATGAACAACGGTCCCGACGAAGACCGGGCCATCATCCCGGCCTCGACCTACCGGGCCATCTACGGTGACCGGTACGTGAACCACCTGCTTCTGAGGCCGAGAAGCGTCGAGCGCGCCGAGATCACAAAGCGCGAGATCAACGAGGTGATGGGCGCGAAACACAAGTTCGATCCAGCGGACGAGCGGGCCCTTCCCATGTGGGACTTCATCGAGGACGAAGAGCAGACCCGGGCGATCGGGCTCGGGATCCAGATGTTCCTCGGATTGGTGGGCGTGTTCACGCTGATCGTCGCCGGCGTTGGTGTGGCGAATATCATGTACGTGGTCGTCAAGGAGCGCACTCGGGAGATCGGGGTCAAGCTGGCGGTGGGGGCCAGGAAGAGCCACATCATGGCCCAGTTCATGTTCGAGGCCCTGGCGATCTCCCTGCTCGGAGGCATCGCCGGGATGACGTTCTCCGTGCTGGCGGTACTGCTCGTGGATGCCATACCGGCTTCGAATCCGGCGATGAACTACATAGCGAATCCGAAGCTGTCGTGGACCATTACCCTGGCTTGCGGCTCGATCCTGATGCTGATCGGTCTGCTCTCCGGCTTCCTGCCGGCCCGCAAGGCCGCACGGCTGGACCCCGTCGATTCGCTCCGCTACGAGTGAGCCGGCGCGAAACCCAAGAGGAGATACCCGATGGAAGAGTTCTTCTTCGCGTTGATTCCGATCACGTTCATCCTGTCGGTCGCCGGAGTCCTGATCTTCCGTCCACTGACCAAGCGCCTGGGCAACGTGATGGAGGCGAACGCGCTGGCCAGACAGCAGGTCGTCGACGACAAGCTTCATCACGACCACGTCAAGACGCTCCTCGAGACGCAGAACCTGAAGATCCAGCAATTGGAGCAGCGACTCGAGTTCACCGAGTCACTTCTGGAGGCCCGTCCCTCCCAGTACCTGGGCGGCGGGAAGAAACGGAAGGAACTCGCCTGAAGCCGGACGGTGCGGTCAGAAGAAGAAGAAGGCGCCGGCGCGGATCCCGAAGAGTGAACCCGACTTTGACGTGCCAGGGCTGGACACGCCGTCTACGGTGAGGTCGCCGCCCGTGAACCAGCCGAACAGGCCCGAGACGTCGATCGAGATACTCTCCGCTACCGGCATGTCCACGCCCACCAGCGCCGCGATCTCGAGCCCACTGATCTTGGTGGAGATGCCATCTGCGCTGTCGCTGAGCTGCATCCAGCCCACGCGCCCCTGAAGATAGGGGATCATCTGAGTCTCATCGCTGAACAGAAGGACGTCCAGCAGAGCGAAGACATCGAACCGGTTCGCCGACCCGTCCTTGTTCTCCAGGCCATGCCGCGAGTACCCGGCTCCCCCGCCCACTCTCAGCGGAACGGACTCGATCTGATAGAGCACCGATGCCTCGGCGCCCGGCCCCCCACTGATGCTGTCGCCGACGGAGCCCGAAATGAGCGTGTATCCGATGTTGGCATCGACCATGAGGCGAGCTTCCCGCCGCGGATCGAATCTGCCCTGGGCAAGCGCGTCGGTCGACAGGCCGAGTGCATGGATGACTACGGTGATGGCAGCGGCGATCGCGATGCGTCGCATGTTGGCTCCCACTGTTGGTTTGCAGCCGCCCCGCGGCGGCCCGCGGTGCGACACTCGCGACCGGTCCGATGCATGTCAACACCGATGGCGCGGAGTTGTTTCATTCCGCACGTCTTGCCGACCCAGCCAACAGGCTTTCGATTAGTGCAATCCGGGAGGGGCCCGGGCCGAATTCTTCCGGACGGACGGATCCATGAGTGTTCGCAGGGCGGAGTGGGCATGACCGAAGATCATCACGACGAGTCTTCCCGACCTCCAGAGTGGAGAGTGGAGGGGGACGAGCAGCTGGAAACGAGCGCCTACCACGTATGGAAGCCGCGCCCTCTCCTGCGTAGCGTGCACTGGAAGCCCTCGCCCGCCGGACCGAAGGATGCCGGTGTCGGTTCCTACGACGTGTTCATCGATCAGCGGGTTTTCAGCGCCGTCCACCAGCACTTGTGGGGCGCAGCTCCGGGTGAGGCGCCGTTCGGCTTCCTGGTGGGCGACCTGTGTGAAGATCCGGATACGGGACGCCGCTACGTCATCGTCAGCGCGGCTATACCGTCGAAGTTTCCCTTCGCGGAAGAGGGACCGGAGCAGGTGCCGGGCGAGGCGGTCGTCGCGATGCAGCTCGAGGTCGATCGCAGACGCGGGGTTCTCGCGGGGTGGTATCACAGGCACAAGTCAGGATCCGTCGAGCTCACCGCCGAGGACGTGCAGACTCATGAGAAGCACTTTCCAGAGCCGTGGCACGTGGCGCTGTTGTTCGTGACGGATTTTGCCCAGCCGGCGGGGGCTTGCTTCCGTCGCACGCGCCACGGATTCGCCCCCGACACCTCTCTTCCGTTCTTCGAGATGGTGAGCAACGAGTCTCTGTTGGCCAAAGGGGTCCGCCGATCCCACATGGACTGGCTCAACGTGGAGACGGTGGACTCGGTCGAACTGGATCCGCTGTTTCGGCCGGAGCCAGGGGAGGAGCCCGAGCCCGAGGCCGGCGAAGCTGCGGAAGCGGACCGGCTCTTCGATGACGAGACGGACGAGGCTCTCGCGCCTCTCGGCGGCGACGCGGAGGAAGACACCGAGGTCTTTGCGCTGCAGGCCGAGCCCGATCTCGGGACCTCCCTGGAGGACGCACCGTCGCCGATCGAAGCTGAAGACGCCGTGACAGAACTTGAGTCGGCAGACGTGGACCTCACGCTGCCCGCCCTCGAGGAATTCGAGACTGAAGAGCCCGAGTTGGAGGACGACGTCGATCCTCTGCCCGAGCCGGAGTGGGATTCGGAGGACTCGGCCGACGAAGTCTCGGTCCCGGCGGTGGAGGACGTGGACCTGGATTCCTTCGTTGCAGAGGTCGAGACGGCCGACGTGGCGGCCCAGGTCGACGGGACGTTCGAGCTGGAAGATGTCGAGCCAGACTGGGACGAACCCCGGGCAGAGGAGCCCCTGGCTGAAGATGTGACGATTCTCGACGTGGCTGCGGAGCTCGGGATCGACGATGAGCCCGCAGCCCCGCTGCCGGATGATACCGGGGATGTGGCAGTGCCGGAACCGGAACCGGAGCCGGTCCAGGCCGCCACGCCGGAGCCGCGTGGGGACCGTCCAGCGGCCAGGCGTCCGCGCAACAGGTTCGTGCTCGTGGGCGGGCTTGTCGCCGCGGCGGTGATCGTCACGAGTCTCCTGGTATTCGTCCTCCCTTCAGATTCCGAGAGCGATTCCGGGATCACGGGGACTGAGGCGGTGCCGGTGGTGGGAGCGCCTGGCCAGGAAGACGGCCCCGTCGACGACACTCCCCTCGATGACACGCCTCTCGAGACCGCGGAGGCCGCTGTCGACGAGTCTCTCGATTCTCCCGCCGACTCACTGCCTTCACCGGTCTCCGCCGTCGAAATGGAGCAACTCGGGGATGTCCTGCTCGAGTCCATCAGCCGCTACTACGGACGGGCGGTGGCAGTGGACGGGGGGGAGACCACATGCGCCGATCTACAGACGGCCTACGTCGAGGTCGAAGACCACTGGATCACCTACAACGTGCAGGGGCGGGCGAGATTCCGCGGCCGTCTCCCGGAAGAACTGGCCACTCGTGACGAGCGCCTGTACGCCGGGGTCCAGGACGTCGAGCGTGAGTTCATGCGGTCGGGATGCGAGCGCCCGTAGCCGTCCTGGTGAGGGCGGTACGCGGATCGGCGATGCTGCTGTGCGTCTCGGCGTTGAACGCAGGGCAGGGCACGGCGCAGGAGGCGCGGCCGCGAGCTCGCGGAGCCGGCATCGAGATCGGCATTCTGGCACCGGGGCCGCTTAATGCCATTACGGACGTGGAGGGTGTACGGGTCGGCCACCGGACGGTGGTCGTGGGCGACTCGATCCGCACGGGCGTAACGGCCATCCTTCCCCACGGTGGGAACCTGTTCTCGGAGAAGGTTCCGGCAGCCATCGTAGTGCGAAACGGGTTCGGGAAGCTGGTCGGCCTGAGCCAGGTCAATGAGCTCGGACAGATCGAGACTCCCATCCTCCTGACTGGCACGCTGAGCGTGTTCCGGGCTGCAGACGCCCTGGTCGACACCCTGCTGGCGGATCCGGCGAACGCGGGGGTGATCTCCATCAACCCTGTGGTGGGCGAGACGAATGACGGCTACCTGAGCGACATTCGGGCCCGACCCATACAGCCGGGACACGTCCGTGAGGCCCTTCGGGCGGCTGCAACGGGGCCGGTTGAGGAGGGGTCGGTGGGCGCCGGCACAGGTACTCGCGCCCTCGGCTGGAAGGGTGGGATCGGAACCGCATCACGGCGCCTGCCTGAATCGGCCGGTGGCCACACGATCGGCGTGCTGGTCCAGTCGAACTATGGTGGCCTCCTCACGATCGCCGGGGTGCCGGTGGGACGATTCGTTCGCTCCGAAAGGCCGGACGGGCCGCAGCGGGACGACGAGGAAGGCGGTTCCGTGATGATCGTAATCGCCACAGACGCTCCGTTGTCCCACCGCGAACTGACCCGTGTTGCCGAGCGGGCGTTCGCGGGAATAGCACGCACCGGATCGTGGATGTCGCACGGTTCGGGCGACTACGCGATCGCTTTCTCGACGCACCGGAGAGCAGTGGAACCGCCCGATGGCGGCTTGCTCACGCGGCTCTTCGTGGCCACCGCCGAGGCGGTTGAAGAGGCGGTCCTGAACTCACTCTTCAGGGCCACGACAACGGTGGGGTATCAGGGCCACCGGGCCGAAGCGCTGCCGGTGGCCGAAGTGCTAGAGGTCTTGCGGCGGCACAAGCCCTAGGCGCGCCTCGTCGATCTGTCTCCGGACGCGCGCCCGCAGGTCGTCGAGGTCGTCCGGTTCCAGTCCGTCAGTGGACACCGGCTCGAGTATCCGCACCACTACGCGAGCATTTCCGAATAGCATCGACCCCTTACGGATGGCCGTCCGTGTGCCGTGCACGGCGAGTGGCAGTATCGGTAGCCCCGTCTCGATGGCCAGCCGGAAGGCTCCGTTCTTGAACGGCAGCATCTCGTGTGTCCGTGACCTCGTTCCCTCCGGGAAGAGCATCACCGAAGCCCCACGCTCGAGCCAGCTCTTGAGAGCGGTGAACGCGGCGGCTCGGCTGGCCACCTCGCCCCGCTGGACCCCCACGTCGCCCGCCATGCGCATCATCAGGCCCAGGAATGGCACTCGAAATATGGAAGACTTGGAGAGCCACTTCATGTCCCACGGAAGGGTGCCGATCAGGATGATGTCGGCCAGCGACTCGTGGTTCGAGACCGCCACGAACGGATGGGCGTCTCGCGTGGGGATACGTCCCTCCACACGCACGCTCCAGTAGGGATTCAGCGCGACCAGAAGGCGGGCACCGAACCGAAACGCTCGGCCGGCGATCCAGCGAGGACGGTCCCACCAGCCCGTCGCCGCGAGTGCGATCGCGACGACCGGGGTCCACAGGATGACGAGCAGCTCCCAGGCTACCCAGACGAGAAGGCTCGTGACGGCTCTCATCGGGCGGCGATCACACGACGTCCACGCCGGTGTCGGCGGCCGACGGGGCACTCGTGCGAAGGATCACGATTCCTGCCACGGCCGAGAGAAGAGACCCGACGATGATGCCGATCTTGGCCAGGCCGAGCGAGTCGTAGTCCGTGAACGCGAGGGAAGCTATGAAGATGGACATGGTGAAGCCGATTCCGGCCAGGAGAGATCCGCCCCACAGGGTCCGCCAGCGGGCGCCCTCGGGAAGCGTCCCGAGTCCGAGACGAACCGCCACCCAGGTGAATCCGGTGATGCCAAGCTGCTTGCCGACGAACAGCCCCACGATGATGCCCAGGGGCAGAGGATGTCCCAGAAGGTCGGCGGGCGACACGGCCGGAATGGTGATGCCGGCGTTGGCGAAGGCGAAGACCGGTAGCACGAGGAAGGCGACCCAGGGGTGGATCGCGTGCTCCATGCGATACAGCGTGGCCGCCGATTCCTGGGCTTCCTCCGCGATTTCGGCCAGGGCCTCCTCGCGAAGGTCCTTGACCTCCCAGTCGTCCTGCGACCCGTCTCGAATCTCCTGCAGCGAATGAGTCGCCAGTTCGAGAGACTCGCTGAGATCGCCTGTCTCGACCTCCGAGTCTCGCCTTCGGCCGGCCGGAATCATGGCGGCGGCGGCCACGCCGGCGATCGTCGCATGAATGCCCGACTGATATACGAAATACCACACGACCACGATGGGTACGACGTACGCGAGGGGTCGCTGAACTCCGGCCCGATTCATGACGAACATGACGGCCAGCCCGCCTCCCGCCCACGCCAGGGCGGTCACGTCGATGTTACCCGAGTAGAAGATCGCTATCACGAGCACGGCCAGCAGATCATCGGCAATGGCCAGGGCGGTGACGAAGGTCTTGATCCACAGAGGGGCGCGGCTGCCGAGCATCGCCAGAATCGCCACTGCGAACGCGATGTCCGTGGCCATCGGGACACCCCACCCGTGCAGGTAGTCGCCCCCTCGATTGAAGGCCCAGTACAGAAGGGCAGGCAGAACGGCACCTCCGAGCGCCGCCACCACGGGAAGCGCCGCGACTCGCCGAACAGGATCTCTCGCTTGATCTCCAGGCCGACGACGAAGAAGAACACAGCCATCAGGGCGTCGTTGACCCAGTGCAGAAGGGACATGTTGAGAGCCCAGTCACCGAAGACGAGGCCCGCATAGGTATGCCATATTTCTTCGTAGGCTTCCCGAAGCGGAGTATTTGCCACGACGAGGGCCAGAGCTGCGGCGCTCATCATCACGATGCCACCCGCGGACTCAGTCCGGAGAAACCGTACGATGGATCGAGACACTAGTGGTCTTGAGTCGGCGGCGATTTCGTTCACTCCGTTCCTCTCCGGTTCATGGATCCCTGACGAGGCTCTGCGCGCCTGCACCGAGCCGCTGCCGCGGCTGGACACCCCCCCGGCAAGCGCCCATTTTGCTCGGTCGACAGCCAAGACCGCAAGCACAGGAAGATCGAGGACATGATGCCGACAGAGCTCCCTGGCCGCTCGGACATCCTTCCGGCCTCCTATCAACCGGATCTGCCCGCGCACAGGTTTCTGGTCGACGAAGCACCGGGCGAGGAAGCCGTGCCGCTCGACGTGCTGATCGTCGGTGGAGGCCCGGCCGGGCTCGCGTGCGCCATCGAGCTGTCGCGGCTGGCGGCCGCGAACGAGGAACAGGGCGGGGAACTGGGTCAGCTGGAGATCGGCGTCCTCGAGAAGGCGGCGGCGCTGGGCGAACACTGTCTGTCGGGCGCGGTGGTGAATCCCGCCGCCTTCCTCGAGCTCTTTCCCGGAGTCGCCATGGAGGACCTTCCGCTCCGCGGTGCGGTGACCGCCGACAGCGTGTACCTGCTGTCGCAGTCCGGCAAGAGAAAGATCCCCACACCGCCGCCCATGAGAAACCACGGGAACCACGTGGCCTCGATCTGTGAGATCGTCCAGTGGTTGGGGGGCAGGGCCGAGGAATCGGGCGTCAACGTGTTCACCGGGTTTCCGGCGGACTCGCTGCTCGTGCAGCAGGGCCGGGTCGTGGGAGCGCGCACGACGCCCGCGGGGTTGGACCGGGATGGGGAGCCGGGGAGCGGTTTCATGCCGGCCATGGATCTCGGGGCCCGGGTGACCGTGCTCGCGGAGGGTACACGCGGTCCTCTCAGCCAGGCGTGGCTCCAAAGCCAGGCCGTGGGTTCGGCGAACCCACAGATCTTCGCGCTCGGTGTGAAGGAACTGTGGCAGGTGGAGAAACCCCTCGATCGGGTCATCCACACGTTGGGCTGGCCGCTGCCCAGGGATGCGTTCGGTGGCAGCTGGATGTATCCGATGGGACCGGACCTGGTGTCCTTGGGATTGGTTGTCGGCCTGGACTACGGGCAGAGCACGCTCGACGTTCACGAGCTTCTGCAGCGACTCAAGGGGCATCCTCTGGTTCGAGAGGTTCTCCGCGGGGGAGAGTGCGTGGAATGGGGAGCCCGCACCATCCCCGAGGGGGGGTTCTACGCTATTCCGGAGCGCCTGCACGGCGACGGGGTGTTGATCGCGGGAGACGCGGCCGGCTTCGTGGATGTGCCGAGCCTCAAGGGGATCCACTACGCGATGTTCTCCGGCATTTACGCCGCGCGCGCTGCTTTCCAGGCCCTGGAGGCCGGCGAGGCCGACCGGACTGCTCTCTCGGTGTACGACGACATGGTTCGATCGAGCTCGATCTCGCGGGACCTGTACCGAACCCGGAACATGCGGAGCGCGTTCAAGTCGGGCTTCTATCGAGGGGGAATTCGGTCTGCGCTCTCGATCGTATCCGGAGGCCGGTGGCCCCGCAGGCGCATCGACGTCGAGGAAGACGCCGCCGAGCGGAAGACGATCATCGCTGCCGAGGAGTTCGTGCCGGACGGCCAGCGAGTCCTGAGCAAGGTCGACGCGGTGTTTCTCTCAGGAAACGCGACGCGGGACGACATTCCCTCGCACCTGATCTCCGAAAGCGAAGTCCCGCTCGAGGTGCAGCGGATGTATCAGCACATGTGTCCGGCCGGTGTCTATGAGGCGGGTGAAGACGGCCTCGTGGTAAACGCCCCCAACTGCGTTGACTGCAAGGCCACGGACGTGCTCGGTCCGCGCTGGACACCCCGGGAGGGTGGAAGCGGGCCCGCCTACAAGAGGATGTGATCGAAAACGATAGCGGGACAGGTCGACTCGCTCTGCGGGGTCAACCTGTCCCGTACTGCCGCCGTCTACTGGGCCGCGTCCAGAATCTCCTGGAGCAGCTCGTCTGCCTCGTAAACGCTGCTCAGGGCCTCGGTGATGCCTGCCGAGTGCACTGACACCGAGCGGCCTCCCTCCACACCGAACAGGAACTCGTTGGGGAAGTTCTCGGTGTTACCGTCGAACAGAGCGCCCACGTATCTCCCCTCCTTATCGATCAGCGGGCTTCCGCTGTTGCCGCCGGTCGTATCGTGAGTGCTGACGAAGTTCAGCTTGACTCCCATGTCCACGGCGTCTCGCTTGGCAGCGAACGACGGAGCCAGGTCGAACGGAGGCCGCTCGTCGAACTCGGCCGCCCGCGCGTAGAGCCCGTAGATCGTCGTAGCCTCGGGTGCGAGGGTGCCGTTGTACTCGTAGCCCGTCATCACTCCGTCCGAGATCCGCAGTGTGCTGGTGGCATCCGGTGGGACGCCGGTGCCGAAGACGGAGAAGAAGGCAGCCGCGAAGCGCGACGCCTGCACGTTCTCTGCAGCGAGGAGCTCCGACCACCTTGCCGACACGGTCTCATAGCTGGCGACCATTTCGGCAATCAGCGCCAGGAACGCGTCGGTGGAAGCCTGGAGAGCCTCCGGGCCTCCGTCCATGATCTCCGCCCTGAACGCCGGGTCACCGATGCGGGAACCCTCAATCAACCGGGTAGCCGCCTGCTGAGGGGTCTCCCCGGGACGGACCGCTCGAACGAGCGGGTCGGCTTCCGGCAGCCAGTTCTGGGCGATCGCCAGTCGACCGGCGAAAGTCTCGACGGCCCGATAATCGGCACTGAGAGTCACTCCCCGCAATTGTCCTTGCGTCTGCTCGAGGCGCTCTCCCCGGAACGCAGCGCCTCGCTCTGATTCCGGCCTTGCCATCTCGTTGACGTAGGTCACGAGCAGGCCAGCCACCTGCGCGT
>JBDGXI010000201.1:0-3424 GCA_039584685.1 Gemmatimonadota bacterium | reverse complement strand
GATCGTCGAGGCCAAAGAGATCACGCCCCAACGGTCTCTCGTCCTGTACGGCTACGATGCCGAGGAGACCGAACACGTGGCGGCGAGGTTTCGGCGGGCGGGATTCGATCGGGTCGGCCTGTACCACGACTTCGAACGCGAGTGGTGCCCGCACGAGTCTCTTCCTCTGGGCCGGCTGGCGAGGCATCGGAATCTGGTCCCGCCCTCCTGGTTGCAGGGACGACTCACGGGGGGCGCGGATCGCGATGCCGACGCCGACGGATTGGTTCTCTGCCACGCCCACTACCGCAACCGCGCGGACTACGAGCGGGGCCATATCCCGGGTGCTCTGGAGCTGGACACGCTCAGGCTGGAGTCCCCCGACACGTGGAATCGGCGATCTCCGGACGAAGTTCGGCAGACGCTCTTGGAGCTGGGAATCACGTCCGGTACCACGGTCGCGCTGTACGGCCGTCACTCGTTCCCGGACAACCGAGATTCGTTCCCTGGCAGCGCCGCCGGACAGCTGGCCGCGTTCCGCTGCGCCTTCATCATGCTGTGGGCCGGAGTGAAGGACGTGCGCGTCCTCAACGGTGGGCTGCAGTCGTGGACTGACGAAGGATACGAGGTCACCGGGGACGAAAGCGAACGGCATCCCGAGAACGATTTCGGAGCCTCGATCCCCGGCGCTCCCGAACTCGCCGTCGACCTCCCCGAAGCGAGAGAGATCCTTTCCTCGCCGGAAGGAAACCTGGTGAGCGTGCGGAGCTGGCCCGAGTACGTCGGCGAGGTGAGCGGCTACAACTACATCGAGAAGAAGGGCCGCATCCCCGGCTCGGTCTTCGGAAGCTGCGGGAGCGATGCCTATCACATGGAGGACTACCGGAACCTGGACCATACGACCCGCGAGTACCACGAGATCGTGGCGGCATGGGAGCGGATCGGGGTCACGCCGGACAAGCGCAACGCCTTCTACTGCGGCACTGGCTGGCGGGGTAGCGAGGCTTTCTTCAATGCCTGGCTGTTGGCCTGGCCCAGCGTCGCGGTGTACGACGGCGGGTGGTTCGAGTGGAGCTCGGATGAGGCGAACCCGATAGGAACCGGCGTGCCGGAAGCGAGCTCATGACGGAGACGTCGGAATCGGTCGCAGGCGACGGCGGGTCGAACCACTCTATCGACGCGGTTCAGGAGCAGATCATCGCCGAGATCGCCCACCTCGACGACCTGATGGACAAGTACGAGCACCTCGTTCGCCTCGGCCACGAACTGGACGTTGCGGACGACGGCGTGCGGCGTGACGAGAACGCCGTGGCCGGGTGCCAGAACCGGGTGTGGATCCGGACCGAGTTCCGCGAAGGCCGACTCCACATCGCGGCCGACAGCGAGGCGGTCATCACGCGTGGGATCATCTCGCTCATGCTGCGCATCCTCGACGGCCGCCCACCTGCCGAGATCATCGCGGCCGAGCTGCACGCCTTCGACGCCATCGGGCTGAGCTCGCACCTGTCGCCCGCCCGGGCCGACGGCCTCACCGCCATGGTACGACGGATCCGGGAGGACGCGCGCCGGGCCGTCGAAGCGCCGTTGACTTCCACCGGCTCCTGAACGAGGTCTCGGCCAGGGCGGCAAACAGTCCGCGCGATACAACTTGCCAGGCTTTTGCGCGTCCACGGATTCAGGCTGCGACCAGCGTGCAAGTCCGGTTTCCGGATACTATACTTACCATCGTCTCATGCCGTACCCCTCCGGCTCGACCTCAGGCCGTCTGATGGAGGTTGGCCACCATGCGAGCTTCGACCGCTCCCTTCGTCGCGATCCTGTCCCTGGTCGCCGCCGTGCTCGGAGTCTCCGCCTGCTCGGAGGTCGAATCGGCGGCCGAGTGGCACGGATCCGTTCTCGACAGTGCCGGTGTGGCAATCGTCGACAACTTCGGAGAGCCACTGTGGCGCGAGGAGGACCGCTGGACGCTCACCGAAGTGCTCCGCATCGGTTCGCTGAGCGGCGATCCAGAGACCCAGTTCGGGAACATCAGCGGTCTCGTGGTCCAGTCGGACGGGACGATCGTCATTTCCGACCCAATGGGACAGCACCTGAAGTTCTTCGCCTCGGACGGAACGTACCTGAGGACGGTGGGAGTGGCCGGATCCGGTCCACGCGAGTTCGGGCGCGGTCTCGTCGTGGGGCGGGCGACCGGGGACACCCTGTTCGTGATGGACTGGTCCAACATGCAGGCGCACTGGCTGGCTCCGGACGGAACGTGGCTCGGCAGCTGGAAGACCACGCCCGCGGATGACTATCGATTCGGAGGGTGGGACTACGCCGCCAATGGTCGCATCGTGACCGTGATGACACCCCTTCGCCTGCCTGACTCTCCCGTGGTGGACACTCTGGACGCGGTTCTCATACGCGACGTGCGGGGCACCGTCCTCGACACCCTGGCTTTCATTCCTTCCAGCGACGTATTCCGCTTCGCCGGAGACGAACCGGAATGGCACCTGTGGGCCGGATACCCTGACTACGAACTCACATGGCACGGAGGCCTCGCCACGGGCCGGAGCGACGTGTACCGCTTCTGGTGGTACGACGACGAGGGAGTGCTCGATCGCATCGTGAGCCTCCATCGCGAACGGCGGCCGATGTCGGGCGAGGACCGGACCCGATTCATCGACACGCTCGAACGTGTCATGACGGAGAATGGCGCCCCACCGGCCCGCATCGCACTGGTGAAATCGGCGGTACACTTCGAGGACCTGTACCCTGCGTGGCGCCGGTTCATCTCTGGAGTGAAGGGCACGCTGTGGGTTCAGCGCCTGCGGCCGGTGAGCGCACTGAGCGACGCGGAGCTCGAGGACGCTCTGGCCTTCAACCGTCCACCCGCGACGTACGAGTGGGACGTGTTCGATCCCGAGGGACGATATCTGGGCGTGATCGAGCTGCCTTGCATCGACCGGGCGCTCACCTTCGCGGGAGATCGGATCTACGGGGTATGGGAGGACGAGCTGGACGTGCAATACATTGTGGCCTGGCGAATCGACGGGCTCCCCCCGGACCTGTATTGAAGGGACGACCCAATCCCGGCCCCCGGTGGCCGCCAGCGCTGCGCTCCTTAGATTAAGGGAGAAGTTGCCGGCGAGCGCGCCGGGCCCCCTCCTGGCCGTCTCGCCACTACCCCGGATGGAGGCGTGCCGATGGCCTTCTACGAGTACCAGTGCAAGGAATGCAGGGCGATCTTCACGGTGAGCCAGTTGATCTCGGAGCACGACAAGATCAAGCAGGATCCCCGGTGTCCCGAGTGTGGGAGCAAGCACACGCACCAGCTCCTGAGCGGGTTCTTCGCGAAGACGGATTCAAAGACGTAGGCGCGCGGGTCGGCGTCGTGCGGACTCTGGGTCTCATCATCGGGCTCGCCACCGCCGCCGTGGCGGTCCAGCAGGCCGACGGCTAC
>JBDGXI010000200.1:0-3434 GCA_039584685.1 Gemmatimonadota bacterium | reverse complement strand
TCAGCTGCTGTGTGCCAGCGATGTCGATCGTCGCCGTGGCCGGGGTGACGGTGACCGTTGCCGTCGTACACGGGCCCTGATCGTCGTCGTCATCACCGCAGGCGCCGACGCCGACCACCAGGCCGACCATCGCCAGGCCCATGACTAGTTTCTTGAGAGGATGCATTCGTCCGCGCTCCTTGTACATGCCCCAGCCGGGGCTGTTCAGTTTCGCGACCTTCGCCGCGTACTCAATGTTCGTATGCGTATTGCCTCAGTACTAGTACGGAGCAGGGAACGTACCATAGTACCAATTACATCACAAGTCGGTCATGAATATGTAGTTCGGATGGGAAATCGGGATTCGTGGCGCGTGGCCGGCGGAGACGCTTTGACCCGCTCATGGAGATGGCTGTGCGCCAGGATGTCTCGCTTGTCGACTTCGGTTCACGATCTCGGTATTCGTACTCAAGGACACGACGATGGAAGCCATCCGCCGGGAGATCCTGCAGTCGTTCTGGAAGATCCACGTAGTGCATCACGCGGCTGAGGGACCGGTCTATGGACAGTGGATGCTGAAGGCGCTGGCGGAACACGGTTGCCGAGTTGGACGAGAGGCCCTGAGGCGAACCGTGACTCAGCCTGTCGGCCGGTCCTCCACGAGCATTCCATCCCTCAGCTCGATCACGCGCCGGCCATACGCGGCCACCTTGTCGTCGTGCGTCACCTGGACGATGGTCGTGCCTGCCATGTTTACCTCCGACAGCAACTCCATGATCTCGCGGGCCTGGGAGGAGTGCAGGCTGCCGGTGGGCTCGTCCGCGAGTATCACCGATGGATTGGCGATCAGGGCTCGCGCCACGGCCACCTGTTGCTGCTGGCCGCCGGACAGCTGGCTGGGATACAGGTCCTTCTTCGCCACGATGTGAAACCGGTCGAGCATGTCGGCCACCTGCGCCTCGCGCTCTCCTCGCGGCACGTTCCGGTAGGACAACGGGGTGTCCAGGTTCTCGGCCACCGTCAGGTCATCCAGGAGGTGGAACTGCTGGAACACGAACCCGATGTGCTCCTTTCCGAGAGCCTGCCTGTGCTTCGGCTTCATGTCGTGAACGGCCCGCCCCTGGAAGGTGAACCGGCCTCCGAACAAGCCATCGAACATGCCGAGTATATTGAGCAGAGTGCTCTTCCCCGCGCCCGACGGGCCCATGATCGTAACGAACTCCCCGCGCTCGACATCGAACGTTATCTGCCGGAGTGCAAAGGTCTGCCCGCCTCGGTACTCGAAGGCCTTCTCCACGCCACGCAGCTCGATCAAAGCCATTTCTTATCCTTCGCCCGTAGGTGGCGCCGGCTCGGGGCCGGCGGATACCGGAGAATCGAGTCTGTTCCGGCCCGCGTGTCCACCCGGCTCCCTCAGCGTCCGGCAGGCCTGAGCGCAAAACTTGCCCTCGCGGTTCTCACGGTGTCTCTTTTCGTGAAGGCGCCAGAAGGGTGCCGACATCGAATCGACGAGAGGCTATCTAATCAGCACAGAAGAAGCAGACCCGCAGGCGTCGCCTGGCGCCGACTTCACAGCAGACCCGGGCGCCCCATTCGCCGCGCTCGGCCTATCCCCTCTACTCGTCGAGGCGCTGGTCAACGTCGGTTACAACCAGCCGACCGAGATTCAGCGGCTCGGGATCCCCTCCGCCCTCGCCGGCGGAGATGTTCTCGGCACGGCGCACACGGGCACTGGGAAGACGGCTGCGTTCACGCTGCCGATGATTCAACGACTCGCGGCAGGCAAGCATCACGGTCAACCCAGGGGCCTGGTGATAACGCCGACCCGGGAGCTCGCTCAGCAGATCGGTGAAGCGGTGCGCCGGTACGGGGCCACGTCATCGCTCGAAGCCGTGGTGGTGCACGGGGGGACCCGAATGGGCCCCGAGATCGCCGAGCTCAAGTTCGGCTGCGACGTCCTGATCGCCACGCCCGGGCGTCTCCTGGACTACCTTAACAAAGGCATCGTGAAGCTCTCGTATGTCGAGGTCCTGGTGATCGACGAGGCGGACCGGATGCTCGACATGGGGTTCATCGACGATGTGAAGGAGATCGTCGCGGCCACGCCGCGCGAACGGCAGACCCTTCTCTTTTCGGCCACGATGCCCAACGGCATCACCGGCCTCGCCAACGACCTCATGCGTGACCCCGAGCGCATCAACGTGGGACTCGAGTCGGCAGCCGACGGAATCCGACAGGTCGTCTATCCGGTGGACTGGCCGAAGAAGCACGAACTCTTGCTCCACATCCTGGGGCAGTGGACCACAGGCCAGGTCCTCGTGTTCACGCGCACCCGTGACACGGCCGAGTACCTGACCGGCTTCCTTCAGAAACGGGGCTTGCCCGTCGCCGGGATGCACGGAGCCATGCCGCAGCGGGAGCGCGACCGGAGTCTCAAGGGGTTTCGGGAAAACGAAAAGCGGATTCTCGTCGCGACCAACGTGGCGGCGCGTGGGCTGGACATCAGGGGTATAGAGCACGTGATCAACTTCGACGCGCCGGAAGATCCCCGCGACTACGTGCACCGGGTGGGCCGAACCGCCCGCGGCGACGCCACCGGGGAGGCGTACACCCTCGTCGCACCCAACGACTGGCAAGCGTTGAGGCTGATCGAAACGCTGACTGGTGAGGCCATCCCCCGGGAATTCGTGGAGGGTTTCGAGCCGAGCTCCGCTCCGCCCGATGCGCACATCGCAGCGGCCGTCAGCGAAGAGGATGAGACTCCGGCGCCACCACGGTCCGCTCTCACGCGAGGTCGCCGGGATCGGGGTCGGCGGCGCTGACACCCAATGAACCAAGAGTGAGGCCATGATCGAGGAACTATACACGCCGAAGCAGGTCGAGCTGAGAAACCGCGCCCGGGAGTTGGCCGAGACGGCCATGCGACCGGTGGCAGCCAAGTACGACGTCGAGCAGACGTACCCCTGGGAGGTGCAGCACGCGATCCGCGACGCGGGCCTGTCCGGCGTGTGGATTCCGGAGGAATACGGCGGCATGGGCGGTGGCGTGCTCGACCTGTGCCTGGTGGTCGAGGAATTCTCGCGCGCCTGCGGCGGGATGGGTGTCGGCTTCGCCGTCAACGCTCTCGGATCGTTTCCGATCCTGGTCGGCGGGACCGACGAGCAGAAGGAGCGTTGGCTGCCGGGCATCGCGGCGGGCGAGAAGCTCATCGCGTTCGGTCTGTCCGAGAAAGACGCGGGTTCGGATGCCGGCGGAATGACCACCCGGGCGCAGAAGGACGACGACGGTTACGTCCTGAACGGTGAGAAGAAGTGGAACACGGGCGGTTCCGTGGCCAGCTACAACACGATTTTCGCCGTCACGGAAGAGGGTCGAGGAGCCAGGGGCGTCTCCGCCTTCGTCGTCGAAAAGGACACTCCCGGATACTCGGTCGGCAAGCACGAGGACAAGATGGG
>JBDGXI010000199.1:0-4642 GCA_039584685.1 Gemmatimonadota bacterium | reverse complement strand
CCCGTGTGATCTCCACTTGCTGGCCCTCCTCCAGCAGCACTTCGGCCTCGGGCAGAGCGCCTGTGGCATCCGCCGCCGCTACCAGAGCGCGAATGTTGTCGATGTCGCTTTCCGGGATTCGAGCCGGAGAGCCGGCGACGGACAAAACGCTCACCACGCCAGGGACCTCGACGATCGCAGCAGCCTGCTCGGGAGAGAATCGGGCGAATACATAGCCGGGAAACACCGGCCACCAGATTCGCTTCCGCCTGTCGTGCCACTGGCTCTCTCTGGCGATGAGGGGGAGGTACTCGTCGAAGCCCCGATCCGAGAGTGCAGCGGCGACCCTCTTTTCGTGGCGAGCACGAGTGTAAAGTGCGTGCCAGTGTACGGATTCATCGGCTGTATCTTGCGATTCCATATCGGTCTAGCACAGTTTCTCGTCACACTCCGTGCCTCTCAGTAACAGAGGCCAACCTCGTCAATTCAAACGAAGCGCCGGTCCCCGTCACCTAGTGCCTGGCCAGGTGACCCGCCCACTGGCACGGCGGGTAGTTCGAACCATCGACTCGGTCACGCTGAGTCGTTGGCATGTTTGCATGGCGGGCAGGCAAGAAGCGCTCCCACCCCGCGTTGCGCCGCAACTAACTGAAAAACGGCGTGTTACGCCTTTGTATCTGCCTGAATCTCCCACACGTGTTGCACAGGCGCAACACCCTTATTCTAACGCAATTCCCCCACGGCGAAACGAGGTTTAGAGGCTTCGGAAGGGCAGCTCTACCCTGAACACGGTGCCGTTTCCGGACCGACTCAGGACGTCGATCCGACCCCCTGCCGCCTCGGTGAGCCGCGCGCTGATCGTCAGACCGAGTCCACGGGTCCACCCACGGGTCTCCCCAGGCCATCGGTCTTCGGTAACCGACAGGAGTTGTCTGAGCGCCTCGACGTCGGTGCCTCCGCGATCGTCGCGTACCTCGATGCACAGGTCGCCGGACTCAGCATCGCTGAACTCGAGCGTCACCGTGCCGCCGTTGTCTGAGGCCTCCAGTGCGTTCGCGACCAGATTCAACAGCACGCGACTCAGAAGCCGCTGATCTCCGTGCCGCAGGCCTTCGGCGCTGAATTCGGTTCGAAGCTCGACCCGCCGGTGCGTGGCGAGAGGGCCCACCAGGTTTCTGACGTCCTCGATCACCGTCTCCAGAGAGAAGGAAGCCGTCGATACCACGATCTTCTCCTGCCCTACGCCCAGCCGGGAGAAATCGATGAGATCGTTCGCCATTCTCACGAGGGTGACGGCGGCGGTGTACAGGACGCTCATCTGGTGACTCTGCGCTGGCGCCAGGGGTCCACTCCTTTCCGAGCGCAGAGCGTCTGCCAGAAACAGAATCGAGTTCAGCGGAGACCGGAGGTCGTGCGACACGTCCTGGACCATCCGACGGTGCGCGTCGGTGTTTCGATCCAGAGTCGCCACCGCCGCGCTGAGGAGAGTCCGATCCAACGCCGCATGCAGCTCGCGGGAAGCGCCTGTTTCCCGCTCTCCGCCTTCTGTAACGGGGTCCGGGATGGTCTCACGGAACGCCTGAGCGACCGCCCACGCCTCCTCGAGTTCCAGACCTGCGTACCAGGCTGTGCGGGCGGGTCTATCCTCTCCAGCCTGGTGTACCTTCACCGGTCCCGGACGTCCATACAGCTCGCGTGCCAGCTGGATGCCGGCAGCACGGAACCGATCGGGAAGCGAGCGGATCAGGTCCTCCGCCCGGTTCCGGGCGGCCCTCGTGACCCCGGAGTCGGATTCTTCTCCGGCTCCTTCGTCGGGAGAGCCGGACCGTGGGAAGGCGTTGTCTGTCATGATCAGGACGCGAAGGCCTCGCGGGCCAACTTGTGCTTGTCCATCAGCCGATACAGAGTCGTCCTGTCGATGCCGGCCTGCCGGGCGGACTCGGACATGTTCCCACCGGTCCGCGCTACGAGGTGTGCCAGGTACTCCCGCTCGAAGCGGTCGACCAGTAGCTGCTTCGCATCGTGGAACGGCATACGGAGGTCGAGTGCGGGTCCGAGACCGTTCCCCTGGCTCAGCTCGGGTGGCTGCTCGAGAATCGACAGGCGCTCGGCAGGAATTTCTTCCTCGGGATCCGACAGCACGACCAGGTTCTCGATCACGTTCTGCAGTTCGCGGACATTGCCCGGCCACGGGTAGTGGATCAGAGCTTCCAGGGTCTCTCCGGCGAGTCTCGGAGGCTCGGCTCCGGGCAGCTGGTGTCGGCGCCAGAAGTGATCCACGAAGTGGCGGATGAGCACGGGGATGTCCTCCGGTCGCTCCCTCAACGACGGAAGGTGAATCGGAACGACACGCAGCCGGTAGTACAGATCGTTCCTCAGGACTCCCTCGTTGAGCGCCTCTTCCGGATCGCGATTGGTCGCCGAGATGAAGCGCACATCCACGACCGCGTCGTCCTTTTCGCTCCCGACACGCCTGAGCACGCCGTCCTGCAGGACTCGGAGCAGCTTGGCCTGGATCGCGAGAGGCATCTCCGCCAGTTCGTCGAGGAAGAAAGAGCCCTGGTCAGCTACTTCCAGCAACCCGGCCTTGTCCCGGATGGCCCCGGTGAAGGCTCCGCGTCGGTGGCCGAACATCTCGGATTCGAGGAGCTCTCCGGGAAGAGCGGCGCAGTTCACCGCAACGAACGGTTTGCGCGAACGGCGGCTCTCCCGGTGAATGTACTGGGCGAACAGCTCTTTGCCGGTTCCGCTCTCGCCCGTGATGAAGATGGAGGCGTCGGTGGGTGCTACCTTGAGTGCCTTGCTGACCGCTTCACGCATCGCGGCAGACACGCCGAGGATGGTCGTCCCGCGTTCGACGAGCAGTCCCTCGCGCTGCGAGGGCTGGGTCATTTTCTGCGTTCGCATCAGAGTGAACGCTGCACGGCCGATGAGCACCAGAAGCTGAGTGGCCGTGAAGGGCTTCGGAAGGTAGTCCCAGGCGCCCGCCTGAATGGCCTTCACCCCGTCCTCGGTCGTGGCGTGCCCCGTCATCACGATCGCCAGGCAGTCCGGGTTGCGCTTCCTCAGTTCCGCGAGGATGTCGAGCCCGTGAACCTGCGGCATGTTCTGGTCGATCAGAACGATCTCGAACGTCTCGCCCTTGAGCCGCCGCAGTGCCTCTTCGCCACGGCGTTCGACCTGGCAGACGTACCCTTCTCCACTGAGAACGGTCTCACAGCTTTCGAGGATGCTCGGCTCGTCGTCTACGACCAGGATCCGGATGGCGGCCCTGTCTTCAGGCGCCATGAGGACCCGCTCCGCGTCCATGAATCGATCTTCCACTGGAAGTTTGGCTTCACTCGTGTGGCCCCCCGGGCTCACGGTGTCGTGCCGGCGCTACGGCCGGCCGGCCCGAGAAGATCAAGATCTGGACCCGCACGAAGGTGGGATGCCGTATTTGGCGTGATGATCCATAGATGTGGCAGATTCGCGACACCTGGCTCCCGGCTCGAGCAATCGGCACCTGCCGGGAGTTCAGCCTGTTCGTCGCATTCCGCAACGAGAGCGGCCAAATCACCGCACCGAGGTGCGTCGAACGGGACGAACGGGAATGCTCGGTCGCGCTCGAGGCCGTCAGGCGATGGACAACGGGAGCCTGGCCATCGTGATTTCCGCTATCCGCTTGGACGCCAGACCGTCCCACAATTCTGGCTGCTGAGCCGCGGACCGCTCCGTCAGGGCACGGACCACGATCTCCGGCAGTTCATCCAACGCTTCCAGTGATACGTGGTTGCCACGCTTGAAGATCGCGCCCACCGACAGGTCTCCGACGCCGACGCTCGGCACTCCGACGACGGTCGCACAGTCCTGCACATCGCGGGCGTTCGTGACCACGGCGCCAGCGCCCAGGACCAGGGCGAGAAGTTCCACGTAGCTGGCCGACTCGACCACGGTGATCGGGGTGAGCAGATGTTCCAGATTGTTCGCCCTGACGTCAGCCGCATCGGGCGGATCCAGCAAGAGGATCGTGGACCGTCCCGTCTCGAAGGCCACCGCGTCCAGCGCCGCCAGGAAGTCCTTCAGGTGGTCCGCACCCCTGGCACCGTCGGTTCGCTGCAGCGAGGCGATGATGTACGATCCCTCCTCCAAGCCCAGAACCTCCGGCAGATCGAGGGAACTGGATCTGTGCCGAAGACGTGAAACCGTGTCGGCAGCGGTATTGCCGACGTAGTGAACGCGTTCCGCATCGATGCCTTCGGATATCAGATGCTCGCTCGTCTCCCGCTCCGCCGTGAACAGCGCGTCGGAGAGCCGGTCGGTGAGTAGCCGGTTGATCTCCGCCGGCGCCGTCGGGTCTCCGGCCCGCAACCCTGCCTCCAGATGAGCCAGGGGGAGTCCGTTCTTGCGTCCCACCAGGGCCGCCGCGAGGGCAGCGTCGACATCTCCCACGGCAAAGATCCAGTCCGGGGCTTCACGCAATACGACGGGTTCGAGAGCGATGAGCGACCGTCCCGTCTGGATGGCTGACGTCCCCGTCGAAACGCCCAGGACGTAGTCAGGCGACGGTAGCTCGAGCTCCTCGAGGAACGTCTCGCGCGCATCCAGCTCTTGCCTGTGCCCGGCGTACACGATGACCTGACGATCCACGCCAACCGCCCTGAGAGCGCGGAACACGGGCGAG